>NZ_JOJF01000009.1:0-204731 GCF_000720265.1 Nocardia sp. NRRL WC-3656 | reverse complement strand
CCATGCTCCGCGACCACAAGACCTACCAGCCCGCCCCCGCAACCTGACCCCATCAGCAAACCCGGAAATCACCAGTAGGACTTGACAACCTCATTGAGAGATTCCTCCTCAGGGGTGCCGGGTGACGCAGATGAGGCCCATACCGTCGAGTACGCGGCGCATCGGTTCGGGCAGGGTCGTGCTCTCGATGGTGCGCCGCGCCTCGCCGACGCGATCGCTGATCATCGCCTCGATCCGGGCGGGTGCTCCGGAATCGGTGATCAGGGCGCGCAGTCTGTCGGTGGCGCCGGCGTCGACGACCGGTGCGGACAGCAGCGTGTCGAGTTCGCGGCGGGCGGCGGGTTCGGCGAGCTGGCGGGCGGCGATCACCACGGTGGTCGCCTTGTGCTGCGTCAGATCTCCGTCACCGGGTTTGCCTGTGGCATCGGGGGTTCCGAATACTCCCAGCAGGTCGTCGCGCATCTGGAATGCCTCGCCCACGGCGCGTCCGTACCGGCTCAGCGCCGACAGGGTCGACTCGTCGCATCCGGCCATCGCCGCGCCGAGTTCGAGTGGCCGGCGCACGGTGTAGTTGCCGGATTTCGCACGTGCCAGCGCCAACACCTGCCCGAAATCCGGTTCCGTGCGGACGTCGTTGAGCAGATCGCCGAACTGTCCCACCGCCAGCTCGATGCGCATCTCGTCGAAGCGCGGCCACACGCGGTACAGGCAATCGGGGCGAATCCCGCTCTCGCGCAGCATCTTGTCCGCCCAGACCAGGCAGATATCGCCGAGGAGCACGGCCGCCGACTCTCCGAAACGACCCGCGTCGCCGGGCATTCGCCGGTGCCGATGTGCGTCGGCGAAGGCGATATGCCCGGTGGGCGCGCCGCGGCGTAGCTCCGACTCGTCCATCACATCGTCCTGGATCATCGCGAAGGCATGGACCAGTTCCAGCGCGGCGGCGGCTCGCACTGCGGCGGCGTCGGGTGCCTCGCCGCACAGCCAGCCGATGTACATGAATGTCGATCGCAGGCATTTGCCGCCTGCCACGTAGCGGCGGGCGATGTCGTCGACGGCGATTTCCTGCACGGCGCCTATGCGATTCTCGCGCAGGAACGCGTCCAGTTCGGTCAGGACTCGATCCCGCACCGCGGTACGCCACCGCGCGACACCGTCCACCGTATTCACCGGGTGGTCGGCCAGAATTGTTGCAGGGGAACACAATCGGTACGAATTGTCGATAGTGACGCTCACGTCCACTCCTCGGTTCGGCGGTACAGCGATATGGGGTGCCGGCTGGCTCTCCGAGGCGGGGATCGAGACCGCGTATTCCGGCCCGTCCGGGGATCCTCCCTCGACGTCTGAACCCAAGGCTACAGCAAACGATGCATAAATGATGCACATGAGCGGAAGTTGTCCGTCCCGGCCGGGTATGCGCCGGGTGACCTCGATGATCGGTTCGGAACGGCTTCGTGCGAGGTAGGGCCGGACGGGCGACGTCATGCTGCAATCGATGCAACAAAAGATGAGACGCATCGTTTATGCATCGAATTACGGGGTACCCTGGCCGAGAACCAACCAATCAGAGGAGGCCCTCATGTCTCGTTCTTCCGCTCGACGCGCGCTGTTCGCTCTCGTTTCCGGCGGAGGTATCGCCTTGACCTCGGCCGCGTTGCTGGCCGCGCCGGCCCAAGCCGACTCCACCAGCTGTCCGGCGCCGGGCGCCGGCTCGGTCGCCCAGACGGGTGCCGATGCCGCGTGTTCGGCCACCAGCGCCGGTGGGAGCGCGGCGGCCGCCTACGGCATCAACGGTACGGCCACGGCGAATGCCGGGCCGACGAGTTTGTCGCTGGCCATCGCGCAGGGCGGTGGTATCGCCCGGTCCACGTCGGGGCCGTGGTCGGGGCCCGCGGCGATCGCGGTCGGACCCGGCGCGACGGCCGACCTGAGCGGGGTCCGCCCCGGGCTGGCCATCGGCATCGCCGGGCCGGGTGCCACGGTCACGGTCTCCGGCGTCGGGACGCCGGTGTGCAGCGGCGGCCCCGGTTTCGCGGGCGATTTCCAGACCTTCCAGGGCTGCCTGTCCATGCGGTGATCTCGCGTCGTCGCGGATGGTTTTCGAGTAGGTTCCGTGTGAGTGGGTGCCGTCGAGTGATCCGGCGTGGTAGCGGCGGAAGTGCGGGCGATCGAGACATCGGCGCGTAGTCTCGAACGCGGCCACCCGCCGGCGATTGTGTCTGGTTGTGCCGGCTTCCATCGAACTCCCGGGAGTCGACGTGGAACCACTGACCGAGCAGTTGCGCCGCGACCGTGCGGATCGGGCGAGCGCCGTCGCCGCCACACTGAGTGCCCGCGACATCGACGCCGTGGCGGTCACCTGGGTCGACACCAGCGGCATCGTCCGGATGAAAGCCGTTCCGGTGGAACGGTTCTCCCACGCTGCGGCCTGGGGGATCGGCGCCTCGCCGGTCTTCGACGCATTCCTGGTCGACGATTCCATCCTGACCGAGCATGTCGCCGGTGGCCCGACCGGTGACCTACGGCTGTACCCGGACCTCGATCGGGTCACCGCCGTGGCCGCGCTTCCGGGATGGGCATGGGCGCCCGCGGATCGCTATACGCAAAGCGGTACGCCGCATCCGCGCGATTCCCGGTTGCTGCTGCGCCGGCTCGTCGCCGAGCTGGCCGACGACGGCTACGAGTTGCGCACCGCGATCGAATTGGAATGGACGTTGTCGCGCCCCGACCCGGCCGACCCGGACACGTTCAGCCCCGCCACCTCGGCGCCCGCTTACGGGATGGCCAGGCTGAGCGAACTGGCCTCGTATCTGCGCGATGTGGTGTCGAAGGTGCGCGACAGCGGTATCGGCGTCGAGCAGATACATCCCGAATACGAGGTGGGGCAGTTCGAACTCTCCATCGCCTCCGGTGATCCCGTCCGCACCGCCGACAACGCGGTGCTGGTGCGCGAGATCGTCCGGGCCGTCAGCGGCGCTCACGGCTTGCGGGCGACGTTCAGCCCGGTGGTCGTGCCCGGTGTCGTCGGTAACGGCGGCCACGTCCATCTGAGCCTGTGGCGGGAAGGGGTGAACCGGATGTACGGCGGTCCCGGTCCTTTCGGAATCGGTGCGGAGGGAGAGCACTTCGCCGCGGGGATCCTGGACCGTCTGCCCGCGCTACTGACCGTCGGCTGCCCGGCCGTGGCAAGCTACCTGCGCTTGCAGCCCAGTCACTGGGCGGGTGTCTTCCGATGCTGGGGATTGGAGAACCGGGAGGCCGCCCTGCGCTACATCACCGGAAGCGAAGGTGAGCGCGACCGCGCGGCCAATATCGAGATCAAGACGTTCGACGCTGCCGCCAACCCGTACCTGGCGTTGGCGGGCCTGCTGGCGGCGGGCCGGGCGGGCTTGCAGGCGGGCGCGACCCTGCCCGAGCCGGTCGCCGGCGATCCGGCCCGACTCGACTCCGCCACCCGGTCCGCGCGCGGGATCACCCCGTTGCCCACCACACTCGCGGACGCGGTGGCGGCTTTCGAAGCCGACGAGGCGCTGTGCGCGGCATTCGGCGACGACCTCGCCGACACCATCGGCAGCGTGCGGCGCGGTGAGATCGCGCTGTTCTCCGATGCCACGCCCGAGCAGATCGCCGACGCCTGCAGGTGGAGGTACTGAGCCGCGTCGCGAGGTACTGACCGCTCGGTCACCTCGCCGCCGGCTCCGCACTGCCGGCTCGTTCGAGAAGTGAGCGCACGAACGCCAGATGGCCGGGGACCACGCCGAACCACACATCCGGCGCGCGTGTCGCGCGCATGGCCACGAAGGTGGCCAGCGCGACGACGCCCGCACGGATCTCGAGCGCCAGTTCGCCGTGGAATCCGAGACCCGAATCGGCCCGCAGTAGAAGGCATTCCGGTGCGGAGAAGGTGATGCGCCAGCCGGCGACGGTGTCCGCCGCGCCGGGGGTGAGGCCGAGTTCGATACCGGCCCACGCCGCCCGCAATCGCGTACGAACGTCCTCGGGAACGTCCTCCATGATCGCGCGGGCCCACTGCTCGGCGGTCCGGGCGGTGGCGGCGGGGGTTTCCAGCACGTGGCTGTCGATGTAGACGACGTCGTCCAGGGTGGTGAGGGCGAGCAGGTCGGCGGTGATTCCGCATTGACGGACGGTGGGGGAGGTGTGGACGGACATGACGAGAACCTTCTGGTTTCGGTACTGCACGATAGATACAGAACAGTACTGTATCTATCGAAGGGTGATCTAATCAAGGGCATATCGGGCCGGGCGAGAAGGAGGATGTGATGGCGCCACCGGTGCGAACTCCGCGGCAGGCGTGGATCGATGCCGGGCTCTCCGTGCTGGAGCACCACGGCCCCGATGCGGTGCGGGTGGAGGCGCTGGCGGCGCAGCTCGGCGTGACCCGCGGCGGCTTCTACCGGCAGTTCCGCTCCCGCGACGAACTACTCGAGGCGATGCTCGACGACTGGGAGCGGCGCGCCGTCGACGATGTGCGCGAACAGGTCGAGCGCGAGGGCGGCGATCCGAAGCGCATGATCCGGCGGGCGGGCACGCTGACCTTCGCCGAGGATCTGACGCCGCTGGATCTGGCCATCCGGGCATGGGCTCGGCGCGACCCGGCGGTGGAGGCACGGCTGCGGAAAGTGGACAACGCCAGAATGGACTATCTGCGCACGCTGCTGCGGAACTCCGGCGTCGCACCCGAGGATGTGGAAGCCGTTGCGCTGCTGTCTTTTTCGATGGTCATCGCCAATCGCCTGATCAAGGCCGAGCATCCCGGCGAGAGCAGATCGGATGTACTCGCCCACGCCGCACACCTGCTGTTCGACTGATCGCGCGGGCATACTGGCGGGGTGAGCGATCAACGAGGCGTTCCTTCCTTCCACATCGACCAGGTCGACCACCCGGAGCAGGAGCTGATCGTCCGGATACTCGACAATCAGGCCGCCTTACCCGGCGTGGTGCGGATGCGCGAGTGGGCGCGCGCCGCGCTGGCGCTGCGACCCGGCGAAACCGCCCTCGATGTGGGCTCCGGCACCGGCACCGAAGTAGTGGAGCTGGCCGCGCTGGTCGGTCCGGCCGGGCGGGCCATCGGTATCGATCCGAATCCGTCGATGCTGGCGGTGGCGCGCGAACGCGCCGCGGACGTACGGGCCGAATTCATCGAGGGATCGGCCTACGATCTGCCGCTGCCGGACGCGTCTGTCGACGCGGTGCGCTGTGAGCGGGTCTATCAGCACCTCGACGATCCGGCGAAGGCCACCGCGGAGATCGCGCGGGTGCTGCGACCGGGCGGGCGGGTGGTGCTGATCGACAGCGACTGGTCGACAGCGATCTTCCATCCCGGCGATCCCGAGGTCGTCGCGGCGTTGCAGCAGCGGATGGAAACCAACAGTCCGAATCGCAACTCCGGCAGGCATTTACGGGGACGGCTGGTCGACGCCGGCCTGCTGATCGACGATATCGGTTCCGAGGCCGTGATCTGGGAACCCGAGTCGATCCTCCCGATGTTCACGGCGGCCACCGACCGGGGCGTGGCCGACGGGCTGATCACCGCTGCCCAGCGCGACTACGTTCTGGCCGAAATCCGGCGCGGTGCCGAGACCGGCGACTATCACTTCTCGGTGACCATGTTCGCGGTGGTGGCGCACAAACCCTGACCCTCGTTCACGGCGCGACGGGATCCGCCACCGGCGGCCGTCGCGCCGCGAGCGCGGCAGCCACCGCCGCCGCGACGATCGTCACCAGCGCGCCCAGCATCATCGCCGCCGCCTCGGCCGGGTGCAGCACATGCAGCTGGGTGCCGACGGTGACGGCGGCCACCGGTACACCGATCTGAGCGGCGGCCAGCGCGCCGAATGTGACCGGCTGCCCCAGCAGACGCATGAGCAGATGCACCAGCAGTGCGCCGGCTCCGAGCGCGAGCCCCAGCAGAATCAACCGCGGGCGATCGGCGAATTCCCGCAGATTCAACCGAGCGCCCAGCCAGACGAAGAACAGGGGAGCGAGGAATCCGTCGGTCGCGGCGAACAATTGCCGTGCCACCCGGCGCGGTTCGCCGACTGCCGCGACGGCCAGTCCGGCCGTGAAGCCGGCCAGCATGATCGACACGTGCGTGCGGGTGGCGATGGCGGCCACCCCGAAGACGAGGGCCAAACTGACCCGCAGTTCGAGGGCGAATTTGCGGCGTTCGGAGACTCGGTGCGCACGCCGGCGCAGCCCGGAGCGTTCCAGCCACCGCAGCAGTAAGAACAGCAGCACCGCGGTGCCGATCACCGCCAGCGCACCCAGCGCGGCGCGTCCGGCGTTACCCGCGTCGATCACCAGCGGTAGCGCGACGATCGACGCGGTGTCGGCGATGGCCACCTGCGCCGTCAGTTCGAGCACCGATCGGCCCTGCAGCCCTTGGGAATCGATGATCGGCAGCACCAGCGCGGCCGAGGAGGAGGCGAGCAGCACCGCATAGATCGCGCCGTGCCCGGTATCGAAGAAGCCGGCGAGCAGATAGCCGATCACGGCCGCGGCCGACCCGACCAGCACGGCTCGGAGGCCACCGATGCCCAGCGCCGAGCGGATCCGCGGATCGCGAATCGGGACATGGGTGCCGGCGACGAACATCACCAGCGCGAAACCCATATCGGCCAGGAAGGCGAACACCGGATCCGAGGCATCGAGCACCCCGAATCCGGTGACGCCGCAGACGATTCCGGCCAGCAGCTCGCCGACGATCACCGGTATGTGCCAGGCTTC
This sequence comes from Nocardia sp. NRRL WC-3656, assembly GCF_000720265.1. NCBI lineage: Bacteria > Bacillati > Actinomycetota > Actinomycetes > Mycobacteriales > Nocardiaceae > Nocardia > Nocardia sp. NRRL WC-3656. Next base: position 197,984 of record NZ_JOJF01000009.1, on the reverse strand, counting down.
GCGCCACGCCAGCAGCGGTCCCGCCAGCCCGAGCGCCAGCACCAGGGCCAGGGTGGACAAACTCATCGGTGCTTACTTCTTCCGCTCGATCTGCTGCCGCTCGACATCGTGCACACTGTCCGCCGCGCACCACTCCAGGTCACGCCGACACGCCGTCGCCTGCCGTCCGGCGCCGTGCCCGGCCGCGTGCGCGGAGGGCCGGGCACGGCGGTGGCTCAGTGCGCGTTCTGCGCGTGCTCGGCCTGCAGCTGGTTGTACTTCTGTGTGCCCGCGGCGATTCCGACCGGAAGGGCGACCGCGACACCGCCGACGCTCGCGCCGAGGCCGCCCACCGCGACCACGCCGACCAGGCAGGCCGCGGCCATCGCGGGCACGGTCATGGTGCCGGCGGTGGCGACGGAGACGAGGGTGCCGCCGGTGGCGATACCCAGGGGGCAGCCGACGGCCGCGCCGATCACCGAACCGGCCATCGCGCCGACCGCCATCGCCAGACCCATGTGCGGTGCCGCCGCGGCGACGGCCTGGTTGAGATCCGACATTTGGGTATCGGCGACCGAGCCGGGCTGTGCCGCAGTCGATTCCACGGCGCCGGCGACGGGCTGGGACGGCGCCGTCGGGTGGGCGGGATCGGCGGCCGCGGGAACCTCGATCGGAGTTCCGAGCAGTGTCCTGCCCGCACCGTCGCGAATGTCGAACTGTCCGGGGCGCACCGCCACCGCGCCGAGCGGAGTCTGCAGGGCCGCGGTTCCGGTGGTCGTGTCGTCCTGGTAGCGGATGCCGGGGCCCAGGTCGGTGCTGGTCCACTCCGATTGCGGGGCAACGGGTGCGGGGGTGGAGGGTGCCGGAGCGACGACATCGGCCTGGGCGGCCCCGGCCGCCGCGACGACGGCGGTGGCGAGCAAGGTGGACACGGCGATGGTCCGGGTGGTGGTCTTCATGAATTCTTCCGCTCTGATCGGTGGGGAGTGTCGATTACCGCGCGTTGCTCTCGGCCGGCATCGACTGTGCGATCAGGCCTTTGGAATGGAGCGAGTTGTACTGGTCACCCACCGCGTTCGCCAAGCTCGGGCCGCCGGTGGCGATGCCGCCGGCCATGCCACCGAGGAATCCGAGCGTGCCCGCGCCGAGAATGCATCCGCCCACGATGCCGATCGGAGTCAGTACCGGCACCGGAATGGTCAGTGTGCCGCCGGTGATCGCGCCGAGCGGGCAGCCGACCGCCAGGCCCGCCGCCGTGCCCACGACCTGGCCGACCGTGGAGTCGTTGGCCCACGCACCGGCGATGGTGTCGAACGCATTCAGATATTCCGTGGTCGGATCGACCGGTGTACCGGCAGGATCGGCCGGTGTGCCCTGGTCGCCCGCGACCGTGGCGGTCGCGGGCGACCCAGACTCGGCGAAGGCCGGAGCGGCGACGCCGACCGTGGCGGATGTGGCGAGAACCGCGATCGCGGCTGCGCGAATGACGTGACGCATGATTCTTCTTTCTCGATGCCTGATATCGCCCGTGCCTTCTCGGTTGGTGAACCGGGGGTTCTCACGAGCTGTCCGTACATTAGCCACCCGCGCTTCGCGCCGGCGCGGGGGCAGCCGGAGATGATCAGGCGGACAGACCTACATCGGCACCACGGTTTTCAGCCAGCCGGTCCGCCGGAGATCGAAGGCCTCGTAGGCATCGATCATCGACTGCGGTTCGGCGTGCTGGGTGATGAACCGGGTGGGATCGAGATCGCCACGCCCCACCTTGTCGAGCAGACCGGGCACGTAACGATGGTGGTTGCAGTTTCCGCCCTGCACGGTCAGATTGCGGTTCACGACGACCCCGAGCGGGAACCGGTCGAAGGTGGGCGGATACACGCCGATCACACCGACCGACCCGGCCTTCGCGACCGCCTGCACCGCCCAGCGCCCGGCGAGGCTCGGTGCGTCGCCGACCAGCCACTGACCGGAATCGATATTGCCCTCGGGTGCGGCGAGGCGGCGTTCTTCCTCGAAGACGTCGGTCTCGACCGGCAGGTGGTCCGCCGCCGGCCCCTGCTCGGGCCGTTGGGCGTCGACTCCGACCGCGTCGATGACGCGATCGGCGCCGATCCCGCCGGTCAGCTCGCGCGTCACCTCGACCGGATCCTCCCGCAACTGCTTTCACGTTCACTCCTCGATAGCGGGGTCGGATGTGGTGGTCGTGGCGGGCGCTGGGCCGGTCACTGGACGCCCTACCCCGCGGGCGGCGAGGTATTCCGGCGGGGCCGGTGGGAAAAGGTTCGATTCGCACCCGCGGGGTATGCGGTGAACAGGCGTCGTCGAGGCCCTCACTCAGCTGCTCGGGCGACCACCCGGGACCGGTTCTCTGTTGAAAAGGAAGGTCGGTCCGCTTCAGGTGCAGGGATAGCGTGGCGAATGGGACGTATCGAATCCGCTTGGAGGAGAGACGTTTCCGAGCCAAGGGAGCCGCAACCGGGCTCGGGGCCGCAGTCAGCTGACCTGCCGGTTCCGCGCGGTCGCCAGCGTCGCCCACACCACCTTGCCGGTCGGCCACCGCGGCGCGCATCCCCATGCCGAGGCCAGCTCCGCCACGATGTGCAGGCCGTGCAGTCGGCGCCCGACGGAACCTGGTCCCGGTTCGCGCAGCACCGCTTCGCGGGGGTCGGGGTCGGCGACCGCGACGGTGAACAGATCTTCGCGATATTCCAGCCGCACGTCGATATCGGGCACGCCGGTGAAGTGGCCGTGCAGATCGGCGTTGTCGACGAATTCGGTGGCGATGATCTGCGCGGCCTCGCTGATCTCGGCGATGTCCCATTCGGCGCAGATGTCGTCGATGAGCCGGCGCGCTCGATGCCCGGTGACCGGGGAGAGCGTCATGGTCATGGCGGCCCGGCGGCGGATCGGCGGTTCGCCCGACGCGGCGACAGCGGCGGCGACGCTCGGCTGCACGGCGAGGAACCGGCGGATCGCGCTGTGTCCGAGCCGGCGGCGTAGTTCGGTGTCCTCGGCGACGAGGAGAATCGGCACGCCCGGCCAGTTCGCGGTGCGCAGCCGGGCGCTGGTGAACGCGGTGAGGGCGGTTTCGGTGGCGATGGTCATGCGGTCGACGCGGACGATGACCGCGCGGGGCTGTTCGACGACGAACTTCACGAGGTCGTCGGTGAATCGGCGGTACGTCACCGCGTCGAGCGTGATATCGGGGTCGAGCACCACACAGCGATCGATTTCCGTCGGCTCCCAGCAGATGGGCGGAACGGTATTCATGGCGAATCGCATTCGAGTGCTGTCACCCCGGCAGCCGGGCCCGCGCGGTGATCGGCAGCCGCGGACGAGTGCGTCCTGCGCATACTCGGACCTTACCCGTGGGGGCGCCTCCGAAACTCGTCATTTTCGGGCGGCGCACTCGGCTCGCGGAGGACCGCGTAGTCGGCGAGCGTGTCGCAATCGCCCAGTTCGAGAGTGAATTCCACCGCCGCCGAGATCCGATAGGGCCGGCTGTCGATCACCGAACCGAGAATGCGGCGCAGCCGCGACAGTTCCGCGCGGATCGCCACCGCGTGGTCGGGGTCGCCGTGGACCGCCGTGCTGAGTTCGGTGACCGACATGCCGCGGCGGCCGTGCCGGTGCAGGAGCAGCAGGATCTCCGCGTGCCGCTGGGAAAGGGGTGTGTGCCAATCGGATTCGCCGCCGGTGCTGCGGACCACCGGTGCGCCGGACAGGTCGAGGGTCATGCGGATGCGGGTGTCGCCGGTCGTGGGGCGCAGCAGCCAGCCCTCGGCCAGCGGTTCGGCGATGCACAGGCCCAGCCCCGGAACCTGCACGGCGCGTTCGGTATTCGGTATCGCGATGCGTCGCGCCGGTGCCACCCCGGTGGCGTGGGCGACCCAGCCGTGCCGGTCGATGACCAGGGCCGGGCCCGGCAGCGCCGAGAGGGTGGGCATGGCGGTATCGCGCAGCCGCTGCAATCGTTCGTACTGGCGGTGCAGCAGTTGCCCCTGCGCGATCTCCACCGCGGCGCTGACCAGCGCGGTCACGGTGGGGTGCAGCGTCAGCGCCGGGCCACTCACATCGACGACGCCGAGCAGATCGCCGGTGCGCGGATCATGCAGCGGCGCCGCGGTGCAGTACCACGGATGCTGCGACTGTTCGAAGTGCTCACCCGAGAACAGTTGCACCGGAACGGCTTCGGCGAGTGCCGTGCCGATGGCGTTGGTGCCGACCGTGGTTTCGGTCCAGGTGGCCCCTTCGCGGAAGCCGAGTTCGTCGGCGCGGCCGCGTACCCGCGCGGCGCCCGAGCGCCACAGCACGATGCCGTCGGCGTCGGCGACGACCATCATCATCTGCGAGGAGTCGGCGACCCCGGTGAGGATGCGCGACAGATCGCCGATCACCTCCTGCAACGGTGAGGTGCGGCGGCGTTGTTCGATCTCGTCGAGCGGCAGGATCGCGCGGGTATTGGTCCGATCGGGCGCCAACCCGGCCGCGAGCACACGCGACCAGGATCGCGCGACTACCGTGCGCGGGCGCAGCGGCGGTCGTCCGCCGCCGATGACCGCGTCGTGCATGCGCACGAGGTCGCGGGCGTAGCGCGGCAGATCCGTTCCGGGGGTGATCGCCTCGAAGCTGCCCACGTGGTCCATTCCTGAAGAGTGCAACGCCTTGCAACGATTGTGACACCGGTTCGACTCGCGTGTGCTGTAGGTCACAGATCTTGGGAAGGAGTATCCGATGACCTCGACATTGGAACCGGTGGCGGAGCGTTCCGACGGTGCGGGTCCGCAGCAGCGGGTCGAAACCTGGCTGCGCGACTTCGAATCCGCGCTGGCGGCGCGCGACATCGAGGCGGCGGCCGGCATGTTCGCACTCGACAGCTTCTGGCGGGACCTGGTCGCGTTCACCTGGAATATCAAGACCGTCGAGGGCCGCGAGGGGGTCGCCGACATGTTGCGCGCGCGGCTCGGCGACACCGATCCGCGCGGGTTCCACACCACCGAACCGGCGACCGAGGACGACGGCGTGATCACCGCGTGGATCGGATTCGAGACCGCGGTCGGGCGTGCGGTCGGCCATCTGCGCCTCACCGACGAGGGCGCGTGGACGCTGCTCACCAGCCTGCGCGAACTGCAGGGGCTGGAGGAGAACAAGGGGCCGCGCCGGCCCAAGGGGGCTGAGCACGGGGCCACCCGCGAGCGCGTCACCTGGTCCGAGCAGCGGGAGCGACAGGAACGCGAACTAGGCTACAGCACCCAGCCCTACGTGCTGGTGATCGGCGGCGGACAGGGCGGTATCGCCCTCGGCGCCCGGTTGCGGCAGCTCGGCGTGCCGGCGCTGGTGGTCGACAAGCACGATCGGCCCGGCGATCAGTGGCGCAAGCGCTACAAGTCGCTGTGCCTGCACGACCCGGTCTGGTACGACCACCTGCCGTATCTGCCGTTTCCGGAAAACTGGCCGGTGTTCACGCCGAAGGACAAGATCGGCGACTGGCTGGAGATGTACACGCGGGTGATGGAGGTGCCGTACTGGTCGAAGACCACCTGCACCTCGGCCGCCTACGACGAAACCACCGGCGAATGGACGGTTCGGGTCGAACGCGACGGGGAGCAGGTCGTGCTGCGCCCGCGGCATCTGGTCCTCGCCACCGGGATGTCGGGTAAGCCGAACATTCCGAATTTCCCTGGTATGCAGCGGTTCAAGGGCGAACAGCAGCATTCGAGCCGGCATCCGGGGCCGGACGCCTACGCGGGGAAGCGGGTCGTGGTGATCGGCTCCAACAACTCCGCGCACGACATCTGCGCGGCACTGTGGGAGGTCGGTGCGCAGGTGACGATGGTGCAGCGCTCCTCGACCCATATCGTGCGCTCGGATTCGCTGATGGAACTCGGACTCGGCGATCTGTATTCGGAGCGGGCACTGGCGAACGGCATCACCACCGACAAGGCCGATCTGATCTTCGCCTCGCTGCCCTACCGGATCATGCACCAGTTCCAGATTCCGATCTACGACGCCATCCGGGAACGCGACGCCGACTTCTACGACCGGCTGACCGCGGCCGGATTCGAACTCGACTGGGGTGACGACGGTTCCGGACTGTTCCTGAAGTATCTGCGCCGCGGCTCCGGCTACTACATCGACGTCGGCGCGAGCGAGCTGATCGCGAACGGTGATGTCGCCTTGGCGCACGGGCAGATTCGCGAGCTGACCGAGGATGCGGTGGTGCTCGACGACGGTACCGAACTGCCGGCGGATCTGGTGGTCTACGCCACCGGGTACGGCTCGATGAACGGCTGGGCGGCGGATCTGATCGGCCAGGAGGTGGCCGACAAGGTCGGCAAATGCTGGGGTTACGGCTCGGGTACCACCAAGGATCCGGGGCCGTTCGAGGGGGAGCTGCGCAATATGTGGAAGCCCACCCAGCAGGAAGGCCTCTGGTTCCACGGCGGCAATCTGCATCAGTCGCGCCACTATTCGCTGTATCTCGCACTGCAGCTGAAGGCGCGGTACGAACACATTCCCACACCCATGTACGGGCTGCAGGAAGTGCACCACCTGAGCTGAGTGCATGGCGGGCAGGGTCGTTCGACACGGACGACCCTGCCCGCCGACGTCGATGAAGTACGGAATTTTCGTGAGGTGACGGCCGATGATGTCCGATGTCCCCGCGACGAGCGACTCCGCCGCACCGGATCTGTGCGGCGGGGTCGCGTCGGTGCGCGCGTCAGTTCGCCGGGCTGAACTGCCGCGAAATCTGCTCCACCACAGTGGGATCGGCCAGGGTGGTGGTCTCACCGATATCGCGTCCGTCGGCGATGTCGCGCAGGATGCGGCGCATGATCTTGCCCGAGCGGGTCTTCGGAAGTTCGGGCACGAGCAGTATGTGGCGGGGCGCGGCGATCGGGCCGATCTCGGTGGCGACGTGGGCGCGCAGTTCCTCGGTGGCGGTATCGCCGCTGCCGTCGCGAGTGACGACGAAAGCGACGATGCGCTGCCCGGTCACCGCGTCGGCGGCCCCGACGACGGCCGCCTCGGCCACCGCGGGATGCGATACCAGCGCCGATTCGATTTCGGCGGTCGAGAGCCGATGGCCGGAGACGTTCATGACGTCGTCGGTGCGGCCGAGGATCCAGATGTCGCCGTCGGTGTCGTAGCGGGCGCCGTCGCCGGCGAAGTAGTAGCCGTGGCCGGCGAAGCGTTCCCAGTAGGTGGCGCGGAAGCGTTCCTCGTCACCCCACACGCCGCGCACCATGCCGGGCCACGGCTGATCGAGCACCAGATACCCCGATTCGCCCGGCGCGACCTCGGTGCCCGCGTCGTCGACCACCTTCGCCGAGATGCCCGGCAAGGGTTGTTGTGCCGCACCGGGTTTGGGCCGGCGGGTACCGGGCAGCGGCGCGATCATCGCCGCGCCGGTCTCGGTCTGCCACCAGGTGTCGACGATCGGTGCCCGTCCCGCGCCGATGTGTTCGCGGTACCAGGCCCACGCCTCGGGATTGATCGGTTCGCCCACGCTGCCCAGCACCCGCAGGCTCGACAGGTTGTAGCGGGCGGGAATGTCGTTGCCCCACTTCATGAATGTGCGGATCAGCGTCGGCGCGGTGTAGTAGATGGTCACCCGGTAGCGCTGCACGATCTCCCAGTGCCGTCCCTCGTGCGGGGTGTTCGGCGTGCCCTCGTAGACCACCTGGGTGGCCCGGTTGGCCAGCGGCCCGTACACCAGATAGGTGTGCCCGGTGATCCAGCCGATATCGGCGGTGCACCAGTACACGTCGCGGCCCGGATCGTGGTCGAAGACGAGGCGATGGGTGTACGCGGCCTGGGTCAGGTAGCCGCCCGAGGTGTGCAGGATGCCCTTCGGTTTCCCGGTGGTGCCCGAGGTGTAGAGGATGAACAGCGGATGTTCGGCGTCGAACGCGGTGTACTCGTGCCGATCCGGGACTCCGGCCAGCAACTCGTCCCACCAGATGTCGCGGCCCTCGGTCCAGGGCAGCTCACCGGCGAGGTCGCCGCCGACGCGGCGGACGACGACCACCTTCTCCACCGTGGCCGCGCCGGCCAATGCCTCGTCGACCCGTTCCTTCATGGGCACGGCCGCGCCGCGCCGGTACTGACCGTCGGCGGTGACGACCACGCGCGCTCCGGCGTCGTCGACCCGGGCGCGCAGGGCGGCGGGGGAGAATCCGGCGAAGACGACGCTGTGCACCAGGCCCAGCCGGGCGCAGGCCAGCATCGTCACGATGGCCTCCGGAATCATCGGCAGCTGGATCGCGACGCGGTCGCCGGCCCGCAAACCCGAGCGCGCCAGGCCATTCGCCGCGCGGTGGACGGCGCGTTGCAGGTCGGCGTAGGTGAGGTCGCGGGTGTCGCCGGGTTCACCGACCCAGTGGATGGCGACCTGATCGCCGTAACCGGCGTCGACGTGGCGGTCCACGCAGTTGTAGGCGACGTTGAGCCGGCCGCCGGCGAACCAGCGGGCGAGATGGGGTGCGGGGCGTTCCAGCACGGTGTGCCACGGGGTGTCCCAGTGCAGGCGCTCGGCCTGCCGCGCCCAGAAACCGTCGCGATCGGCGACGGCCAGTCCATACAGTTCCGCGCCGGAATACTCGTTCCGGTGCGGCGAGAGATCCGGATTCCCGGTGGTCGAGTCGTCCATGGCGGCAGTGTGGTGCGACGGGGTTGGCAACTGGTTGACGCGACCGCACGGGCGGTGGCGGAAAGGCGGAGAAGAAGACGATGAACGACAGCAGCACCCTGGTGCGGCGGCGAGCCGCGCTCGAATCCGAGTGGGCGCGCTGGGTTCGCGGCGGAGCGGACGCGGCGTCGGCGTCGAAGACGATGTGTGACAGCACCGTACGTGCCGAGGTGAGTCGATCGTGGCGGCGCTCGCTGGGATCGGTCGACCCGGGTCGCGACAGCGCACCCGGCAGTGACACCGATATCGCTGCGCGCTGGCTCGACTCGCCGCTGTATCGGCCGGTCACCGAAGTGGCCGAGCAACTGCGCGACATCGCCGAGGACGCGGGCTTCGTCGCCGCCGTCACCGACGACGCCGGAACGATTCTGTGGTCGTGCGGCGGGCCGGTGATGCGCCGGCGCGCCGAGCGCGTGAACTTCGCACCCGGCGGTCGCTGGGACGAGACGCATATGGGCACCAACGCGCTGTCGCTGGCCCTGCGCACCGGGCGGCCCCACCGCGTGTTCTCCGCCGAACATCTGGTGGCCGCGCTGCACGGCTGGGTCTGCTACTGCGCACCGGTTCACGGCGCCGACGGCCGCCGGCTCGGTTCCCTGGATCTGTCCTCGACCTGGGATCGCACCCATCCGCTGGCGATGGCGACCGTGCAATCGCTGGTGACCGCGATCGAGAATCGTCTGCGCACCCTCGCCCCACCCGCGACCGGCCTGCGGCTGAGCTGTCTCGGCGCCGCACGCGCCACCCGGTGCGGCACTCCGATTCGCCTGCGCCCCAGGCAGATCGAAATCCTCACCCTGCTGGCCCTCGAACCCGGCGGCTTCACCCCGGAACGTCTGCACTACGCGATCTACGGCGACCGCCCGGTGGTGTCGAGCACCCTCAAGGCCGACGTCTCACATCTGCGCCGCGCCACCGACGCGGCCATCGCCAACCGCGTCTACCGGCTGACCGCGCCGATTCGCTGCGACGCGGCCGATCTGCTCACCGCGCTGGACGCCGGAGATACCGATGCGGCGCTGCGGCTGTATCGCGGTCCGCTGCTTCCGGATTCGGAGACACCCGGCATCGTGGAATGGCGGGAACATCTCGACGTGGCCGTCCGCACGGCGGTCCTGGCCGGTGGCGATGCCGGCCATGCGCTGGCGTTGGGCGAACGCATGCCGGCCGATATCGAAATCCACGAGCGCGCACTGGAATTGCTACCGATCGGCGACGGCCGCCGAGCCGTTGCCGCGGCCCGGCTGCACACCGCACTGCGCAGCTAGGGGTCCGACTATCGGGTATCGGTGCTGAGCGCCAGCTCCGCGCCTGCTTCGATGTCCGCGCGCAGCGCCTCCACCTTCGCTGTCGCGTAGGCGCGGGCATCGGAGCCGAGCAATTGCCGCAGCGGTCCGTCGCCGCGGTCGACGAGCGCGAGGATCGCGGCTGCGCCGCGCACCGGATCACCGAGCTGGGTGCCCTGCATCGCGAGGTGATCGCTCGTCATCCGCCGGATGGACTCATAGCCGTCGGTGGTGGCAGCGGGCAGAGCGAGCGAGTCGGTGGTGAGGAAATCGGTACGGAAGTAGCCCGGCTCCACCAGAGTGACCCGGATGCCGTGCTCGGCGACCTCGCCCGCCAGGGCTTCGGTCAGCCCCTCCAGCGCGAACTTGCCGGCCGAGTAGAGGCCCCAGCCCGGCACCGTGGTGATGCCCAGCACCGAGGAGATGTTCACGACGTGTCCACGACCGCGGGTGCGCAGGTGCGGCAGCAGTGCCCGCAGCACGTTCCAGACGCCGAAGACCTGGATGTCGAACATGCGGCGGGCGTCGGCGTCGGACACCTCCTCGACCGCGGAGAGGTAGCCGTAGCCGGCATTGTTCACCACGACCTCGACACTGCCGAAGCGGTCCAGCGTGTGCCGCACGGCGGCGCTCACCTGGCTCTCGTCGGCGAGGTCGACGGTGAGCGGGAGCAGTCGGGCGGTGTCGATGCCGTCGAGTGCGGCGAGCAGCCGCTCGGCCGAGCGGGTGGTGGCGGCGACGTTCTCGCCGCGGGCGAGCAACTGCTTCACCAGTTCCAGGCCCAGGCCGCGGGAGGCGCCGGTCACGAACCAGGTTGCGGGTGCGGTCATCGTTGCGTTCCTTCGGGTTTCGCGGACCTCCCTCCGAGGTCCGGTGATCCCAGTCTGGCCGCCGTATCCGCTGGTCGAGGCGGTATAACCGGCCCGCTTCGGCCTGGGACGGCGGAACGTAGGACGCGGCGACCCAGGCAGCGCGGGCGGGTTCCGGCGACACTGGACGTATGAGCGAGCCCAATCGGGAGCTGGCCGACTTCCTGCGCCGCGCCCGCGCCCAGATCGATCCCGCCCGCGCCGGGCTCCCCGCCGACAACCGCGTGCGCCGGGTTCCCGGCCTGCGCCGCGAGGAGGTCGCGCGGCTCGCGGGCGTGTCCGCCGACTACTACACCCGGCTCGAACAGGGCCGGCGGATCACACCGTCGGTCGGCGTGGTGGACGCCGTCGCCCGCGCGCTCGACCTCGACGCCGCGGGGCGCGAATACCTCGGGCAGCTGATCGGCCGTCCGAGCGGTATCGCCCGGCGCAGCGTGCCGGTGCAGCGCGTTCGCCCCGGCCTGTACCAGCTGCTCGACTCCCTCGGCGCGGTGCCCGCTCTCGTCCTCGGCCGCCGCGCCGACGTGCTGGCGAGCAACTGGATGGCGCACGCCCTGTTCACCGACTTCGCCGCCCTGCCCGCAAGGGAGCGCAACTACGTGCGCTGGATGTTTCTGGGCAGCGAGCCGCGCGAGCTGTTCCTCGACTGGGAAACGCAGGCCCGTGCGGCGGTCGAGAGCCTGCGCCTCGATGTCGGCAACAACCCCGAAGATCGCGCCGGGCTCGCCCTGGTCGAGGAGCTGAGCGCCGCCTCCGGTGAATTTCGGCAGTGGTGGGCCGAGCACCGGGTGCTGCAGCGGACGCACGGCTCCAAGCGGCTGCGTCACCCGGTGGCGGGCGAGCTCACGGTGGAGTACGAAACCCTCACTCTCCCTGGCGATTCCGACCAGACGCTGTACCTGTACACGACCGAGCCGGGCAGCCCGTCGCAGCAGGCGCTGCGCATGCTGGCCAGCTGGTCGGTGCCCGGTGGAACCGCGACTCTTCCCTGACGCGCGCCCGAGGCTGTTCGACAGAACGGGAGACGGGAACTAATTGCCCGAATACGGGCTTGCCAGCTGGTCGGCGGATCCGTGGGCGCTCGAATTGCCGTGCCCCAGTTCGACGTTCAGCTCCTCGGCGTCGGCGCCGACCACCACCGGAGTGTGCACGGGTGCGTAACCGCTCGCCACCACCGTGTAGGTGCCGTCGTGCAGGTCGGCGAAGGTGTAGGCGCCGTCGGGGCCGGTGACCATGGTGTCGACCACGGTGCCGTCCCAGTCGGTGAGGGTGACCAGGGCATCGGGCAGGGGGCGGCCGTCGCGTCCGCGCACCACGCCGTGCAGGCGGGCGCAGGGGCGCAGCGACACGTCGAGGCGCGGCGCCTCGCTGCCACCGGCTCGCACCGGGAGGGCGGCCGGGTGAAAGCCGTTGGCGCTCACCGCGATCGTGAAATCGCCTTCGGGCAGTTCCGCGAGGCCGAACGCGCCGTCGTCGGCGGTGGCCGCGGAGGCGAGTACCTCACCGCGCGCGTCGAGGGCCGACACCCGGGCGCCCGGAATGGCGGTGCCGTCGTCATCGCGCGAGACGGTGCCGGTCAGTCCGGCCATCGCGGTGAGCACCACATCGCACGGCACCGGATGGTGCGCGAGCTGCACGGTGGAGGCGTCCGGGCGGCGGCCGTCGATCGAGGCGATCAATACATAGGAGCCGGGTTCGGGGGCGGTGAGTTCGAAGTAGCCCGCGGCATCCGTCAGCGACCGGCCGATCTGGCGGCCGGACATCGAGATCAGGGTCAGGACCGCATTCGGCAGCGCCACACCGCGGGAGTCGTGGACGCGACCGTAGGCGACCGGTCCGGACACCGCGGGTTCGCGCAGGGTCTGCCCGATGCCGTTGCGCTGCACCGCGTTCGCGCCGATCGCGGACGCGGTCTCGTCGACGTGCGCGGCCGGGTGCGAGCTGTGCTCGGCATCCATATCCACAGCGGCGGTGGCGGCGATCGCGGCCGTCCGGTGCCCCGGAATGAACGTCGCCACCAGTGCGCCGGCCACGGCCACACCGCATCCGATCAGCAGTGAGACCCGGAATCCGTTTTCGCTGGCCACGGCATGCCCGCCGAGCGAGATCGTCATCTGCGCCAGGACCGCGCCGACCACGGCCGCAGCGACCGAGGTACCGATCGCACGCACCAGCGTGTTGAAGCTGTTGGCGGCGGCCGTTTCCGACTGCGGTACCGCGGCCATCACCAGGGCCGGCATGGCGCCATAGGCGAATCCCACGCCGGTGTTGATGATCAGCGTCACGATCAGCAGGCCCCAGGTGCTGCCCATCAGCGCCATCGACGATCCGTATCCGGCGGCGATGATGACGCAGCCGACGATCAGGGTGATCTTGGGCCCGCTGCGAGCGGAAAGTTTGGCCCCGATGGGGGAGACCAGCATCATCATGAGTCCGGCCGGCGCCATCCACAGGCCCATGGCCATCATCGATTGCCCGAGGCCGTAACCGGTGGCCTTCGGCAGCTGCAGCAGCTGCGGCACCACCAGCGACTGGGCGTACATCGCCATGCCGACGACCATCGAGGAGGCATTGGTCAGCAGCACCTGCGGTCGCGCGGTGACCCGGAGGTCGACGAGCGGGTTGCGCGCGGCCAGCTCCCACCAGCCCCACAGCAGCAGGACGACGACGGCGGCGACGAACAAGCCGATGGTCAGGCCGCTGCCCCAGCCCCAGCTCGACCCCTTGGACACCGCGAGCAGCAAACACACCAGGCCCACGCCGAGGCCGAGGGCGCCGAGCACGTCGAACCGTCCGGTCGCGGCGGAACTCGGTGGGGTGGCGGGGATCAGGGTGAAGATCAGGACGCCGATCACCGCCGCGAGCGCGGCCATCGTCCAGAACAGCACTCGCCAGTCGGAGTACTGGATGACCGCGGCCGCCATCGGCAGACCCAGCGCGCCGCCGATGCCGAGGGAGGAGCTGATGAGCGCGATACCCGATCCGAGGCGCTCGCGCGGCAGCAGATCGCGCAGCGCGGCGATGCCGACGGGCACGATGCCGGCGCTCATACCCTGCAGGCCGCGCCCGACGATCATCGGCCACAGCGAGGAGGACACCGCGCAGATCACCGACCCGATCAGCAGCGGCACGGTCGAGCCGAGCAGCACCAGGCGTTTGCCGTAGAGGTCGCCCAGCCGTCCCGACACCGGTGTGGTGACCGCGGAGGCCAGCAGGCTCACGGTGACCACCCAGGTCGCATTGGCCGGGCTGGTGTGCAGGATCTGCGGCAGCTGGCCGAGTAACGGCACGACCACCGTCTGCGTCAGCGAGACGACGATGCCGGCGAATGCCAGCACCGCCAGTATCGCGCCGGAACGCCCGGCGGTTTGTGCTTTCTCCACGCCCTACTCCTCGAATGTCACGAGCCGACGTTTGCATCATACATATGAGGTGCATCATGCACATTTGATGAAACGCGACCTTTTCGCTCGTCGAATCGTTGTGCCGGGCACCGGTATCGACGGCCCGGTTTCGTGAGTTCTCCACGACCGCGTCCGGAGGCGCGCTGCGCCGTCGCGGCCGACCGTATGGTGTGCGTGCGTCGGGGCGGTCGTTCACAAAGGGGCACAGTGATTTTCGGCGTGAGACGGAGACCTTTCCGGCGGATTGTCCAGGCGGTCGTACTCGACGTCGGCGTCGTCGTGGCCGAGGCGGTCGGCGGCACGTCGGTGAGTTGCGCGCAGGTGCCGTCAGCCGGGGATATCGTGGTGCCCGGCGGGTATCTCGAACCCGATCTCGGCTCCAGTCACTACCGCCCCGGAACGGGGCTGGTCGATCTGTTGTGGAGGTTGCTGTGAAACGAGCTCGGACGCTGCTGCTCGTCGTGCTCGCGGCATGTGCCCTGCTAGTGTCGATGACGGTTCGCCTGCCGGCGAGTCGCGCGGACGACGGCCCGGCTCCCACGGACTCGACCGAATGGCAGCAGTGGATCGATCGTTCGATTCCGGCGCCGAATCTGCCACCGGCGCCGTCGCCGCCCAATGCCCAACTGCGGCCCGAACTCGCCGCGCTGTGGCGGGCGGTGTTGTCGCCGCCGGCCGGCGATCCGCTGTTCGATCAGTGGCCGGCCGGACTCGACGCCATGCGTCCCGGCGATCCGATCGAGGTGCGCGATGTGACGGCCACGGCCGCGCCGCTGGCCGTGGTGCCGATCGCCCGCGCACTGCAGCTGAAATTCCGCTCCACCGGCGCAACCGGTGCGCCCTCGTTCGGCACGGCGACCCTGCTGATTCCCGCCGCGAACTGGACCGGCCCCGGACAGCGACCGCTGCTGGTGAACGCCATCCCGATCAATTCGCTCGGCCTGCGCTGCACCCCCGGGTATGCCCTGGCGCACGGATTGCATCCCAAATTCAGTGCGGGTGATCTCTTCCCGCCGACCACGTGGTGGGCCCTCTCGCACGGCTACGGAGTGCTCGTTCCCGACCACGAGGGTCCGTGGATGGCCTATGCCGAACCGCATGTCGCGGGGCACGTGATCCTCGACGCGATGCGCGCGGTGCGGACGGTCGAACCGAAGACGCTGGGGGACAGCAAGTTCGCGATCGGCGGTTACTCCGGCGGCGCGATCGCGGCCTATGCGGCGGATATGCTGCTCGGCGAGTACGCGCCCGAGTTGGCGGGGTCGATCGTCGGAGTGTCGGTCGGCGGCCTGGCGACCGACTACAGCGAGGTGGCCCGTCACTTCAACGGCAATATCGCGTCGGGCATTCTGATGGTCGTCGCGCTGGCCTTCGCTCGTGAGCATCCGGAACTGCTGGATCAGCTGAACCATCTGGGGGAGTGGCTGGCCACCTCCCCGGTGAAGGACACCTGCGGCGACAGCAACGGACCGCTCGGCGTGACCGGTGTGCCGATCGAGCTGGCGACCGACACCGCCCATCCGCTCGACACCGACGCGGCCCGCGCCCTGTTCGCCGCCACCGACCTGCGCGACCGGAAATCCGCTGCGCCGCTGTACATCTACCACGGCATACTCGACATCTGGATTCCCGAGGTCGAGTCGACCGATCTGTTCCGCGCGCAGTGCGCTCGTGGCGTGCCCGCCGTGTTCCGCAACGTGCTGGGCGAGCATTCCATCACCCTGATGGCCGGATTCCCGGGTGCGATCGACTGGCTCGACCAGCGACTGCGCGGCCTGCCCGCGCCGAACGAATGCCCGGCACGTTAAAAAACTATGCAGCGCAACGATTCCTGCGTCAGTTCGCCGCGGCCGATCCGGGCCGCGGCAGCCCGAAGTGGTCGCGCAGCGTGGTGCCGGTGTATTCGGTGCGAAACAGCCCGCGGCTGCGCAGAATCGGCACCACCGTGCCGGTGAACACCTCGAGCCCGGGCCGATCCCCTGGTAGTAGGTCACGTCGTAGATGCGAGTTGAAAAGCCTGGCCGGGCAATCGCTGCGGAATCTGGCTCTCGACGAACGGGTGCCCGCCGAAATGTTCGCCGGCGCGGGCGATGTCACCGACAACGCGGCCAGCCGCCGGCAGGTGATCGCGGGCATCGTGACCCGCGATCGGCCCACACTGCGCGGACTGTTCGAACTTCGCCGCCGCGGCATCGTCGGCTCGGACCACGTGGGTGAGGCCTTCCGCGACAACCTCGAGCTGCCGCCCCTGCCGCCGCGGAAGGAATAACGCGCCCTTCAGAATTCGAGGACGATGCGACCCCGGACGCCGCCCGCTTCCAGGAGTTCGTGAGCGTGCTCGGCTTGTTCGGCGGGGAAGGTTCGGGCCACCCGCAGGGTCAGCGCGCCCTCGGAGGCGAGGCGGCTCAATTCGCTGAGCGCATGGGGTTCGTCCAGGTGATCGCCGACCATCACGAGGTGGACCGAGATACCGCGCTCCGGTGTGGCCCCGCCGCCCAAAGCCGCGGGCCGCAGGATGACGAACGCGCCGCCGTCGCGCACCGCCGGGAGTACCGCATCGCCTTGCAGCGCGGTGTCGATCAGCGCGTCGACGCCGTTGGGAGCGTGCGCCCGGATGCGCGAGGCGAGGTCGTCGCCGCGCGGCAGGACAACGTCGGCGCCGAAGTCGCGGACCACCTGCTCATCGGCCGGTTTCGCATCGGCGATCACGGTGTAGCCGCGCGTTTTCGCCAGCTGGATCACATATCCGCCGACCGCGCCCGCGGCCCCGGTCACCGCGATCGTGCGACCCGCTCGTGGGTCGAGCGCGTCCAAGGCGAACCAGGCGGTGAGACCGTTCATCGGAAGCGTTGCGGCGGAGACGAAGTCGCTTCCCTCGGGCAGGCGCGCCACCTGCGTCGCGGGTACCACGATCTTTTCGGCATAGGCGCCGCCACCGGCGAGCACCGGCAATGTGATCGCGACGACCCGGTCGCCACTGTGCCAGCCGGTCTCGGGGTCGGCCTCGTCGACGATTCCCGCGGCGTCCCATCCCGGAACGTACGGCGGCGTCACCTCGCGGTAGCGATCGTGGGCCATGCCGGACCGGGTCACGGTGTCGGAGGGGTTCACGGCCGCCGCGGCCACCCGGATCCGCACCTCACCCGCGCCGACATGCGGTTCGGGCACCTCGACCGGTCGCAGTACCTCCGGACCACCCGGCTCCTCGAATCCGATCGCCAGCATCGCACCTCCCGAGTTCGCAGTCGTGTTTCTCTCGGGGCAACCGTCGTCTGCCGGTGATTGTTCCGGGGACGGCGGTGCGTGAACTCGGGGTCAGGCCCGCGCGCGAATGAGATGCGGGCCCGGCAGTGCCGGTCCGGTGCCGGGGAGATCGGCGTAGGACCGAACCAATGCGATCCCCGGGTGATCCTCGATGTCGGTGAATCCGGCCGACTCCAGTTCGCTCCGCATCTGCTCCTCGGTGAAGAAGCTGATCCACGGTTCGCCCACGGCCGCAACGCGTTTCCCGCGTGCGTGCTGCCCCTCGTCGGGCGGGTAGGAGTAGTCGAACACCACGACCGCACCGCCGCCCTGGCCGGCGATATAGCGCAACGTCTCGGCGATGGCCGCGTGTTCGAGGTAGACCACCACGCCGAGCCAGACGTACACCGCGCTGCGGGCGCGATCCAGTCCGGCCTGTGCCAGCGCGTCGGCGAGGTTGTCGCGGTGGAAGTCCACCGGGGCGAACGTCATCGAGTCCGGCACCTCGATTCCCGCTTCCGCCAGGCGATTTCGCTTCCACGCCTGGGTGTCGGGATGGTCGACTTCGAAGAATCGCACATCCGGATGGGGATTGCGGTAGGCGGCGGTATCCATCCCGGCACCGAGCACGACCACCTGGCGGGTCCCGTCGGCGACGGCCTCCGCGACGGTGTCGTCGGCGAAGCGACTGCGCGTGGCCAGGAACAGCCGGCGCCGCCGGGCCAGTTCGGGATCCACGCCCTTGTCGAACGGATTGTTGCGGGCCGCGTCCTCGCCCACGAGCCGCACCGCCAGTGGATCGGTGAAGATCCGTGGTTCGTCGGCGAGTTGGTGATAGGCCCGTGCCTGCGCGGTGGCCATCGCGGTTGTGCTGGGTTGCCCGACCTGCATACCGGTCACCGTACGCCCGGGCCGGGACGTGATCATCGCGAGATCCGTCACGCGCACTTGCCGGTGGTTCGCTGGTTACTCCGTACAAAACTGGAACAGGTTATAGATTGGAGGGAGTCGAGAGTCTGGAGGAACGATGTCCGCGAATGCGTCGGTGGCGGAGCTGCTCGCCACGGTGGAACGGTCCCCGCAGGCGGTCGCGGTGCACGATCGCGCGGCCTGGGTGGATCTGTTCGCACCCGACGGCCGGGTCGAGGATCCGGTCGGCTCACGTCCGCACATCGGCCGCGCGGCGATCGAACGGTTCTACGACACCTTCATCGGTCCCAACGACATCGTCTTCCACGTCGACCACGACGTCGTGCGCGGTACCACGGTCTTTCGCGACCTCGCCCTCGCGACCACCATGTCCACCGGTGTGACCCTGCACGTGCCGATGCACCTGCGCTACGACCTGACCGAGGTCGGCGGCGAATGGAAGATCGCCCGCCTCTACGCCCACTGGGAGCTACCGGTCATGGTCGGCCAACTCCTGGCCGCAGGGGGTCGCGGGCTCGGCGCGGCCGCGAAACTCGCCCCGCAGCTGCTCGGAAACCAAGGTGTCGGTGGTGCATTGGGCTTCACCCGCGGTTTCGTCCGCGTCGGCGCGGCGGGTAGGCGGGCCGCCACCGGGTTGCTGGAAGCAGCCGGTCGCGGCGATGTCGCCGGTGTGCGCGCGGTACTCAGCCCGCGCGCGGTGGTGGAATGGCCGGCCGGTTCCGATGTGGGGCACGCCGAATTCGTCAAGCGGGTACGCGGGCTCGAGGTCGGCAAGACGATCGCGGCGGGCCGGTTCGTGACCGTCAGTGTGCGCATCCCGGCCGAACGGGGTATCGCGGAGCTGGAGGTCGACGGCCGGCAGGTGGTCGCGTTGCGCGGCGTCGTCGCCGAGGACTGAACCGGTTCGCGTCAGTTCATCGAAAAACCTTCGGTGGAGAAGGTGAAGCCTTTTCGTGAGGCATCGTCTGCGCACGACACACCGGAATCTCGGGCCGTACAGGTGAAGCCGTCGGCCGACAGGGATGTGTTGTAGGGCAAGATTTTTGCCTCCTCGGACGCCAGCCGGAACACCGCTTGCCTCAGCACGGCGAAACGTGGTTCGCCGCCCCGCTCGATCAGAATCGTGTCGGGCGGAACCTGCTTGTGGGAGTAGTTGCTCTCGACCGTCGGAGCACCTTTCACCCCGATCCCCGCTCCGGTGTTCGTCGAGGGCTGACACCCGGCCATGTGCGGTTCACCGCCGACGATGATCGCGCAATGCCACCGGCCGGTCGGAGTGGTGAAGTAATAGCCGTCGATCCCGCCGGAGTTGGCGAAGTACGTGCGGGCATCGGCCACCGCTGTGCCGGGCACGGCCATATTGGACAACGCAACCGAAGTGCTTGCGGGCGAAACCGTCTCGACGCTCCGACCATCGGATACTGCCTGGCCGTCGCCGACCGTCTCGCCGGCCGATCCACCGCACCCGACAACGCCCATCGTCAGCAAGCAGATCGACATCGTGACGAACGGTGAAAGAAGTGCACGCCTGTTCATCGCACGCTTTCCGAAACCTTCACGGTCTCATCAGGTTCGAGTGGTCGGCCGACTTGCCGCAGAACGGCTACCGATTATCGCCGGGCTGGTCGGCGCCCACAATAAGCCGTTCGACCGACAGCCGCGCAGGTCTTTGTGCGGTTCGGTTCGCCGCGCGGTGTGTCGGACGGCGCGTCGGCAATCCGATGGTGAACAGCGTCTTCTCCTGTGACGCGCCCCCTCACGGGAATCGATTCGCGATGGCCGTCGCGATCGCTTCCGGCGCCTGCTCCTGGATGAAGTGCCGAGCACGTGGCAATTCGACTATCTCGAGATCTTCGAAAGCGGCTCGGATGCGAGGCAGACATGCTTTCGGCCGGAACACCATGTCGCGCATCCCCCACACCGCCAGCGCCGGCTTGTCTCCGAGGAGCGCGGGAACATCTCGGGAAAGCTGCGCCAGCAGCGGGGCCGCGGCACGAATTTCTCCGGGCATCACCGCGAGCCCACACCGCGCCTCCGCGGAGGGCTGCACCGCGCGATAGTGCTCGGCTTCGGCCGCGCTGAGCGTGCGGCCCAATTCCGAGAGCAGCACGCGCTCGATGAGAAAATTCTGCTCGAGTATCCGGCGCTGCATCGGACGGCTGCTCATAATCGCGCTGAACGCCTTGTTCGCCATTGCTTCGATCGGCCAGAAGACCGTGTTACCCAACACGATTCCCCGCACCCGATCGGCACGCGTCACCGCCGCGCCCAAGCCGATGGGCCCGCCCCAATCCTGTCCCATGACGATGAAATCGTCGAGCCGCAGACGATCGATCAACTCGCCGAGCACGGCGGTGTGCTCCGCGACCGTATAACCGAAACCGGAAGGCCGCTCGGACAATCCGAACCCCGGATAGTCCACCGCGACACACCGATACCGATCCCGCAGCCCCGTCACGATGTGGCGGTAGAGGAAACTCCACGTCGGAGACCCGTGGCAGAACAGGATCGCCGGCCCGGAACCTTCGTCGATGTAGTGCACGCGCCCGGCCGACGAGTCGAACCAGCGCGATTCGAACGGGTACAGACTCTTGTCCGGAACGAATTCGATCATCATGCTGCCCTCCCTTCGGGCCAGGCTATCCCGGCCGCCCGGCGCGCGCTGCGACCCGAATCACCCTGATCGCGAGACCTGGAAACTCGGGGCTGTTTCGGTGTTCGAGAGCTTCCTACGCTTCGAGGTGTTACCAGGGCCGGAGTCGGCTCTAGCACCTATTGAATTGGAGAAGTCCCATGAGCAAGCGATTCGCCGTCACCGTCCTGACCGCTGCCGCGCTGGCACTGCCGCTCGCAGCCACCGCACCGTCCGCGTCCGCCGCTACGCCCGGCACGGGTTCGTCCTCCGGTTCGGCCGATGCGCTGAGCAACCTGATCTGCCAGTTCCGCGACTACCTCGGCATGGGCGGATGCGTCTACCACATCCCCTGAAACAAGAAGTTCCGTCTTCGGCTTGACCTTGCCCCTGGGGCAGGGTTCGACGATGGTCCGCATGAACAACAACGCACTGCACACCGTCGCCGACCGAATCCGCCCGCAGGTGGCCGCCTTCTGTGAGTCGGACCAGGTTCCCGGCTACGTCGCCGGGGTCTGTCACGCGGGCGAGCAGGTCGTCGTCTCGCACGGGACCGCGAACCTCGCCACCGGCGCTCCGATGCGTGACGACACCGGCTTTCTCTTCGGTTCCGTCACCAAGGTGCTCACCACCACGCTCATGCTGCAGCAGGTCGAACGCGGGCTGCTGAAACTCGATGCGCCGGTGGTGGACTATCTGCCGGACTTCGCGCTCGGTGATCCTTGCGCCGCCGGCAAAATCCTTGTCCGGCATCTGATCTCACACACCAACGGCATCGATGCGGACTTGTTCTTCCCCGATGTGGAGGGCCGCGATGCCCTGAAACACTACGTCGAGGGCCTCGCGAGGTGCGGCACCCTGTTCGAACCCGGTGAACAGCTCAGCTACTCCAACGGCGGCATGATCGTCGCCGGCCGACTGCTCGAGGTGGTGACCGGCATGCCCTACCCGGACCTGCTCCAGCGGGAGTTGTTCGGACCGGTCGGCATGACGACGTCGAGTACTTCTGCGCGACAAGCGATTCTGCGCAGCACGGCGGTCGGACACTTCATCGATCCGGAAACGGGGGGCGTCGAGCCGACCGGCATGTTCATGCTTCCCGACACCTGGGGACCGGCCGGCGGCACCCCGATAGGCACGGTCGCCGACCTGCTGGCGTTCGGGCGCACGCACCTCACCGGTGGCATCGCGCCGACCGGCGCCCGGATCCTGTCCGCGGAGTCGACCGCGACGATGCAACGAGTGGCCCACGATATGAACACCCCGAACGTCCCGCCGATGGGTCTGGGGTGGGTGCGATACCCGTTCGGCGCCACCACGGTGCTGGCGATGTCGGGCGCCTCGCCGGGCGGGGTGTCCATCCTGTGCGTCGTCCCCGAACACGACCTGGTCTTCACCGCCTTCGGCAACACCTCGGGAGCGATCCTGCTGCACGACCGGCTGCTGCGGTGGCTGCTGACCGAGCATCTCGGCATCGAAATCCCCACACTCGTCGATGCATTCGACACCGAGGTCGACCTCACCCCGTATGCGGGCACCTACCGGTCCGGGCAGCTCCGCGTCGACGTCGACATCGTCGACGGGCAGCTCGAGGAGCGCGTGACCTACGAACCCGACGACGCGACGCAGGAACGCATCTTCACCGCGTTCGCCGGTGGCGCGACCTCGGCGCCGCCGCAACGCTACGTCCCGGTCCGGCCCGGCCTGTTCGCCCCCGCGGGCTATCCGCCGGAGATCTTCGACGGTTACCTGCGGTTGCTGCTCGTCTCCTACCACGACATTCGCGACGGTCGCGCCCGCTTCCGCAATGCCGGCGGCCGCCTGACCCGGCGTTCCTGATCGTCCCGGCGCGCGGAAGGATGTCTCCTATGCTCACGATCGGACAGCTCGCGGACTATGCGGGGGTGACCGTCAAGGCCGTGCGCCACTATCACCAGCGCGGCCTGCTCGCCGAACCCGACCGCGACGCCTCCGGCTACCGCCGCTACACCGCGCAGCACGCTATCGACCTGGTCAAGATCAGAACACTGGCCCACGCCGGGGTGCCGCTGGCCCGCGTCAAGGATCTGCTCGACGCCGACCCCGGCGCCCTCGCGGCGGCCCTCACCGAGATCGACCACGACCTCGAACAGCGCATCGAGCAGCTGCGACGAACCCGGGAGCAACTCACCCAGCTGCGCGGCGGAGACCGCCTCTATGTGTCCGCGGACGTCGCCGACCACCTCGATGAACTGCGCGAACTCGGCGTCAGCGAACGCCAGATCCAACTCGAACGCGATGGTTGGATCCTCATGCAGACCGCCTCACCCACGGCGGCCGCCGCATGGATCGCCGAAAAGCGCACACTGCTCGACGATGCCGAATTCCGCGCCATCTATCTCGACTACGACGCGGTCTACGATTGTTGCCCGGAGGACCCGCGCCTGCCCGAGCTGGCGGCGCGGACGCGAGAGTGGTTCGCGCGCCGGGACAATGCGACGACCGTCGTCCCGGACCACGATGCGACCATTGCCCAGCTGGCGGTCCAGTCGCAGCCAGGCGCGACGTCCCCGGCGTGGGATCGGCTCGCCGAGCTGATGCGGGAGCCGGACGAGGGGAAGTGACAGGAGCTCGCCGCAGCAACCTGCACGCAACAAACTACCGTGTTGTCTGTTTTGTCAAAAACATTGAATTACAACGGTTTCCGCTAGGGTGTCGGCCGTGCCCATACAACGAATGGCAGGCAATCTCGCAGGACATCCGACAGGACACGCAACATCTCGCGCGGGGGACGCATGCTGAACGACGCAGACGCGGTACGTAGCAGCGCCCGGCCGGCCGATCACGGTTCTCCGGCGCATTCCGCGGAACCGCAGATCCGGTTGGACACTACCGACTTCGCGGCCGACCCGCACCGCGCCTACGAATCCATGCGCAGCCGTGGGCCACTGGTGCCGATCGAGCTGGCGCCCGGCGTGCCGGCCACACTGGTGATCGAATATCAAGCGGCGCTGCAGATTTTGAACGACGAGGCTCGCTTTCCCGCCGATCCGCGCCGGTGGGAGAAGAACGCTCCGC
The DNA here is from genome assembly GCF_000720265.1 of Nocardia sp. NRRL WC-3656. Classification (NCBI taxonomy): domain Bacteria; kingdom Bacillati; phylum Actinomycetota; class Actinomycetes; order Mycobacteriales; family Nocardiaceae; genus Nocardia; species Nocardia sp. NRRL WC-3656. The sequence continues at coordinate 173,892 of NZ_JOJF01000009.1, read as the reverse complement.
CGGACTGCCCGGTGACCCCGATGCTCGGCTATCGGCAGAACGCGCTGCGCACCGCGGGCGCGGAACATGCCCGTTACCGGCGCACGATCACCGACGCGCTGGACACCGTCAATTTGCACAAGGTGCACGGCGCGGTCGCACGCGCGGCCGACGCTCTCGTCAACTCCTTCTGTGAGCGCGGCACCGCCGATCTGCGGATGGATTACGCCTTCCCGCTGACCTTCCGGGTTCTCAGTGAGCTGATGGGCTTCCCCGAAGACGCCGCATCCGCGGCCTACCAGGGGATGGCCGCGATGCTGGACGGGGTCGGCGCCGAAGAAGGTCAGCAGCGGTTCATCGAGGCGCTGCTCGCGGTGGTCGAGCAGAAGCGCGAGCGCCCCGGCGACGACCTGACCTCGCGACTGCTGACCCACCCCGAGGGCCTCGACCCCATGGAGATGGTGAACCAGGCCGCGTTGTTGTTCTCGGCGGGCACGGAACCGACCTGCAATCTGATCCTGAACACGCTGCTGCTGTTGATGGCCGACGAAGAGTACGGCGGCAACGTGCTCAGCGGCGCCATGGACACCCGCGACGCCATCGACGAGGTGCTGTTCGCGGACCCGCCGCTGGCCAATTTCTGCATGACGTATCCCAGACAGCCGCAACTCATCGGCGACGTGTGGTTGCCGGCCGATCAGCCGGTGGTCGTCAGCTTGGCGGCATGCAACACCGATCCGCATATCGTCGGCGGTGACCGGCGCGGAAACCGGTCTCACCTGGCGTGGGGAGTCGGCCCGCACTCGTGCCCGGCGCAGCCGCTCGCGCAGACGATCGCGCGGCAGGCCATCGATCTGCTGCTCGATGCGCTTCCGGATATTCGCCCGGAAGTTCCTGCGCAGCAACTAAGTTGGAGGACCGGGCAGTTTCACCGCGCCTTGGCAGCCCTGCCGGTGGTGTTTCCCGCATGCCCACCGATGCGTCTCACCTGATGGAGGGTCCGATGACAGATACGCAGCCGCTGGTGCTGGATCCCAGTGCCGCCGACATCCAGGGCGAGCTGGCCCGTATTCGCGCTCGCGGCCCGGTCGCCCAGGTGGTGCTGCCCGGCGGCGTGCCGGCCTGGTCGGTCACCGACGCCACCGTGCTCAGGCAACTGCTCACCGATCCGCGTGTCTCCAAGGACGCGCATCAGCACTGGCCGCGGTTCATCGACGGTGAGATCGGCCCGGACTGGGTGATGTTTCCGTGGGTGGCGGCGAGAAATATGCTCACCACCTACGGCGAGCAGCATCAGCGGCTGCGCAAACTCGTGGCACCGGCGTTCACGAACAAACGCACCCAGGCACTTCGGCCGCGGATCGAAGCGTTCGTCACCGAACTGCTCGACGAGTTGGCCGCTGTCACCGGCGGCGAAATCGTCGATCTGCGTGCGGGTTTCGCCACCGCGCTGCCGATTCGCGTCATCGGCGAACTGATGGGCGTTCCGGCCGGGATGGATGATCAACTGCGCATCCACGCGGACGGAATTCTCGATACCAGCCTCGACCCCGCCGAAGTCGGTGCGCATTTCGGGGCACTGTTCGTCCTCATGGAAGAACTGTTGCGGCACAAGCGTGAGAACCCGGGCGACGACCTCACGACGGTTCTGATGAACGCCCACGACGACGCGGACGGATCGCGGCTAGACGAACAGGAGTTGCGTGACACGCTGCTGCTGATCATCACCGCCGGCCACGAAACCACCGCGAACCTACTGGACCACAGCATTATCGGCCTGCTCACCCATCCGGAACAGCGGAAGGCAGCTCTCGCAGAACAGATTCCGTGGGCGGAGGTGGTCGAAGAAGGACTTCGTTGGAATGCGCCGCTGGCGCATATGCCGATGCGATTCGCCGTGGAAGACATCGACATCGCCGGTGATCCCGGCGGTGTGCGGATCAACCGGGGAGATGTGATCATCGCGTCCCTGGCCGGTGCGGGGCGTGATCGGAAACTGCACGGCGACAACGCCGATGCGTTCGATGCCGGGCGGCGGTCGAAAGAACACCTCGCATTCGGGTACGGGGTGCATCATTGCCTGGGGGCGCCGCTGGCGCGGCTCGAGGCGACGATAGCGCTCCCTGCTCTGTTCGCGCGGTTCCCCGATATGGAACTCGCGGTGGATCCTGCTGAGCTGCGGCCGATTCCGAGCATTGTCACCAATGGGCATCGGGAGGTTCCGGTTCACCGGGCGGCGCACCAATCCTGATCGCCGCCGATCGAAAGATGGCCGCGGGCAGAAGAAACCGGCCGGCCGGAGTCCTGCAGAAGGCTGTGCGAGCTGGCGTAAGCCTGCCGGGCGCTGACGTACCGCCGGCGACTGCCTGTGTGAGAGGCGATATCTACGCGGTGCCGGCGGTCGGTGTGCGGAACGCGCGCCGATACGCGCCCGGCGTGGTGCCGACCTGGTCGCGGAAGCGGCGGCGCAGATTGACCGCCGAGCCCAGCCCTACCCGGACGGCGATGGCGTCGACCGGTAAGTCCGTGTCCTCCAACAGAACTCGCGACCGCGCCACCCGACGCTCCAGCAACCACCCACCCGGACTGGTACCGAGCAGATCGGCGAACCGGCGCGCCAGCGTACGCGGGGAGACGTTGATATGCGCGGCCATATCGGCGACCGACAGCGATGTCTCGAGCCGCGCTTCCGCCCATTGCAACAGACCGTCGAATCCGTCCTCGACCGGCGACGGCGGCGCGTACTGAACCTGACCGCCATCGCGATGCGGCGGCATCACCATGTGCCGCGCGATCAGTGCGGCATGCGCGGCCCCATGATCGGTGCGAACCAGGTGCAGGCACAGGTCGATTCCCGCACCCGCCCCCGCACTCGTGGCCACATCGCCATGGTCCACATACAGCCGATCCGGCTCCACCCGAACCCGCGGAAACTCCCGCGCCAATTGCCCGGCCCGCGCCCAGTGCGTCGTCGCCGAACGCCCGTCCAACAGTCCGGTCCGCGCCAACGCGAACACCCCGGAACAGATCGTCACCAGCCGTGCCCCACGGCCATGCGCGCGAACCAGCGCCCGCCGCACCGCACCCGACAGGGGTGTCTCCACCGGCAGCCACCCCGGAATGATCACGGTATCCGCCGAGTCCAGCGCCGCCAGCCCTCGAGTCACCGATATCGCATAGCCCGCAGTCGTGGGCACCGCACCCGGCGCCTCCGTGCACACCTCGAACTCGTAGTGCTGCGGCACCCCTTCTCTGGGGGTACCGAAAACCTCCACGGCACAACCGAGTTCGAACGTCGACTGCACCGGCCGCACCAACGCCACCACACGATGCATGGCAAGAATGTACCCCTCGACGTCATCTCAGACACTGTCGATGACACATCGGCATCCGGCACCGTGGCAACTATGAACCCCGAGATCCTCGCCCAGCCCGGCTACACCTGGACAAACCTCGCAGACGCCCCCAGCCGCGAACTTTTCCCGGGCATCCGGCAACGCCAACTGTGGAAAGGCGACAACGGCGCCCACGCCCACGTCCTGGAAATGGACCCCGGCACCTCCTGGCCCCGCCACGACGTGCACGAACCCGGGCCGGAGGAAGTCTACGTCCTGACCGGCACCTTCAACGACGGCGCGCGCGACTACCCGGCAGGCACCTTCATCCATGCCCCGGCGGGAAGCTGGCATGTTCCGGCGAGCGAGACGGGGTGCACCCTGTTCCTCTTCTATCCCGAGGGGTAGTCAGGCCCGGCGGCCGCAATCGGCTCAGAACTCCAGGTCGGACCAGGGAATACTGATCGGGAACGGATGATTGATGGTCACCGCGCCGGCGTCGTGGGGGACCAGGCGCCGGCCAGGACGTAGTTGGCGCGGTGCAGCACGGTGATGCCGGAGTCCGGAGGCTTCACTTCGGGGATGAGCGTGTAAGCGAGTTGGAACCCGGGCGTAGAAAGCATTTCGCAAGTGCTGTTCCGGCTACAGCTTCACGAAGAAGTCGCGTGAGAACTGTCGGTGTCCCGGTGTCGTTTTGCGCGCAGCGCGGATTCGGGAGCGTTTCGCATCTCCGGTGTCGATCGGCACGCGTCTCATGGGGTCGTGACCTACGAGACGCGTGACAATCGGTGGCCGGTGACGTGATTGCGAATATGCGCGGCGGGGCCGCTAGGCAGTCGGATCGGTGAGCCTGCCGTGTTCTACGGCGGCGGTGAAGGCGTCCCAGTCCGCTGGAGTGAAGGCGAGTGCGGGTCCTGCCGGATTCTTCGAATCGCGCACACCGACCATGCCGTCGGCGAGGAAGGCGACCTCGACGCAGTCCTGGCTGCCGCCGCTGTGGCTGCTCTTGAACCAGCGAGCCGTGGATAGATCAGCGCTCACTTCGCGAACTCCCTTGCCTTGTCCCGCAGCATTTTTCTGCTGTCCTGCTCGTTCAACGCTACCTGTCCAAGGGCCGCGTGCGCAGTGCGATACCGCTGCACGAGATCTGCATCGTCGAAGTACATCGCTCCCGTATAACCCTCGGCATATACGACGGGAGGTTCGGCCTGGCGGCCGTCACCGGACTCTCCGAAGCTCAGGATCGTGAAAGGACCGGTCAAGTCACCCAGCGGGAGGCCGGCGGCGAACGGCAGAACTCGGATTCGGATATTGGGTCGAGTTCCGGCATCGGCGAGGTAGCGCAGTTGTGCATCCATGATTCGCCGGTTCCCGATGACCCTGTGCAGCGCCGACTCGTCGAGGATGATGTCGGCCGGTACGGGATCCGACTTCTTGGTCAGCAAAACTTGGCGACGCACCCGCATCTCGACCCTACGGGCGATCTCGCCGTCCGATTCCGACGGATGCGCCTGCCGGGTGACGGTTCGCGCGTAGTCGGGTGTCTGAAGCAGCCCAGGTATGAGTTCTTGGAATGAAATCAGCTTCGCGGCAGCTGCTTCCAGGCCCATGTAGACATCGAAGCTGACCGGTATCAAATCCCCGTACTGATGCCACCAGCTCTTGCTGTTCCCCTGCTGGGCAAGCCCTTTGAGCGCCTCGGTTGTCGTCTCGTCGGCGCCGCAGACTTGGCAGATCGCGTCGACGTCCCACAACCGGATCCGGTCGGCGGTGCCGGTCTCGAGGCGCTGGACCGTCGTGGCGCCGCGTTCGATGCGGCGCGCGAGTTCCGCGATCGTCAGTCCGGATCCCTGACGTAGCTCCCGCAGATACCGTCCGAGCTGACGGCGGGGGAGCGTCGAACTGATATCCACCATGACGAGCTGCCTCCTTTGGATGCGGCGATCCGGGGTTGTGGATGGGCACCGCGCGGTTCTGGGACGACGAGCTTGGGCTTCTGATGAATCGGAACGGATTATCCATCGTGGCTTGTGAGCTCGCCGTCAATTCACTGTGCTGGGAACGCATTTGGGGCCGAGCCTGCTGCACAGCGTCGGCCCCTCCCATCGAACCGAGGCATCGCAGTGATGACAGCAGATCGAGTGGAACGGCCCGAGTTGGAGGATTCGTTGGCACGCACACACGGACGAGATCACGCGGCAGTTGGCGAGCGTATCACCGAGGCCGACGGATTGCGTGCGGTATGGCGATCGACGCGAAATCCTCTCGGCCGCATCGAGATAACGGCCGTGATCGATGCGGACGCGCGATCGCAACAGGTTGCGACGTTCGCGCCCGGTACGGACCTCGCTCAGGCGCGTGAACGGTATCCGAAGTGGAATCGATTGTGGGACAACGTCAAGCGTGATTACTGGGCAGACATAGCCGCTTCGGCCGGCTGCGCACCGGTGACAGGAGGGGAGAACCTTCGGTGAAAGATGCGAACCCGATGCGAGGCGCTTCATCCGAAGTCGCCGCATGCTTGCCTGATCGCGGCGCGAGATCCGCACCGGACGAGGGTTTTCGCCAGCGCCTTCCCGGCCGTGTCAAATGGGCTGCTGTTCGAACGTCGATCGCGAAGAACCAGGAAATGAAGGGCTGGAGCGCAACCGGCGAAGAGGCGGAATCGGTGGCGTCGCTGCGGAAGGTCGCCGGTGCGCTGGCAGTGATGTCGGTCGCGCGCAGCAAAGCTGTCGGGCTGGTACGTACGGAGATCTCGGGTCCCGACGCAGCGGGGCACGACCTCGAAATCCAATGTTTCGCTCATCAACTCGGATTTCGCTGGCTGTGCACATTGCGCCCACCCGAGGGGATGCGCGATCCGATCGGCGACATCCTCGCGATCGCGGCGGGGATGGGCGCGGCGGCCATCCTCGTGTTCGACCTGGCCCATGTCGACGATCTGCCCGAACGCGTGACCGCCGACTTCGATTTGGCCACCGTCGCACCACCCCGGTTGTGGCTGCGTGGAATGACGCAACCGTATGTCGTAGAGCCGCCACCGGTGAACGACTGCACCTGGGAGCCCACCCACCTCGAACGAGACTGTGCGCGCCGCTTGTGGGAGATCCACGTTGACTGTTTCCCCGGCTGCCTGGCCGGACTGGCCGCGAGCGCGGCGCTGTCGGCACTGGACGAGGTGGACTGATGTGGCCGAACTATTCGTGCAAACCTCCGTCGCTTATGCGGAAAACTCGCACATCGGGCCGAGTTTGCACGAAAAATTCGGACCACAGTGTTCGCCTGTAGGTGCACCCGTCGCTGCGCCGGGATGCCTCTACAAAATGCACGGCGGGGCCGACCAGCTGGGTGTAGCCAGGCGGCTGCCGCCACGCGCGAAGTGGTCAATAGACCAATGGAATAGCGCTGCCGCAGGGTGCGGGCCTTCTGCTCACAAGACGCCTGTCCCTTTTACGAAAACGCTAGCTGGAGGGCTGCCACAGCCCCTATTCTCACCAAGCACGAGGTGACGCTGTCGGCTGACGGCGAATCCCCTGCCGCGCTTGTTGGTTCATTCTCTGGAGTCACCCCCTTTGTCAACCCCACCTTCCGACCTGTCTGCGGCCCCCGGCTGCCCGGTTCATCAGGCCGGCACACCCTTCGATACAGACGGCCCCCGAATCGTGCTGGACACACCGGCATTCGTCGCCGACCCCCATCGCGCGTACGAAGCGATGCGCCGCCGTTTCGGCTCGATGGTGCCGATCGAGCTGGCGCCCGGCGTACCGGCGACCCTGGTCATCGGCTATCACACCGCGTTGCAGATCCTCAACGATCCCGACCATTTCCCGGCCGACCCGCGGGCGTGGGAGCGAACCGTTCCCGCGGATTGCCCGGTCCGGCCGATCATGGAGTGGTACCCGAACGTCATCCGCAGCGCGGGCAGTGCGCATGCGCGGTATCGGCAGGCATTCACGGCGGCCTTCGACAGGGTCGATCTGCACGAATTGCACACCACCGTCGAGAAGATCGCCATCCCGCTGATCAACGAGTTCTGTGAGTCGGGTTCGGCGGATCTGGTGTCGCAATACGCGTTTCCGCTGGCTTTTGAGGTACTGAACCGTATGGTCGGCTGTTCGGCGGATCTGGGCCGGCGCGTGGCCACCGGGATGGCGGCGATCTTCGACACGGTGAACGCCGCATGGGGTATGGAACATATGAGTCAGGCGCTGATGGAGCAGGTGCAGCTGCGCCGCGCCGCGCCCGCCGACGATGTCACCTCGCATCTGGCCCACCATCCGGCCAAGCTCAACGACGAGGAGATGGTTCGCAACCTGATCGTCTTCTACGGCGGGGGCATCGAACCGCAGCAGAATCTGATCTCCAACACCCTGTTGCTGATGATCACCGACGAGCGTTTCGGCGGCGACATCCTCGCGGGCAGCCTGTCGACTCGCGATGCGCTCGACGAGGTGCTGTTCACCGATCCGCCGCTGGCCAACTTCTGCATGACCTATCCTCGCCAGCCGATTCTGATCGAAAACACCTGGCTACCCGCCAACCAACCGGTAATTATCAGTCTGGCTGCCTGCAATAACGATCCCGAGATCGCGGGTGGCGATCGCACCGGTAATCGCTCGCATCTGGCCTGGGGTGCGGGCCCGCATGCGTGTCCGGCCCGTTCGGTGGCGTATCTGGTGGTGCAGGATGCGATCGATCAGCTGCTCGACGCGCTGCCGGAAATCCGCCTCGCCGTCGATCCGAGTGAGATCAGTTGGCGGCCTGGGCCGTTCCATCGCTCGATGACGGCATTGCCGGTCACGTTCCCGCCGTCACCTCGTCTGCAGCTGGCTTAGGTGAGGCGGTAGGCGATGTAGCGGACCGTGTTCGCTTCCCGAATCGCCGATGCGACGAAGAGCGAATGTTCCAGTTCCGCGAGGCGCGAATCGGACGTCTCCAACCGTACGACCAGACGGAAATAGTAGTCTGACGGGTCGACCGGATCTCCCCGCAACAGAGCATTCAGCACCTCCGGCGCTCCGCTGCGGATGCCGGAGGTCCGGAGGTAGATGTGGCCGCCGTCCGCGGTGCGCGCCGAGTAACGGGTGTCGATTTCGATGGCGCCGTCGGGGCGGATCACTTGCCAGTCCGCGCCGCCGGGAAGGATGTGGGCGTCGAACAGGCCGCTGACCCGGCCGCCGACGATCGGTACCACGCGGCGGTGGCCGGCGCGGGTCACACCATGGTCCTCCGGTGGGCCGAGGCGTGCCTCCACCTGGAACGCCACCTCCAAGCCGGGGACTGCCGGGGCGCTCACGACGACCACACCGGCAGTTCGATCCGCGACGCAGACGCCGGGGCGTGTGAAATCTCCTGCGTCGCAGAGTGAATGGTGGCTGCGGTGGCGGCCGGCTCGCCGGATCCGGGATTGCGGGCGTATCGCGGGTGGGCGCCGGAGCTGATCTGCACGCTGATGCGGTGGCCGGCCTCGAACCGATGGAAGGTGGGCCACAGCCGCACCTCGATATCCCGGAAACCGTCGGCGTCCGGGGCCGGGTCCGTGTCGGCCGTGGCGATACTGCCGATGCGGCGAATACCGTCACAGACCGTCATCGACCGTCCGTCGGGGTGGAGATCGCAGATCCGGACGAAGATGTCGGCGCTGGCTTGTGACGAGCGAAAGCTGATGCGCGCCACCGGTTCTCCGGCGACCGTGACCGGGCTGGTGAGCGGCTCACCACGGAATACGGTGACGTCGGGGCGGCGCTCGTGTGCGGCGTTGTCGACCGGGGCCGAGGTGGGGCCCAGGCTGGGGCCGCCGACAGCGGGCGTGGGATCGGCGGGGTCGTAGACGTAGCTGGTGATGCCGCCCTCCGGGAGAGCCGGGCCGAGTTTGCGCGGCGCGTGCAGATGCAGCGTCTCGCTCGTCGTGCCGGGCGGTGGCCAGCTGTGCAGGTCGTGCCATTGTTCGGCGCCGGTGAGATACGCGCGCACGGGTGCGACCCGCTTGCTCGGAGCATCGGCGAAATGCTCCTTCAGGAACTCGACGGTCTCGCGAATCGTCGGCGCGCCCATATCTCGGGTGAGATGTCCCCAGGGGCCGACGGTGAGGCGCGGGGGCCGTCCGGCTTCGGCGAGCTGCGCGTAGTTGCGCAGCTGCCAGGGCAGGAAGATGTCGTACCAGCCGGTGATCATGTACACCGGCGCGGTGACATCGGGAACCGAGGCGGTATGTGACTGCTGGGTCCAATACTCGTCGGTGAGCCGTTCGTGAGCGACCCAGTCCTGGTACCAGTGCACCCGGCGACCGTTCGCGGCCACATCGCCGCCCGACAGGGGGAGCACGTCGAATGCCTTGCGCAGCTTGCGATCCGGACGCAGCTGGCCCAGCACCAGGGCGAGCAGCTGCCGGTGGATCATCCGGTCCATCATCTGCGTCCAGCCGAGTGCGTTGCGCAGCGCGAACGCGGCGTTGTCCCAGGTGATGGCGCCGAAATCGGGCATCGTCACGATCAGGCACAACGCATCGGGCGCGATATCCGGGTCTTCCTTCTGCAGCTTGCCGGCCACCGCCCACTGCGTGAAGCCCATATAGCTGGGGCCGAAAGTGACCACCTGCCCTGTGCACCAGTCTTGTTCGCGAACCCAGCGGTGGGTGGCGATACCGTCGCGCTGCTCATCGATCTGCGGGGTGAACACACCGCCGGATCCCCAGGTTCCGCGGCAGCTCTGGAACAGCACCGGAAACCCCTCGCGGGCCAGGGCACGAGCATGGCCCGCGACGGGGCCGCTGCGTCCGTACGGGCCGCGGATCACGATCGTGGGCAGCCGCGGATCCGTGTCGCCGATCGGTGTGATCAGGTCGGCGAGCAACTCGACACCGTCGTCCATCGGGACGCGCAGGTTCTTTCGGATGGCGATGTCGTACGGGCCGGGGACGAGTCCCTTGATGATTCGCGCTTGTATCCACCGCGAAAGGCGCTGGCGGGGCGTGCTCATTCGGTTTCCTCCGAGGTCTGGAGTCGGTGGAGAGCCTCGCGCAGGCGTTCGAGCGCGGGGAGGGCGGCGGCCAGCGCGGCGCGGTCCTCGGGAGCGAGAGTCGCCGCCGCGGCGGTGATGAGGGCGCCGCTGGCCTGGTCGAAGCGGGCGAACAGATCGTGAGCCCGGGCGGTGGTCGCGATCTCGACGTGGCGGCGGTCGCCGGGCCGGGGGCGGCGTTCGATCAAGCCGTTCGCCTCCATCGCGGTAAGCAGGTTGCTGACAGTAGGGCGGCTCAGCCCGAGTCGTTCGGCCACTTCGCTCGAGGTGCTGACGGTGCCCGGTGGCAGGGCGCGGACGATTTCGATCTGCGCGTCCGGAATCTCCGGAAGACGTTCGGCGGCACGGGCTGCGGAGAGCAGGCTTCGGCGCAGCGGTGAGATGACCGATGCCAGGCGTGCGGGATCGAGATCGGTCACTGGATGTTCCCCTCGCTGGACGGCGGAGTCAGTGACGGCCGGGCGTTGAGGGTGTCGGGGTGGAATCCGGCGGCCTTCTTGTACCCAGTCGCGATGGCGGCGAGCTCCTCTGGAGAGATCACGTCGTGGATGTGTGTGAATCCGTTCGGCGCCCGTTCGTGGGCCAGAACCATGACCTGCTCGGGGCCCTGCTTGCGATTGCTGTGCACCAGGGCTGTCGTGGCGGGGCGCCGATCCTGCTCGTAGGCCGCGAGAGCCTCGTCCGGGGTGCGGGCGGTGGCGAGGTGGAACGCGAGGGTGCGAGCGTCGAGGATGGCTTGCGATGCTCCATTCGAACCGTTCGGATACATCGGATGCGCCGCATCGCCGAGCAGGGTGGTTCGTCCGTAGGTCCACCGGTCGAGCGGATCACGGTCGACCATCGGATATTCGAGAATTTCTTCTGCGGCACAGAGTAATTCGGGAACATCGAGCCACGGGAACCGCCACTCGCGGAACAGCTCCACGATCTGCGCCGGTGCGACCGTGCGGTTCCAGTCGGCGTTTTGCCCACCGAATCCGACGGTCCGGCGCTCGGCGATGAAATTGATGGCGTCGCGGATCGGATATGCGACGAACTTCTGCTCGGCGTCACCGGCCATGATCATCGTGCGGCCGTCGAGGAAGCCGGGCAGCTTGGCCGTCCCGCGCCATAGCGTCAGCCCGTTCCATACCGGCGGGCCCTCGTCCGGCCGGTGCTGGTGGCGCAGGGCCGAATGGATACCGTCGGCGCCGATGATCAGATCGGCGTCTATGCTCAATTCTCCTGTCGCCGTAGCGAAGTGGACTCGACCTTCGGCATCGGCAGCAACGAGGCGATGTCCGGTGCGAACGGTCTGCGCGCCCAGCCTTTCGCGCACGGCGTCGAGCAACTCCATCTGCAACCTGCCGCGGTGCACCGACAGTTGCGGCCAGTGGTAACCGGCATCGAGGCCGCGAGGCTCGCACCAGATCTCCTGGCCGAACCGGTTGTAGTAGGCCAGATTTCGTGGCGCCGCGCCCAACGCGGCCGCCCGCTCACCGAGTCCGAGTTCGGTCAGCTCACGCACGGCATGCGGAAGCAGATTGATCCCGACGCCGAGCGGCCGCAACGCCTCGGCGCGCTCGTACACGGCGATATCCCGGAACCCGGCCGCATGCAGGCTCAGGGCCGCGGCGAGGCCGCCGATACCGGCGCCGACGATCACGATCCTCATAGTGAGCAGTTTTGCAACAAAACTAATCGGGGTCAATGGGGGCGGTCTTCTGCCGTCCGCTGGGCGTGCACCGGACCTCCCTGACTCTTGTGATGATCAATAAGGGGAACCGAGTCGCCGTCGCGTGCGTCCTAGACTCCAGGAGGATGTGTGCGCGGGGACCAACGGGAGGCATCGGTGATACGTAAGGCGGCTACGGCTGTGCTGGCGGCTGCGGTGGTGTTGGTGGGGACCGGGTGTTCCTCGTCGACTTCGGGGACGGCGTCACCGGAGACGGGTGATCCGAAGGGGGCGACTGCGGCGTTGTGGGACCCGTGCACGCAGGTCACGGATGACGTGTTGCGGCAGGTCGGCGTTGATCCGAACACGCGGGAATCCGGTATCGGGGGAGTGGCCGTCGACGGGTGGAAGTCGTGCACCTGGCATGACACCCCCAACTGGGAGTATTCGCTGACGGCTTGGTCATCGGTCAACTCCATCGACGACCTCAAGCAGAAGGATGGCAACACCGGCTTCGTCGACACAACTGTTGCTGGGCGGTCAGGCGTTCAGTACAAGGGCAACTCCGGGGCGAATGGTGAACAGTGCTTCGTCTCGTTCCCGGCGAAACAGGGCATCGTAGAAGTTTCGGTGTTGAACGTAACGACTCGTACGTCGGTATCCGCGTGTGACCGTGTTTCGTCCGCAGCTGCCGTGATCGTTCCGATTCTGCCGCGCTGAAGGGTTTCCTATGAGCTCGAATGACGACGTCTCTTTGTGGAAGCACCTGGCCGAAGAGTCGAAGGCTGGGCGACTCGATCTCGATCCGTCTGTGTCCCGCGACTGTTTGAAAGCCTGCGAGGACCAGATTCAGGTTTACAAGGAATGTCAGACGATGCTCGGCAACATGACGCACGTCACCGGGCTCGGCGACTTTCCAGCGGCAGATCAACTCGCAAAGATGTTGGGCGCGAAGGCGAAAGGTGGAGAAGGAGACTTCAACACTGCTTTCACCGAGCATATTCAGGTGCTCGAGCTCATCCGCGACACCATCAAGCACTCCGTCGACCGCCTCGTCGACCACGATCAGCAGAACGCCGGCACCATCGCCGGCTCCGAGAACCACTGACCGGGGGAGCACATGGTACTTCCACTCGTCCCGCTGGTTGCTGCCCTCTGGGAGCAGCACAAGGGCGGTCCGCCCGACTCTTTCTCGAATGCGCAGGGCGATCAGAGTCCCGACGCGACCGCCGCGCGCAACCGGATCAATCAGATCGTGAACGGCGGATTCGGAGGGCAATACCAGAACCCGCAGGTCGCGCAGGACGCGTACAAGAATCCGCAGAATATCGACAATCTGTACGACCGCATTCAGAAGATGCAGCCGAGCACCGTCGTGACGTTGCACAACTTCTGGGAGGGGCTGCGGAACAAAATCGAGAACGGGCACAACACTTTCGGGCCGCAGATCCAGAAGGCCATTCAGGAGAAGTGGCAAGGGGCCGCGGCGCAGAAGACCGCCGAGGGCATCAAGAGTTTCACCGACAAGGAGAAGGATCTGGTGAGCTCCGCCCAGTTGGTCAGTGAGAAGGTGAAGTTGGTGCGCTCGGCGGTGGAGATCACCAAACCTGCCGCGCAGCCGACCCCGCACACGAGTTGGACCAGCGATCTTGCCGGCTGGGTGCCGGGGCCGACGTGGAAGCTCAACGACCACCGCAAAACTCAGGCCAACGCGGCGAACGAACACTTGATCAACAATGTGTTCTACCCGGCCGTCCGCGAAAGTGACACGCAGGTGCCTCTGGCGCCTCGACCGTACAATCCCGTGAATACGCCGGACGACAACACGGAATGGAAGCCGCCGGGAGTTCCGTCGGTGGGCCCACCCTCGAAAGGCCCCGACGATGGCCACGGACCCGGCGATACCAATCAGCCCAAACCGCCGAGTCCTGATCAAGGTCCCGGCGATGGCACCACGCCGAGCCCTGTCGACTCGTCGACACTGAGTAACTCGATGCAGAATCCCGCGAATACCACCTCGGCGAGCGCTACCCCGGCTGGATGGGATCCGTCGGCGGCGGGTGCGCAGACCACCCCTTCTTCGGTGACACCTGGCGGAATCGATCCGCGCACCGGGCTCCCGTACGGATCGGGTGGACCCGGCGTCACGGGAACCTTTGGCGGGTCAGGGAATTCGGCCGGTCGCGGGACGTCGGTGCCCGGTTCGGGTGCCCAGGGGCAGGGGACAGCTCGCGGCTTGTCTGCCGGAGGGGGCAAGGGCGCCGCCGGTATGAACGGTATGCCCGGCATGATGCCGCCCGGCGCCAAGTCGAAGAAAGAGGACGAGAAGACCCACAAGTCCAAGATCAGCGAGGAGCTGGTGTCACGGGACAACGGTGACGAACTGACCGGCCTCTCCGAGGAGCAGCGGCAGAAGACCGTCCCGCCGGTCTTGGGTGAATAGCCCATGGCAGGTTGGACTTTCAGCGCGCTCGGCTTCACCGTCCTGTGGCGTGCCGCCGGACACGACGTCCTGCCGTATCCCTTGCAGTTTCGCTCCACCGCCGAGACCTCGGACGAGCTGGAAGCCCAGTGGAAATCCGAAGCCGCCGACCTCGCCGGCCGCATCGACGACAACGCCGAAGCCGCGGTGCGCATTCTCCACGGCCCGGAATCACGGATCGAGATCGCCGGATTCGCCGCCGCGGCAACAGGTTCCGGCGACCTCGAGCAGATGGGCGATCCGCGTCATCGCGTCCGCATCCACGCGGCCGTGCACTACCGGCAGGCGGTCCTGGTCACCCAGCAACCCTCGTCCGACCCGGAATCCGGTGGGACCGTGCGGATGTCGCTCCTGCGCGCCGAAAACCTCACCCGCCACCTGCTCGCCGCCATCCCCGGCCATCCCCGAGGCACCCGCCCCGCCCTCCAGGTCAACCGCGCCGACCTCACCGACGACGACCGCCCCTACACCGCATTCCACGACGATGCCCCCCGCTCACCACGCGACGAAGCCGCCCGCTTCTTCGAACGCCCCCGCAGCACCGTCCTCCACGTGGCCGTCTGCCCCGGCCCCGCCTGGGACCGCCGCCCCACCCCCGCCCGCGACTTCCACATCATGGACTACTCGGACGGTCGCTACCTCGTCCGCCACACCAAACACGACCTCCGCGCCGACCCCGCAGACACATCCATCATCCAGAACCACCTGCAACGCCTCATCGACGCGACCGTTCAAGGATTCCGTGAGGACAACGATCCGAGTTACGCGTGAGAGCCTGGCCCCTGGGCCGCCTAGCCTGCACTTCTGTAGGTTGTGCCGGAGGCTTACGAAGAGGGGGGAACGATGAGCAATCCTGAACCGGGTGTCTCGGCCGACCTGGAGCAGGTGAAGTCGTTGGGTGTCGCGGCGCTCGGGATCGCGAATCAGTGCCGCGACGGGTTGACCGCCCTGGAAGCCGACGTCCGCGAGGTACTGGAAGGCTGGACCGGTAACAACTCGGACGCCTTCTCCGCTGGGTGGGACGAGTTCCATCAGGGTGCGGTCGAGGTATGGGATGCGCTGGCCGAGTTGGCATCCAAGCTCGGGGTAACCGCCGACACTCTCCGTACGACGGATCAATCATCGGCCACCGGAATCAGCTTGAACATGTCCTGAGGGGGATCACATGACACCGGACGCACGCCGATTCTCGGTGGACCTCGACAAGCTCGACTCTCTGGCCGCGCGGATTCGCGGATTCGCCGGGTTCATCGACGACCAGTTGAAGGCGATCGACGCGAAAGCCAAAGAAGCCGAAGGGCGTTGGACCGGTGCCGCGGCGACCGCCTACAGCGAGGCGCACCGTGAGTGGCTGACCGGTGCGGCCGAACTCGCCCACGGCCTGAAGACTCTCGAGGACGCCGTCAAACACGTCCACGAAGCGCATACCACTGCCGTCTCCGACAACTTGAAGATCCTCGGCGTATGACGAAGCTCGACGTCGACCCGAAAACCTACTATCAGGCCGCGACCAATTGTTTCGATGCGGCGGCCGCGCTTCGCGACAGCTTTCTGTTCAATTTCAACGAACTATCCACTTGCGGCTCCATGGCCGGCGTGGACCAGGACGGACAGAAATGGGCCCAGTCGTATAACTCGGCGGCATGGGAGGCGGTCGGCTTCTTCGAGGACGTCCACAGCACGCTCAACGCCTACGGGACCGCGCTCAACGACATCGGCTTCAACCACGCCCAGTCCGACGCGACCTTGAAAGGCACACCGCAGCCGGACCGCCCCACCGACCCGCCCGTCCCGGTGTTCGGTCCCTTCTCTGTTCCCGCCTCGGCGGGCGGCCCCGGCCACGGCATCGTCGACGCCGGAATAGATATGGCCAGCCACATCGGCATCCCGGTGCCCGACGGCGATACCGGAAAGCTCGAGAAGGCCGCAGACGCCTGGGACCGGCTCGGAACGATCTATCAGAACACCAACGCGCGCGACAAGGTGACCATCGCATCCACGTTGTTCGACGACGTCACCTCACCCGACGCGGTCCACATCAAAGACGACCTGAAAGCCCTGTCCGACAACATCGATGCCCTCCTGACCTCCTGCACCCAGATCCGCGATTCCTGCCGCGCCTACCAGGACGCCCTGAAGGAACTCCGGGACGAAATCAAAGGCTTCCTCGAAAGCCTGGTCCAAGAACTCGCGATCGATGCCGCCATCACAATCGGCCTGTCCCTCATCAGCTTCGGTGCGGGCGCGGTGACGGCAGTCAAGGGTGCGGAGACGGTCAAACACTGGGCGACGAAGATCAAGGAGGGCATCACCGCATGGCGAGGGCGCAAGGCCCTGCAGATCGCGGGGCTCAAGCAGGAGTCGAAAGACGCTCTGGTCAAGGCGCGTAAGGCTGTGCGAGACCTGTATGAGCGGTTGAAAAGCCGCGTCAGGGAAGGTAAGGGCAAGGCTGCGCCGAAACCAGGGCCTCGGAGTGCCGATGAGGTGAGGAGTAGCCTCGATTCTCGGACAAGGCCGGGAAAGAACAAGCCGAACCGAGAGATGGACACCGATGCGCAGATCCGCCAACTGTACGAGGATTTGACCCGTGATGGTGAGGAGATCGATGTCGGACGCTTTCCGGGGCGCGGGTCCAGGTTGCCGGATGGAACTGAAATAAAGATCCGTGACAAGAGTGAATCTGGTGGGGTTACGATCGAGATCAAATATCCCGATCGCAAGAGGATAGTGAAGGTGCATTTGCCGTGATGGAAAAGTTGGAAAGCTTCCTTCTGTATCACGTGTCGGATGATTGGGCGCCCATCGGCGAATTCGACGGAACAGTCGAAGCGGTGGCGCCGGGTGAGTATTCGCGTTCTAATGTACTCGCCATTATCAAAGAGTTGACCGATAACGGGTTCATCCGGCTCGGGGCCTTTCCTGGTGGTGGCCGGAGCTGGGAGCCGTGGGATGTCTCGGTCGACGAGGCCATCCATCGAATCTCTCACGGCTACAACGGCACGCCGGGATATCTGGACATTGCCGAGGACGAGATAGGGTCGTGCGAAATCTTTCGCGCCGCGATCACCGAGACCGGCAGGGAGCGGTTGCGCGCGCTGGGGGATCCCTACGAAAAATATGGGGACCCTTGGGAAGATGATCCCTACCTTCATTCATAAATTGACCAGTCAGTATCCGTCCCAAGTCACGTTGCGGGCACTGCTCGACTTGTCGTACAGCGCAGACTGGCAGAAGCGCGTCGACGTGGCAGAGAAGCTTGGTGCGTTGGTAGATGAGCCGGCGGCGGGGGAACGCTTGACCGAATTGCTGCATGATCCCGGAGATATCGCGGTTCAGACGGCTGCTGCGAACGCCCTGACTAGACAGGGAGGCGTGGCCGGACTGTTGGCCGTCCTCGGCGAGATCGGGAGGCGATCCGATGATGCCGACGTCGACTACATCGCGTACCTGCTCTATGGCATGGAGGGTATGGGGGAGTATCCCGTCCTCGAGACTGCTTCGAAGATCCCCTCCGAGGCGATGACGGACAACGCACGAATCGGGTTGGCGAGAATCGAACGGTTGCTCGGATGAGATTGATTCGACGTGCTCGGGCCGTGTTGGTTGGTGCGGGGCGATCCGAATGGGGCGCGGGATCGCAGAGGGCATGATCGGCAGCGCCTCGCAAGCAGCGCGAAACGTGTTCTGTGGGAGTAAATTTCGTTCCAACGAGGTTGTGTGGAGAGCGTCTGTCGCGGCGAATCTCGACCGACGCTTCGGCCATGACCACCAGGTGTGCACGCACCCGGAGATGCGAGGAGAACTGATGCCCGGACCGGAGTTTGCGACGCTGCGCGAGCAGGTAGCCGCGTTGCAGGCCAAGACTATCTCGGCGACCGAACTGCTCGAACTGAGCATTGCGCGGATCGAGAAGTTCGACGAGAAGGTCAATGCCGTTGTGGTGCGGGATTTCGAGCGCGCTCGCGTTGCGGCGAAACAGGCCGATGCGGCGCTGGCTCGGGGTGAGGATGGGCCGCTTCTCGGCGTTCCGGTCGCGGTGAAGGAATCGTTCAATATCGCCGGTTTGCCGACCACGTGGGGTCTGCCCGACGCGAAGGGGTGGGTGCCGGCCGAGGACGCGGTGCTGGTGTCGCGCGTGAAGGCAGCGGGCGGGGTTGTCGTCGGCAAGACGAATGTGCCGTTCTTTCTGCGTGATTGGCAGTCCTACAACGACATCTATGGCACGACCAACAATCCGTGGGATCTGACCCGTTCGCCCGGTGGTTCGTCCGGAGGGTCGGCTGCCGCGCTCGCGGCGGGGTACGTCTCGCTCGCGCTCGGCTCCGATATCGGCGGTTCTCTGCGGGTGCCGGCGCATTTCTGCGGCGTCTACTCGCACAAACCGTCCCGCACGCTGCTGCCGGGGCGCGGGCACATACCGCCGCGCACGCCCGCACTGGAGGCTCCCATGGACCTCCCCGTCGTCGGTCCGATGACCCGCAGCGCCGCCGACCTGAGCCTGGCGACGCGGCTGCTTGCCGGGCCCGACGAGGTGGAGGCGGTCGCCTACAAGCTGGAGTTGCCACCGCCGCGCGGCGAGGAGTTGGCGCAGTTCCGCGTGCTGATCATCGACAGTCATCCGTTGCTGCCGACATCCACCGTGATTCGCGACGGTTTCGACCGGATCGCGCGGGGGCTCGAGAAAGCAGGTGCCACGGTCGCGCGGCAGAGCTCTCTCCTGCCCGACCTGACGCTGACAGCGAAAACCTATTTCACCCTGCTGATGTCGCAATTCGGCGCCGATGCCCCGGCCGACGCCATCCGGGCGATCCAAGCCGTCGTCGCCGAAATTCCGCCGGAGACCGACACCGTCGAGGCGGTCATCCAACGAGCCTTCGTCGCCAGCCACGGCGATTGGGTGAAGGCCGACCGCGTCCGCATCGGCCTGGCCGACAGGTGGCGGCACCTGTTCAAGGAATTCGACGTGGTGCTGTGCCCGATCACGCCGACACCCGCCTTCCCGCACGACCATTCGGGGATGGACACCCGCACGATCGATATCGACGGCACCGCCCACCCGTACAACTACAACCTGGTGTGGGCGAGTATCGCCACCCTGCTCGGGCTGCCCGCGACCGCGGCACCGATCGGACGCTCGCCGGAAGGGCTGCCCTTCGGCATGCAGATCATCGGCCCCTACCTCGAAGACCCGACGACCTTGCGGTTCGCCGAATTGCTCGAGCAGGAGTTCGGCGGATTCACCCCGCCGCCCGGTTTCGAATAGGGCGCTCGCTCGCTCGCCACGACTATTGGGCCCGACTGTTCTTTTCGCATCCCGTAGTCGGTTGGTCGGACAGCTTCGCGCCGCGCCGGCAGCACCGGCACAGGTCTTACGGCCAGCCGGTCCGGCGGAATGCGATCAGGGCCGTTCGTAGCGCACGTACAGTGGCGACGCGAGCACGATCGGGAAAGGCACCTGGGGTGGGTGGACTACTCCGGATACACGAGCATGCCCGCCCAAATAGGGTGCGAATTCGCGGAATTTCGGGCTGCAGGCGACTTCGCGGAAATAAGTACCCAGGTTGTGTTCCAGGTCGGTCGGCTCCTTGGTGGAAGGTTTGAACAGGTTCCGGAGGCCGTGCGTCTTGTTCGAACCATTGGCGTCGACCAGTGCTTTCACCACCTGCTCGGTGGCGCCGACGGACACGGAATACTTGCCGGGCCGACCGTGCGACTGGGACGATGCCGCCGGGTTCGTGGCGACGTTGCGGGCCGAGCCGTGGAGCACGATGCGGGGAGTGGTGACGGAGAGTGGTTCGGCCTGGCAGAAGAGCACCGCGCCCGCGGGGTCGTCGTCGAGGTGCGCTATGCCGATGCGGCCCTCGAACATGACCCATTCGCCGTTCTCGATATCCGGATCGGTGTAGTCCACGCACCCGTGTTCGAAATCCGCGATCAGGTTCCGAAGCCGCTGCTCGTTGCCGACGATATCCGCCAGTTCGAAATCGGCCCCGGCCTCCACCGGCGTGACCTTCGCCTTCGCCGATATCTTCCGCAGTCGAAGGTTTCGCCACCACGATGCCGCCGCGGGTACGAAGTTGTCGATTTTCGAACCCGAGATGTAGAGAAACTCGTGATACATGTCGGCTTCCTTTCAACGGGTCAGCGCCCTGGTCGACCATCGACCGGAGAAATCCTCGGTAGCCACCAGCACCTGTCCATCGGTGAGCGCGGCCAGTTGGAGGCGCCACGCAGCGCCGACGACCAATGCCGCTCGGTGGCAGGGGGATTCGGTGAGGCGTTGCCAATCGGGCCGGGCGCCGTCGAGCCGGGGGGTGACCCACAGCCCGTCCGCGCCCGCGGCGGCGATCGTGACGCCGTCGCGCTGACCGACGCATGCCACGTCGATCACATCACCGGGAACCTCGATCGGGCCGGTCGGCACCCACTCTCCGTAACGTTGCTCGAATGACAGGAGTTCGCGGGCCGGGGCCGCGACGAAGCAGACCGGTTCGCCCAGAAGATTCAGGCCGACCGCGGACGATCGAATATCGGTGAGGCCGAGGCGCTTCGCGGATCCTCCGGCGATGATGACGAAATCGCCGTTCGCGGCGTTCGCGGTGACGACGGCGGCCCCCTCGTGATCGGTCGCGGCGGCCAGAACACGCCGTACATACGGGCCGCCGCTGTCCCGGCGGATCATTCCGTCGAGAGTCAATTCCACCGTCGTCAGCCGTTCGCTGACCGCGTCGACCAGGTACGCCGTGGCGGACCCGGTAGCCGTGCGGACGACCGCGAGGCCGCCGCCCACCGCGGCGCGCCCGCCGTCCTGCCAGATACCGGCGCGGCCCACCATGAGCCGTTCCGCCTTGTCGATCACGAAATCGACAGGGTTGCCGGTGCCGTCTGCGACCGAACGGACCACGACCGGCGCGGCCGGGGCCTGCTCATCGGCCACCAGCGCCCACAGCGCCCCGGGGCCCAACCGGGCCCGTGCCACCACCGCGTTTGCCGATGCCGTCACCGTAGTGGTCCGGAAACCGTCGACGGTGACATCGAGGTCGGTATAGCGCAACCCCGTGGACGTCGGAGCGCCCAGCTCGGACAGCTCACGCGCCCAGCGCACCAAGGATGTGGGCCGCTGGTCCGGGTCGGGCGCAAGCAGTGCCGTCACATGGGCGGCGACCTCGACGGGAAAACTGCGGCGGACCAGGTAGTCGAAGCAGTCCTGCTGCGCACTGTCCGGCGGAGGATTGCTACCCGTAAGCAGGTAGTAGATCACCGCGCCGAAGGAATAGCGATCGGCCTCCGGGCTGCCGTTGCCGGTTCTCGACGCCTCCGGAGCGGTGTAGCCGTCCTTTCTGACGACTGTGACCGGCCCGCTGTGGGTCGGCACGGCGAAGCTGAAGTCGATCAGTGAGACCGCGTCGGTGTGCGGGGCGAGTATCACGTTGCCCGGGGCGATGTCGCGGTGCACCAAGGCCACACTGCTGGAAGCGATTCCGTCGACGATCGCGGCGAGCTCGGCGGCTACCGCGCACACCTGCTCGAAGGGCGGGTTGTGTTTGAGCCATTTGGTCAGATCCTGGCCCTCGACCCACGTCGAGATCACGTACAGCGTGCGCACATCCCCGGATTCGCCGGGCGGATGCGGTGGCGGACCCGGGAAGACGTCGGTGGCGCCGACCACGCCGGTGACTTCCCGTTGTAGTTGCTGCGTTTCCTGCCGCGCGTTCTGGGCGCGCAGGTACGACCGTTCGAGGGCATCGGCCGGGGACTCGTTGTGCCCGACATCCAAGTTCCCCGCGTGTAGTATTTTCACGGCCCAGCGGTGCTTGCCGCCATTGCGCCGAGGCGTGCTGGCCAGCCACACCTGCCCTTCGCCGCCGGCGTCGATCTCCTCTTCCAAGAGGTACTGATCCGGATCCTCTGCGGGGCCCACCCGGTAGCCCGATCGGATCTCGGGCATGCTCACTCGATCAATCACGGTAGGTGAATCTGCCTGTCGGACCGGAGGACTCAGGCTTCGGCGCCGACTCGGCCTCCGGCTGCATGATGATCAGACGATCGAGCAGCTCGCTTGTCGTATCGTGCACCCGCTGCATGAGCAGTACCTGGGCGCTGGTCGGTGAGTCGACCTCCGTTCCGATGACCGCGCCGAGGGTTTCGCAGCCGACGTCGGCGCCGTTCAACTGGTCGAGCAGTGCGCGCAACGGTGTGAACGGGGCCTCGGTCTGTGTCACCGTCAAGACACGCGACACACTGGAGACGAAGCTTGCAATGTCGGCGGCAGGCGAGCCGAGTTCGCGGCTGAGCAACTGTTGTAGCCACTTGTAATTCCAGATCTGTCGGCCGTAGACACGGGCCGCTTCGTCATTGCAGCGTACGAGCAGCTCGGAGAGTTGGTCTCGCAGATTCTCGCGGCGCTGATCCCACTGGCTGGTGCCGGCCGAGCGCAGCCGGTCGAGTGCCGCCTTGGTGCGGCCGGAGAGCGGGCCGGGGCGGCTCGCCTCGGTGAGCCGCTCGCCCACCCGGTGACTGATGCCGCCGCCCAGTCCGGTGAAATAGTCGGCCAGCACCTCCATGCCGCCCACCTGGGCCGGGTCGCCGCCGCCTACCTTGACCAGTTCCTCCAGCAGCGCGTGATTGGGAATGATTCTTTCGTCCGGCGGCAGACCACGTCGCTGGAACAGCTCCGCGGTGCTGATTCCGATGGCATGCAAGCGTATCTTGGCTTCGTTGTGCAGATGCGCGACCAGGCTCACCGGTTCCTGCACCGTACGCACCACTTCTCCGGTGCCGCCCTCGCCGGCCGGCGCCCAATTCGCCCCATCGCTCACCAAGACGATGAGCTTTTCGTTGCTCGGATGGCCCTCGCGGTAGAGCAGGTTGGCGGCCTCGTGCAGCGCGTTGCCGATATCGGTCCCGCCGTCCGGGCGCAGCAGCGCGATGGCGTGCCGAAACTCTGTGACCAGAGACTCCGGTGAGCTGCCGTCCAGCTGTGTCATCCCACCGCCGCGCGGAAACTTGTGCCGCGCCTGATGATTGAATTCGAGAAGGGCGAAACGAGACACCCGGCCGGAGATCTGCAGGCGGATGTCGAGCATGTCCAGTAGCGCGCGTTTGAGTGCTTCGATCCGGGTGATCCACTGTCCGCCGTGGGCGCGAAAAGCCGAGCGCTCGAGGCCTGCCGGAATATCATCCAAGCTCATCGAACCGCTGATGTCGGCGAGGACGACGATATCGACACCCGCGCGCACCGAGGAGGCATACAGCTCGACAGCCGAATCCCGGGTAAGACAGGCCAATCCGCTGTGGCGGCCACCGAGGTCGATCTCACGGACCTTGTGCGGCACCCCGTCGACCGGCAGGAAGACGTCATCACCGGTATCGGGTAGCCATAGCAGGGCCCCTGCCAGCCCGGCGCGCACGATCTGGCGGGCGGCGTCCGCGGGATCCAACTCCGTGGGCAGTTCGAGCACGATTCGGCGCACCGGCTGCGGCTCGAGCGGATCGAAGCGCCAGGTCTGCCCGGACGGCTCGATATCCCAGTGCGCGGCGAGTTCGTCGGCGAGCGCCACATGTCCGGCCGGCAGTTCCGGAACCTCGGTGGCTGACACCGCGACCTGTATCAGGTCTGGCTGGGCACCGACCTGGAGCAATCCCGCCCCACCCCGCACACCCGGCGGAATACCGATGTGGTGCCCTGTGATCGGGCCGCCGGCCGGAACCACGACCATCCGATGCGAGGAGGAGTCGACCGTGGCGGTCATCGGCGCCCCCCTTCGATCTGAACCTTCATACCGAGTTGTGCTGTGTAGAAGCGGATTCCCTGGCCGCCGGATCCGATGAACCGCCCGCGGAGATGCTCCGGAACCTTGACGAAGAGCATCGCGGGCCTGGTGTTCCGGCTCGGTTTGTATTCGGCCAGCTCGATTGCCGCGGCGACCTCGGTGCCGGATCGAGGATTGGCCGCTATCACCAGCTCCCGCAGCTTCTCCATGAGTCGCTCACCCTCGTGCGCCGCAGTCGCCACGGCGGCAGCGGCTGCAGCCCAGCCCGCCTTGCTTCGGTCGAAAGCCTGTGCTGCTGCTCGGTTTCCGCGTACCACTGGTTCCGTCGCCTGCAGCAACCGGTGAATCCCGGCATAGTCGATCGCCAGGTCCCGGTGCCCGCAGTTGCGCAATGTGTGGACGAAACCTTGCAGGCTGGGTAGCCGCTCAGGCCGACGCCTGCCGGCAGCGCCTGTGATGATCTCGAATACGAGATCTGCCGGGGCCCCTCCACGCACCCGGGAATGGTTCGCGCACAGCCCCAAACCCACTCGCTCGCTGCCGAATACCTGCCACCGGGTCGCGTGCCGGGTGCATATCCGCTGGGGACAGTGCTGAAAGGACTGCGACACATGCTCACAACGGACGGTGCCGATGTCCTGGCAGCCCGGCGTCTCGCAGTGGGGGAACGCCGCGTCGTAACAGGACGGGCAGTAATCGATGTCGGGATCGCGCGGGTGTGGCCGCCGATGCCGCGCGCACCATCCCTTCTCACGCCGGCAGGCTCGACCGGCACAGCGGAATTCTGCCGGGTCGTCGCACTGCTCGCAGGCCGGACGGTGCTCGCGGCAGACCGGGGTCAGCGCGCCGTCGAGGATGACGACGTGCCGATCACAGACCCGGTTGTTCTTCGCCTCGGCGGGACAGGTTGAACAGGTGAACGGCGCATATGCCCCGCAGTGCTTGCATCGGTACTGCACGCGGGGTCGTTCGCGGACCGCGACGACAGAGATGGGGGTGCTTTCGTCGACACGCTCGACATCGGCGGGGATCCACACCACTTCCAGCCGGATTTCGCCATCGGGGCTGTCGAGTTGGTGAGTGGGACCTTGCCGCAGATCGCGGCCGTGCAGCGCCGGCTCCAACTCCGCCCACAGCGCCTGAAATTCCTCGGGGGTGCTGGGCGCATCGCGCAACTGACGCAGATCCAGCACCAGTTCGATGGCTTGGTTCATCCGCCCGATCCCCTGTCGTCCCGGCGCCGCTGTGCCCCGCGGCCTCGTGCGCTGCCGTCGGTGCCGCGGGCCTGATTGCCGCCGCGCTGCCCGGCGCTGCGGTTCCCGCCATGCCGGTTGCGACGGTCCGGCTGAGATCGCTTGCCCGCGAGGGCTGTTCGGCTCTGCTGACCTGGCCGGCCGGCAGCCGGCGGTTGTGCCTCGGCGATCCGCGTGCGCCAGGAGCCCAGCACGATCGAGGTCCGGCCGGGCACATCCGCGCTCAGCCACTGCAGCAGCGGACCTCCGGGGGCGGCATCGGTCAGCGCGAGCAGGCATCGGCTCAGCAATTCGCTCTCGCCGGCGCCGGCCCACCGCGTCATCAGGTCGGTCTCCGTCGTTCCGTGTGTCACGCCCAGGGCCGGCAGCTCGAGCGGTAGCAGCGCGGGGGCAAGCTCGGCGGCGTCGGCATCGAGATTGCGCAGCTCCACGGCGATCGAGTGAAAGAGTGAGCGCCCGACCGCACGCGCCGGGCGCGGCGCGGGCTCGGAATTATGTCGTCGGCTGGCGGTCTTTTGGTCTTTCGGCGCGGCGCCCGGACGCTGCCGCGGCTCGTCGGCCGCCATCTGCGCGCGCAGACCCTCGGCCACCGCGCGGGCCCGGTTGTCCTCCAGCATGCGCTGTGGCACATTGCCGACCCGACGGCCGTCGCGAACCATGCGCCTGGCCTGCATCCCGACCGCAGCCAATAACAATGCCTGCGTGCGGATCCCGGCGAGAGTGGGCGCGCCGTCGAGACAGCGCACGGCGACGGTCAGTGTGCCATCCGGCTCGGCGGACGGATAGACGTCCATGCGTTCGAGCAGCGCCACGCCGTCCCGGCGGCGCAATTCCGCCTTCACTCGGTCGAGGTGTTCGGGCGCGGTCGAGGCGAGAAATCTCGTCGCCAGATGCGAGCGTGACCCGGCCAGCCAACGTGAGCCGATCCGATCACGTGGCGCACCCGCCCGGGTGATCCCGCGGCCGAACAGGGCGATCAGCGCGGGCACGTGGGTGCGCAGCAGGTTGCACAGCACCTCCTGCTCCACCGAGGAGAGCACCTCCAGAGTGTGGATGTCACCACCCAGAACCGCTGCGTGCCTTGTGGTTCCCAGCGCCGGCGGCACCAGCACGCCGCCGTGCGAATGGACGAGCTCGGCCAAACGCCGGAACGTGGCCGACATCCCCGCATAGTGCTCGTTGCGGGCCGTGCGCGTCCCGAGCCACCCCATCGGTTCAGCTACGGCGAAGAGCCCGTGCTGCCCGGTAACGGGAACAACGCGCGCATTCCGCACGGTTGTGAAGGCTCGAGCCATCTGTTCCGGCTCGACCCCCTGCACCGCGAAAGCCTTCTCGAATCGCTGGCGGGTGGCCCCGATTCGCGTCAAGCTCACCATCACACCACTATGTTCGCTCAGCTCGGACGTGGACGTTACCGATTCGGTAATCGTGCGCAGCGTCGCGCAAAGCTGCGCCACCACAGTACTTTTCGCAGCGGCCCGCATTTCAAGACATAGGTCAGTAACCGACCGTTCCGTATTGAGGTCTGGGACGAGTCGGCCTGGGGGACAAGCGTTTGAGGCCGTGGCGTATTCGGTGGTGACGTGGTTCTACATCAGCAGCCTGCTTGGAACGGATAGCAGGTTGCCCCCTCCGTCGGCGTTGTCGAATGTTGCTGTGTGCCTGGGGGGTCGGTGGGCGGCGAGGCGGGCGTCGTTGTCCTCTCGGGCGGGCGGATCTGGGATGGTGCCGGTTGGGAGTCGGATTGTGCGCGGGGATGGTCTTTGCCGGCCATGTAGCCGATGCCGCAGATGAGGATGAGGGCGGCGGCGATGCCGAGGAGTGCGGTGCGGAGGCGGTGGCGTGCTGGGGGTTGGGTTCGGAAGTTGGAGTCTGTGCCTGGCTCCCCGGGTGCAGGTGCAGGTGCAGGTGCAGGTGCGGGACTGGCGTCGGTCTGCAGAGCCTGTGTGGACGCAGGCTTCGGGACCGCTCGCGAAGCCTGTACAGCTGAGAATGACGGTTCGGCGTGCGAAGCCGGTGGCGTCTCGGGGTGGGCCCGGGCGTAGGAAGCCGGTGATGTTGACGGGGCTGGGTCGGGCGACGAGGTGGGTGGGGCCGCGTTGTCTTGGGCGTTCTGCGAAGGCGGGAGGTGTGAATCTGTGGGGACCGCTTGCGAATTCGGGCGGGCTTGGTCTGCCTGTCCCGGCTGGGCCGGTGCGTCCGACGAGGTGGCGAGGGTCGGCGGGGTTGCGGGTATCGAATCGATCTGCGAAGACGGGTTGTGTGAACCAGCGGGGAGCCCTTGTGAATTCGGTTCGTTCCAGTCTTCTTGCTCCGGCCGGGCGGCCGGGGCGTCAGGGGGTGCGGAGGCGGGCGTCGAGGTAGTTGAGCTTCCGTCTCCTTCTCTCGGGACTGCCGACACCTCGGTCGGGAATCCCTCCGCCACCAGCTCCGCATAGAGCCGGCGGCGGCTTTCGGCGTCGCGGGTGCGGTCGACTCGCAGGGCTGTCAGCACGGTGACGACCAGCTCCGCGGTCCACGGTGTTCGGTCGCGGTGCTGGGCGGTTCGGCCGAACCACGAGTAGAGCTGGGAGGCGCTGTCGCCGAGCAGGACGGTGAACCCGGCGGGCATCGGGCCCCTGTCGAGGGTGACCGTGTTGCCCGACTTGGGTATGAGCAGGATCAGGCCGTCCACGAACGGTTCCGGGCCGCGTGTCAGTTCGGCGACGAAGGTTCTCAGGGCGGAGACGGGCCTGCGCACTTGGTGCAGCGGGTTGAGGTCGTCGCCGCGGAGTTGGACCGGGTCGCCGTGGATGCCGGGTGCGGACCACCGCTCGTTCATCGAATACGACAGCGGTCCGCGGGTCTTCTTGCGCAGAGCGTCGACCTCGATGACGGCTGCCGCGTGCGGAGTGAAAACCAGAAGATGGGCTTCGGTGCTCCCGCCGTCCAGCCTGGGGATGTAGACGCCGGAGACGGCGATTCCTGGTTGGGTGACGTAGTTCGCGAGCCATTCGACGACCTGCTGTTGGGTCTTCGGTTTGGTGATGTCGCCGTTGATTATCAGCATGGCCGGTTCGACCTCCAGAAGCGTTGTAACACATCAACGTTAACCGAGTGCTTCCACCGAAAGTCGCGTGATAACACTGCGCTACAACGGCTTTCGGGCGGTAATGGCTGGTGGGCTGCTCGTCGGCCGATGGACGGCCGAAAAGTGAGATAAGACAACAAATTCCGACCGGACGGAATGTCGACGCGGAGTCGCTGAGGGTGTACGCGGAGCGGTCGGCTCGGCGTTCCGCGTCGTCGGCATTGCCTGTCGGGGCGCGGGCCGTGCGGACCTTCCCGGCTGGACACCCCCGGTAGCGGGGTTGCGTTCCGGGCTTCGTCGTGATGCCGCCGAATCGGCAACAACAACAGCTCGGGGCTACCGGGAACTTTTCGCCGGAACGGCGGTGCCGTTCGGAAGGCGTCGACCGGGGTCCGGTGCGGGCGGGCGCTGCCCGTCGGGCGCGCGCGGGGGGCCCTGCGGCGACCCAGCGGCAACCACGAAGGGTATCGATATTCTCGACTATGGAATTCTCATTCTCATTGAGAGAGAATGATCCGTATGGACACGCCTCGCCCTGCCACAGCACTCGACGACGCCCCCGCGCCCGATGGCGCCGACGCGGTCTACTGGGACCCGTTCGACCGCGAGATCGCGAAGGACCCCTACCCGATCTATCGGCGGATGCGGGCGGAAGCGCCGCTCTACTACAACGACAAGCACGACTTCTACGCCCTCACCCGCGCGTCGGATATCGATCCCGCGCTGCTGGACTGGGAGACGTACTCGTCGTCGCGGGGGCCGATTCTGGAGATCATCAAGGCGGGGATCGAGATTCCGCCGGGCACATTGCTGATGGAGGATCCGCCGGCGCACGACATTCACCGCGCGCTGCTCAAGCGGGTGTTCACACCCCGGCGGGTGATGTCGCTGGAGCCGCAGATCCGCGACCTGTGCCGGCGGTCGCTGGACCGGCTCGCTGGGAAAGATCAGTTCGATCTGATGACCGCGTTCGCGAACGAGGTGCCGATGCGTGTGATCGGCATGTTGCTCGGCATCCCGGAGGCCGATCAGCAGACCGTGCGCGACAAGGCCGACAGCGCGCTGCGCACCGAGCCCGGGCAGGGAATGCAGATCTCCGACAAGGCGATTCCGGATGCCGAACAGTTCGCCCAATACATCGACTGGCGCGCCGACAATCCCTCCGACGATCTGATGACCGAGTTGATGCGCGCCGAATTCGTCGACACCGAGGGCGTGACGCGGACGCTGACGCGCGACGAGATCCTGACCTATGTCTCCGTCGTCGCGGGGGCCGGTAACGAGACCACCGCCAGGCTGATCGGCTGGCTGGGTGCGCTGCTCGCCCGCCACCCCGAACAGCGCGCCGAACTCGTCGCCGATCCGAGCCTGATCCCGAACGCGATCGAGGAGACGCTGCGATTCGAGCCGACCGGCCACGCCATCGCCCGCTACGTCACCAAAGATGTGCAGCTCTACGGGACCACCGTGCCCGCCGGCAGCGCGATGATGCTGCTCATCGCGTCGGCGAACCGCGACGAGGAGCGCTGGGACGACCCGGAGCGGTTCGATATCCACCGCAAGATCAGCAATCTGCGCACTTTCGGACTCGGCACCCACTTCTGCCTGGGCGCGGCGCTGGCCCGGCTCGAGGGCAGGGTGGCGCTGGAGGAGTTGCTGCGCCGATTCCCGACGTGGGATGTCGACTGGGACAACATCACCTTGTCGTCGACCTCGACCGTGCGCGGCTGGGAGACATTGCCGATCACCGTGGGCTGACGCACCGAGCAGCCGTCTCGGGTCGGCGATAGCGCAGGGCGACAGCAGAGTTCACCGAACCGTCGTTTCGGGGACGTTCCCGTATGTCAGAGTCTGACGGTATGGGTGTTCTGCGGCGCATGGCGGCCGGTGGTGCCGTCGCGATGAGTCTGGTCGCGCTGTCCGGATGCGGCGGAAGCAGCGAAACCACACATCAGGGCGCGATACCGCTGGTCTCCACCAGCGACCTTCCGGCGGCGCAACCCGGCGAGGTGCACCTGTTCGGGATCAACGATCTGCACGGCAATCTGGAACCGCCGGAGGCGAGCAACGGGCAGGTGGGGGAGTACACCGCGGGCGGGGCGGCGTATCTGGCCACGCATCTGCAGCGGTTGCTGGCGGCGTATCCGGACAGCGCGGTGGTGTCGGCGGGGGACAATATCGGGGCGAGTCCGCTGGTGTCGTCGCTGTTCCACGACGAGCCGACGATCGGCTATCTCAACCAGATCGGGGTGGCGGCGTCGGCGGTGGGCAATCACGAGCTGGACCACGGCGTCGTGGAGCTGGGACGGTTGCGCGGGGGCGGCTGTGCGCTGGACGGGTGCTCGCCGGGGGAGCCGTTCACGGGAACACACTTCGATTTCCTCGCCGCCAATCTCACCGACTCCCGCGGTGAGCCTCCGGCCGGAGTGCGGCCGTGGACGATGCTGACGATCGGCGGGCACAAGATCGGTGTGGTCGGGGTGGTGACGCCCGATACGGTGAATCTCGTTTTCCCGGAAGGAATTCGCGGCTACACCTTCGGCGAGGAAGCCGAGGCGATCAACAAGTACGTGCCCGCCATGAAACAGGCCGGTGCCGAAACCGTTGTCGCCCTGGTGCACGACGGCGGCGCCCAGGGGACACCGGCGAAGACCACCGATTACAACGATTGCGCCGACATCAGTCCGGATGTGCCGGCGCTCGCGGCGCATACGGATCCCGCCGTTCGAGTGTTGCTCACCGGGCACAGCCATCAGGCCTACAACTGCGAATTCGACGGCAAGGTGGTCACGCAGGCGGCGTCCTACGGGCGCCTGATCACCGATGTCACGCTGCGGTTCGACCACGGGAAGGTGTCCGCGCACGCGGTGAACCGGGTGGTGACCCGCGATGTCGCTCCCGATCCGGCGGTGGACAAGTCGATCGCATTCTTCTCCGGCCAGGCGGCGCCGCGCGCGCAACGGGTCGTGGGCACTGCGACGGCCCCGCTGACGCGCAGCGATCGCGGTGGCGGCGAATCCCCGCTCGGTGCGGTGATCGCCGATGCGATGCTCGATGTCACCCACGATTCGGCGCAGGCCGTGGCGGCGTTCATGAATCCGGGCGGCGTGCGCGCCGACATCGGCCCCGGGCCGATCACCTACGGCAGCATCTACGAGACGCAGCCGTTCGGCAATCAGGTCGTCACCGTCACCCTGACCGGCCGCCAGATACTGGACCTGCTGGAACAGCAGTGGGACAACAAGAGCAAACCCGCCGTGCTCTCGGTCGCGGGCATCTCCTACTCCTATGACGACAAGGCCGCCCCGGGACACAAGGTGATCGCCGATTCCGTCCGCATCGGAGACCGGCCTGTGAATCCGGTCGCGACCTACCGGGTGACCACCAACAACTTCCTCGCCTCCGGCGGCGACGGATTCGCGGTGTTCACGCGGGGCACGGATACGGCGGTCGGCCCGACCGATCTGGACGCCCTGGAGACCTACCTGCGTGACCGGGGAGCGGTCGGTCCGCCCGAGGAGCGTGTCCAACGCCGGTGAGCGACCCGCGGCGCGATACGTCGAGTTCGCCCACATTTGTGCTC
Organism: Nocardia sp. NRRL WC-3656; assembly: GCF_000720265.1. NCBI lineage: Bacteria > Bacillati > Actinomycetota > Actinomycetes > Mycobacteriales > Nocardiaceae > Nocardia > Nocardia sp. NRRL WC-3656. The sequence continues at coordinate 141,746 of NZ_JOJF01000009.1, read as the reverse complement.
GCAGCAGGCACAATGCGGAGATGCGCGGCGGGCGGGAGCAGCCAGCAGCAGACCGCCGGGCGGGGCCGGAGCCGGGCGGGGGTGGGGCGCGGAAACGGCACGGTCGGCATTACACGCCGCCGCGGTTGGCGGAGTTTCTCGCGGAGCGGATGCTCGCGCATGTGCGACCGGAACGCGAGTTGTCGGTGCTGGACCCCGCCTGCGGCGACGGGGAGTTGCTGTCGGCGGTGGCACGTGTTGCGGCACAACGCTTTCCGGATACCTCCTTGCATCTGGTGGGGTACGACCTGAATGCCGCGGCGGTCCGGGAAGCTCAGACCAGGGGGATGTCGTGGAACAGCCGATTCGGGGGCAGGTCCCAGGTCTGGCCTGAGGAGGGCACCGCCGAGTCGTGTGCGGGATCGCGGGTGGTGGACGCGGTCGGCGCATACCTCGGCGCGGCGCCTGGGGTGGATACCGCGCCGCCGTCGAATCGTGTCGTCATCGATTGGCGGGTGGGGGATTTCCTCTGCGCGGCAACCGAATTGACCGACTCGCACTTCGACGCCGTGATCACGAACCCGCCGTATGTGCGGACTCAGCAGCTGGGTGGCGCGACCGCGCAGATGCTGAGCAAGCAGTTCGGGCTGTCGGGACGTATCGATTTGACCCATCCGTTCGTCGCGACGATTCCGCGGTTGTTACGCCCCGGTGGGGTGCTGGGCCTGCTGTGCGCCAACCGATTCCTCAGCACCAAGGCGGGGGCGAATCTGCGGGCGCTGCTGTATGCGGAACTGACGCCGGTGGAGCTCTACGACCTCGGGGACACTCGGCTGTTCGAGGCGGCGGTCCTGCCCGCGGTGACAATCGCCGTGCGCGGGCACGAGCAGCGGACCTGCAGGTTCGTCACGGCCTACGAGTCCGAGCGGGAGCCGACGGCCGCTGCCGACCTGTTCGACGCTGTGGTCGCCCCGGCCGACTCCGTCGTCGACCACGGCGGTCGCCGCATCGCGGTGGAGACCGGAACGCTGTGGACCGGTGCGCACGGCGAACCGGGCGGATCGGGGAACCCGGGGCGCGGTTCGGCCGGCGGGCCCGCGCGAATTCTCGCCGATGGTGGCGACGCATGGGCCGATGTGGAGTGCGAAGACAAATCACTCACCAGCACTTTCGATCCCGCAACTCCGTGGCGCATGTCGCGACCCGATACCGACGCCTGGTTGGCGCGAATCCACGCCGGCACGTGGCGCACTTTCGGCGAGGTGGCGCGAATCAGGGTGGGTATCAAGACGAATGCGGATCGAGTCTTCATCTCGGACCGGTGGGAGGATCGGCCCTGCTGTCCGGAGCCCGAACTGCTCCGGCAGCTGCTGACTCATCACGACCTCGCTCCGTGGCGGATCGCACGCGCCCGCGACACCCGGGTGCTGTACCCCTACGAGACTTCCTGCTCGTGCCGCACACCGGTCGATCTGAGCGAATATCCGGACGCCGCGGCCTATCTCGCTCAGCACAAGGACACGCTGGCTGCCCGGGACTACCTCACCGGTACCGGGCGGGAGTGGTTCGAGATCTGGGTGCCGCAGCGGCCGCATCTGTGGTGCCGTCCGAAGGTGGTGTTCCCGGACATCAGTGTGGCGCCGCGGTTCGCGCTCGATCGCAGCGGTGCGGTGGTGAACGGCGACTGCTACTGGATGTCGCTGGCCGATATCGGCGACGAGCGGATCGCGTATCTGCTGATGGGCGTGGCCAATTCGACGCTCGGACTGCAATTCTACGATGCCGTGTGCGGGAATCGGCTCTATGCCGGGCGGCGCCGGTGGATCACGCAGTACGTCACCCGGCTTCCGCTGCCCGATCCGAATACCGGTGCGGGACAGCGGCTCACCGACCTGGCTCGCGAATTGGCCAACGGCGGAGCCGAACCCGATGTCGCGCTGCTCGATCGGCGCGTGGCCGCGGCGTTCGGGCTGGGCGACACCGGTGTCGGGCCGCCCGGCAGCGTCGCGTCGGAGCCTTCCTGGTAGCCGGCGACAGCGCACTGTGCGTCGCAGGCCCGGCCGTCAGGCGGTGTGGCCCCCGACCATCGGCAGCAACGTCCGCCGGGCGAAGGCGCGCGCGGCCTCCGCGTCCGAGAGCGGAATCAGCCCGTCAGGAGTCAACGCCAGGGACTGCGCCAGCCGGGCCATGATCTCGGCGACGAGGTCGGCATCGAAATCCAGTTCGGCGTTGGCCTTCTGCAAACCGCGCAGCTTGTCGCCCAGGTAGGCGCGGCCGACCGCGAGGATCGGGCCGGCATCGGTGGTCAGGCGCGGCAGGATCAGCTCCGGTTCGGTGCGCAGCAGTCGTTGCAGGAGCTCGTTGTGCGCCAGCGCGGTGATGAAGACGACGAAGATCTCCACCAGCTGATCCTCGTTGTCGGTGATGCTGCCGACCCGCTGTTCGATATCGGCGACGAAGCGTTGCGCCTCGCGCACGCTCACCGCCTCGACGAGATCATTCTTCGACTCGAAGCGGCGATACAGCGTCGCGGGGCTGATGCCGGCGCGGCGCGCGATCTCACCCATGCTGGTCCGCTTGATCCCGAAGTCCAGGAAGGCCGACAGGGCACTCTCGAGCAGCTGCTCACCGTCGGAGCGGGGCTTCTCGAGGATGCGGGCCAGGATGGACGGAACAGGGGGCATGGGGTCTCCAGTCGAGTCGGCGAATGACCGCGTCGATGCGGAAGGCTGACGATCATTATCTCATCGCGCCGGACCGTCACCGACGTCCCCGACCTGGCTCACGCCGCCCGCGCTCAGCGCAGATTGAATGCGGCCATTTCCTGCTCGATCGCGTTCGCGGCGAAATCGCTTCCGTTGCAACGTAATTCGTGGACTCGGCGCTGTAGCGCCTCGATGCCACCGGGCTGGGCCGCGATATCGGCCACACTGATCCGCCCCTTGGGTCGGTGCATACCGGACTGCTCGTACGACACCGTCTAACCTCCTGCATACCCACGTCGCAGTACGCCGCCCGGGGCGATATTCACTGCCGCGGACCGCGAACATGCTGCGATGATGCTACCAAGAGATCAACCTGGACGCTTGACCAGTGTGGCCCGTCTCACAGCTGGGTGCCGGCGTCGCGGTGAGTGCTCATATTGTGCACATAGACTGCGGCGTTGAGCTTGATGTGATCGCGTTCGGCATCGCCGAGTTCGCGCCGCACCTTGCCCGGTACGCCCGCGACCAGGGAGCCGGGCGGAATTTTCATGCCCTCGGGAATCAGGGCGTTGGCGGCGATGAGGCTGCCCTCGCCGATCACCGCGCCGTTGAGCACGGTCGCGCCCATGCCGACCAGCACGTCGTCGCCGACCGTGCAACCGTGCAGAATCGCGTTGTGGCCCACCGACACTCCGCTGCCGACCTGCAGTTCGTATCCCGGATCGGCGTGTAGTACGCAGCCGTCCTGGATGTTGGTGCCGGCGCCGATGCTGATGTCCTCCAGATCGCCGCGGATCACCGCGCCGTACCAGATGCTGACCTGTTCACCCAGCCGCACCCGGCCGATCACCGTGGCCGTCGGCGCCACCCACGCGGTGTCGTCGATCTGCGGCTCGTGCTCACCCAGCTTGATCATCATGCAGGTCAACATAGCTGGCCCGGAACTGGGCGCGATGTGCGGCCGGTGGCAGCCCGAGCGTGCGATGGAAATGGTGGCGCAGATTCATCGCCGTGCCCAGGCCGGTCTCGGCGGCGATGCGGTCCATCGTGTCGTCGGTGGATTCCAGCAGTAGCCGGGCGCGGTCGATGCGCTGGTCGAGCAGCCAGCGCTGCGGGCTGCATCCGGTGCGTTCGCGGAAGCGGCGGGTGAAGGTGCGCCGCGACATCAGCGCCGTGCGGGCCCAGCCGTCCAGATCGATGGGCTGGTCCACATGTGTTCGCGCCCAGACCATCGCGTGTTCGATGGGGTCGTCGTCGGTGGCGTCGGGTATCGCGAGCGGTATGTACTGCGCCTGCGACCCGGCGCGGTAGGGGGCCAGCACCAGCGTGCGCGCGAGTTCCGTCGCGGCGCGGGCGCCGTGATCGGCGCGCACCAGGTGCAGGCAACAGTCCAGTGCCGCAGCCACTCCCGCGGAGGTCACCACATCGCCGAGGTCGGTCCACAGCCGATCCGCGCGCACGGTCACCGCGGGAAACGCGCGGGCCAGAGCCGGGGCCAGACCCCAGTGCGTGGTGACTTCGCGCCCGTCCGCCAAGCCGGTGGCGGCGACCACCCAGGAGCCCCGGCACAGTCCGACGATGCGGGCGCCGCGTTCGTGCGCGCGCCACAGGGCCGACGAAATGACCTCGGGCACGGGAAGTTCCGGGTTCCAGCTGGGAATCACCACGGTCTCCGCGCGGTCGATCGCCTCGGGGCCGTGGCGTACGACGAGGTCGAAATCGCCGGGCGTGCCAAGGATTCCGGGAACTTCCGCGCAGGTGAGTACCCGGTAGGGCGCGCTGTCCTGCACGCTGGTGCCGATGCGGCCGAACACCGTCCCTGGGACGGACAGGTGAAACGGGCTGATTCCGTCGAAGGCGACCACCGCGACCACATGCATGGCCCGATCTTATCGAAGCGTGGCCTGCGGGCCACTGTTCGAGCGTGCCGGATCGGGACAAGCTGTTGCTCATGACGAACACGCTCTCCACCACGGTCGAACTCCTGCACATCGGCGGCCCCACCGTCCGGCTGAACTACGGCGGGCTGATCTGGCTGACCGATCCGACCTTCGACGAACCCGGCGACTACTCCGCCGGCGCGCTCACCCTGCACAAATTGACCGGACCGGCGGTCGCCGCGGATCGCGTGGGCCCGGTGGACGTGGTGCTGCTGTCGCACGATCAGCATCCCGACAACCTCGATCCGGCGGGCCGCGACGTCATGGCCGGCGTCGAGACGGTGTTGTCCACGCCGGAAGCGGCCGGGCGCCTGGAAGGCGTTCGGGGACTGACGGTGTGGGAGTCGGTGCGCATCGGCGCCGTCACCGTCACCGCGGTACCGGCGCTGCACGGGCCGGAGGGCGCCGAGGCGCTGAGCGGCACGGTCACCGGCTTCGTCCTGCAGGCCGAGGACCTGCCGACGGTCTACATCTCCGGTGACAACGCCTCCGTCGACTACGTCGAGCGCATCGTGGCGAAATTCGGCCGCATCGACATCGCCCTGCTCAACGTCGGCGCCGCGAACGTGGGCCGGTTCGAGGACAGCGACGTCACGCTCAATGCGCGCACGGCACTGGCCGCGGCGCAGGTGCTCGGCGAGGCGGTCGTGGTGCCGGTACACGCCGAGGGCTGGGCGCACTTCACCGAGACACTCGATCACCTTCGGCGCACCTTCGGCTACGGCGGGCGCGAGAAGCAGCTGCGGATCCCGCCGCTGGGCGAGTCGATCACCGTGTGACGCCGATGCCGGGCTGCCGAACGCGGATCGATTGCCGATTGGTTGCGGTTCGGTGAATCGCCGCGACTTGATCATGGCACCGCGCCCGGATCAGGGCCACGATGGCGGTATGAGAATCGGGGTTCCGCGCGAGATCAAACCGCAGGAGAGCCGGGTCGCCCTCGCCCCGGCCGGCGCCGTCGAACTCACCCGGCACGGTCATCGGGTGCTGATCGAATCCGGCGCCGGACTCGGGTCCGGATTCACCGACGCCGATTACGTGGCCGCCGGCGCGCACATCGCCGCGAGCGCCGACGCGGTGTGGGACGAGGCGGAACTGGTGTTGAAGGTGAAAGAGCCGATCGCACCCGAATATTCGTGCATGCACGCCGGGCAGGTGCTGTTCACCTTTCTGCACCTGGCGGCCTCCCGGGAGTGCACCGACGCCGTGCTGGCCTCCGGCATCACCGCGATCGCCTACGAAACCGTGCGTGGACCCGACGGATCATTGCCGCTGCTGACGCCGATGAGCGAGATCGCCGGCAAACTTGCACCCCAGGTCGGCGCCTACCACCTGATGGCGCCCGAAGGTGGCGCCGGAGTGTTGCTGGGCGGCGTGCCGGGGGTGCGGCCGGCGGAAGTGGTGGTGATCGGCGGCGGGGTGGCCGGAACGAGTGCGGCGACGGTCGCGGTCGGGATGGGTGCGCGGGTGATCGTGCTCGACACCAATCCGGTGCGATTGCGTGAACTCGACATCCGATTCGCCGGGCGGGTCACTCCTCTCGCCTCGAACGCGGCCGACATCGACCGGGCGGTCGTCGCCGCGGATCTGGTGATCGGTTCGGTGCTGGTGCCGGGAGCGCGAGCGCCGCAACTGGTCCCGGATACCCTGGTGGAGCGGATGCGGCCGGGGACGGTGCTGGTCGATATCGCCATCGATCAGGGCGGTTGTTTCCAGAGCTCCCATCCCACCACGCACGCCGAACCGACCTTCCCCGTGGCGAATTCGCTGTTCTACTGTGTCGCGAATATGCCCGGCGCGGTCCCGCACACCGCCACCGTCGCGTTGACCAACGCCACCCTGCCGTATGTGCGAACCATCGCCGATCTCGGCTGGCGGGCCGCCTGCCGTGCCGACCCGGGCCTCGAGGCCGGGCTCAATGCCGATGCGGGACAGCTCTACTCACCGGAGGTGGCCCGGGCGCACGGCTTGCTCGGGGTCGGCCACGGGGCGGGGTGGCAGGCGTGCCGGTGACGGGCCGCGCCGCGCGAACTCTCACATCGTCCAATCCGGTTCGCCCTCGGGCAGATCGTGCAGCTTCTCCGGATTGCGGACGATCGCGATCGAGGTGATGCGGTCCTGTTCGACGGTGAAGGCCATGATCCCCAGATGGTTGCCGTCGAAGACCATGAGGCCCGGCAGACCGTTGACCTGAACCATGCGCGCCCAAGCCCCGGTTCCGGCGCGGTACCAGCCGAAGTACAGCTTGGCCACCAGCTCGGCGCCCTGCACCGGCTGCCGGATCGCGGGCACACGGCCGCCACCGTCGGCGGTCAGGGTGACGTTCTCGTCGAGCACACCGAGCAGGCCGCTCAGATCGCCCGACCGCCAGGCCGCGGAGAAGGCCGAAACCACCTTCTCGTGTTCGTCGCGGGAGGCCGGGAAGCGCGGGGTGCCGTCCTCGACGTGCTTGCGGGCGCGGGAGGCGAGCTGGCGGACGGCGGCGGGGGTGCGGCCCACCACGTCGGCGACCTCGGGACCGGTCATGCCGAAGATGTCCTGCAGCACGAAGGCGGTGCGTTCGGCGGGCGAGAGCGATTCGAGGACCACCAGCAGGGCGGTGGTGACGCGCTCGTCCTGCGAGATGCGGTCGGCCGGGTCGTCCCAGCTGGTGACCTCCGGCTCCGGCAGCCACTCGCCGACGTATTGCTCGCGGCGCGCCCGGCCGAACCCAGCTGATCCAGCGCGAGGCGGCCGGTGACGGTGGTCAGCCAGGCGCGCAGATTGTCGATTCGCTCACCGGGAGAACGGGTTTCGTACCAGCGTTGCAGCCGCAGCCACGCCTCCTGCACGACGTCGTCGGCATCGCTGAGGCTGCCCAGCGTGCTGTAGGCCACGCGGCGCAGATACTGGCGATGCTCCTCGAACCGGCGTGCCAGTTCGGTCTGGTCGATATCGTCGTGTCCGGTCGTCACAGCTGCCATCCTCGTCTCGCCGCGCGCGCCCGCCGCGCGGGTGCCTCCTCATGGTGACGATGCCGCCGGGCCGAGTGTGACATCGGGGTGCCGGAGGGGGCCGATAGTCTCGCCCGGTGCGATATGGAACGGCGCGGGCCGCGGGACTGCTGATCGGATTCGCGGTGGATCGGATTTTCGGTGATCCGCGGCGAGGACATCCGGTGGCGCTGTTCGGGACGGCGGCCGCCGCGGTGGAATCGGCCGGATATCGCGATGCGCGTGCCGCCGGGGTCGTGCACGAGATTGTGTTGGTGGGTGGGGTCGTCGCCCTGAGTGCGGGCGCGGAGATCGCTGCCCGGCCGTCGGGAGATGGGCGCGGCGTGGCGGTGTCGGCACGGCGGAATCGGCGCGGCGGCGTGGCCGGGGGCAGGCGAGGCGGGTGCGCCGGTGCCCCCACGGCGGTGGTGCAGGGGCGCCCCGGTCGTCACGCGGGGCTCGGCACCATCGTGATCACCGCGGTCGGCACGTGGATCGCGCTCGGCGGCACCACGCTCGCCCGGACCGGACGCGAGATGGCGGATCGGCTGGAGGCGGGGGAGTTGACCGGTGCGCGGGAGGTGCTGCCCTCGCTGTGCGGACGCGATCCCGAAGCGCTCGACGCCGACGGATTGGCCCGTGCCGCAGTCGAATCCATTGCCGAGAACACCTCCGACGCCACCGTCGCGCCGCTGGTGTGGGGTGCGGTCGCGGGGGTACCGGGGCTGCTCGGCTACCGCGCGATCAACACGCTCGACGCGATGATCGGCTATCGCAACGAGCGCTACACCAACTTCGGCTGGGCCGCCGCGCGCGTCGACGATCTCGCGAATCTGCTGCCCGCGCGGGTGAGCGGGGTCCTCACCGTGATGCTCGCGCCGCTGGTGGGCGGTCGGCCCGGCGATGCGTGGCGCGCGTGGCGCCGCGACGCCGGGGCGCATCCGAGCCCCAATGCGGGCGTCGCCGAGGCCACGATGGCCGGAGCGCTGGGCGTCGCGCTGGGCGGTCGGACCGAGTATCGCCACGGGACCGAGATGCGGCCGGTGCTGGGCGACGGGCGGACGCCGCGGGTACCCGATCTGCGCCGGGCGGTGCGGTTGTCGAACGGAGTGCAGCCGGCGGCCGCGGTGGTGGCGGCCGTGACCGCGTACGCGCTCGGGCGCCGCCGATCAGCTCGCGCCGAGTTGCCGGAGTAGAGCGGCGGTGTCCAGGTATTGCCGGTCCTCGACCACCCTGAAGTCGGTGTCGAAGACCAGAACCTTGGCGTAGGCGATCTCGAACCGCCGGCCGGCCGCCGGCAGCAATGTCGCACCGGCGACGACGAAGTCGTCCACCGAGGTTGCGCGGCCGACCAATTCGGCGACCGCCGAGTTCGGTGCCGGATGCACCGCGCGAATGTCCTCGGCGTAATCCGGGAAGGCCCTGAACCAGGCGCGGCTCCAATCCAAGGTCCCCGCGAGATCCAGTCGCAGGCCGGTACCGGTGTCGAATGCGTAATCGGGGGCGCAGGTCGCCGCCCAGGCATCCCACTGCTGCCGAGTCCACGATCGCTGCACGGTGTCGTAGGCCTGCCGGATGGCGTTCATCCCGTTCTCCGCTCGTATCGAAATCTAGCTATATTAATCTATAGCCAAATAGGTCGATCGAGCCAGTTGTGAAGCGGGCCGATTCTGCGGGATCCGGTCAGCTGCGGGCGTTGCCGTAGCGGTCGGCGAGGCGGTCCGCGGTGGTGCGTGGTTTCGCGGGGGCCGGTGGCTCGTCCGGTGTGGAGGTGGTCTCGGGCTGGGCCTTCGGAGCCGGGTCCGATAGGGCGGAGGCCGCAGCGGTGCTCGTGCCTTCGGCTGATTCGGCAGCGGGTGATCCGGCGGTGCTCATGGCCGGGACCTGCTCACTCGGGGTGGCCGTCGCCGCCTCGGCAGCGGCACGGTCGCGGCGGCGTTCGCGGATTTCGGCATAGACGAAGTAGCCGAGACCGAGCGGGGCCATCACACCGAACGCGATCCACTGCAGCCCGTACGAGAGATACGGGCCCGCGTCGAGCTGGGGGAGTGACTCGGGGGTGAAGGCGCCGGGCTGGCCGGCGTCCAATTGCAGATAGCCGCCGTGCTCACCGGTGGCGAAGCCGGTCAGCGGCGTGCGCAGAACCGTGGAGAGCTGAGCGGTGTCGACCGAGTACACCTGGCGGAGGCCGTCACGGACCATCGGATCCTTGCCGGGGACGGCGCCCTCGGATTTCCGGACCCGTCCCTCGATGTGCTGGGTACCCGAGGGCGGCTCCGCGATCACCGGCAGATCCGAACCGTTCACCGCCGCGATCAGGCCGCGATCGACGAGCACGACCCGGCCGTCGTCGAGCCGGAAGGCCGCCAGCACTCCGTAGGCGGGCTGATCGTTGAGCCGCTGCAATCGCTCGACCACCATCGAATTCGGCACATAGCTACCGGTCGCGACCACCCGCCGCCATTCGGTGTCGGCCGGATTCGTCCCGGCCGGTGGCGTGCCCTCGCCCGTGTTCAGCAGGTTCTTCGCCGGGACCGGGTCGGCGTTGACCGAGGCCGCGATCAGGTTGTTGCGATGGGACGTCGAGGTGTTCTTGCCCAGCTGCCAGGGCGCGAGCACGGTGAAACACAGGTAGGCGAACGCGACCACGACGACCGCCAGAATCGCCCAGCTGGGCCGCAGGAGGAAGGTGAGCCGGCGCAGGATGTTCATTGCCGCGGTCCGGTCGTCGCGGGTTCGCCGAGTTGTTCGCGCACCCAGGCCAGCAGCGCGGGAACGGCTGCCTCGATCTGCTCGCGCACGAGTTCGAAATCGGTGTCGTCGCCGTAGTAGGGGTCGGGGACGTCGTGATCGTCGGCGTCCGGATCGAAGCTGCGCAGCAGTCGCCGGCGCGCTTCCGGGATCCGCAACCGGGTCAGTTCGCGATCGTGGTTGGAATCCAGGGCGACCAGCAGATCGGCGTCGAGATGATCGGGGCCGATCATGGCCGCGACGTGCCCGATCGGATATCCGTGGCGGGTGAGCAGAGCGGTGGTTCGCGGGTCGGCGTCCGAGCCGACGTGCCAGGCGGTGGTGCCGGCGCTGCTCACGCGCACCCGATCGGCCAGTCCGGCGCGTTCCAGATGCGCGGCGAAGATCTTCTCGGCCATCGGCGACCGGCAGATATTGCCGGTGCAGATGAAGGTCACGTGCAGCTCGCCCACGCACCCATTGTGGCCGGTCGGTGCGGGCGGCGGCCACGTAGGGTAGGTGGCTGTGCCCGAGGACACCCCCACGACCGCCGGCACGCGGTCGCACGCAGGCCCGAGCCGCCCGAGCGATACGCGTCCGGGCGGAGCAGCCGAGGCGGATGCGACGCGTGCGGGTTTCGCCGTAGGCGCCGCCGGGGGCATCGGCGGCGTGCGGGCGCCCGGAGGTCCCGAAGTCGGCGGTGCCCGATCGACCGATGCGGAGTCCGGCGGTGCTGGGTTCGGCGCTGCTGGGTTCGGTGGTGTGCAGGTCGACCGTTCGGCGTTGCGGCATCACGGGGACCGCGATGTGCTGCCGGGGATGCTCGACTTCGCGGTGAATGTGCGGGGCGAGGCGCCACCGGAGTGGCTGCTGCGGCGGCTGGCCGCGCGACTGCCCGAGCTGGGGCGGTACCCGTCCGAGGCCGAGGCCGAAGCGGTGCGCGCGATCGTGGCGGCACGGCACGGCCGCGCGCCCGAGGAGGTGTTGCTGCTCGCCGGAGCCGCGGAGGGGTTCGCGCTGGTGCCGCGGCTGGCATCGCGGCTGGCGGCCGTCATCCATCCGTCGTTCACCGAACCGGAACTCGCTCTGCGCGAGGCCGATGTTCCGGTCACCCGGGTGGTGCTGGCACCGCCCTACGAGCTGGCCGGGGCGCGGGTCCCCGAGGATGCCGATCTGGTGGTCCTCGGCAATCCGACCAACCCGACCTCGGTGCTGCATCCTCGCGCGGTGATCGAATCGCTGCGCCGGCCGGGTCGCCTCGTGGTGGTCGACGAGGCCTTCGCCGATGCGGTGCCCGGTGAGCCGGAAACACTTGCGGGACAGTCTTATCCGGACGTTCTGGTATTGCGCAGCCTCACCAAGACGTGGGCGCTGGCCGGATTGCGCTGCGGATATCTGCTGGGTCCGCCCGAATTGCTGACCCGGTTGAACCACGGTCGCCCGCATTGGCCGCTCGGCACGTTGCAGCTCGAGGCGATCGCGGCGACCTGCGAAGCGCACGCGATCGCCGAAGCCGAGGCGAGCGCGATCCGGATCGTGGCCGAGCGAGAGGCGATGATTCCCCGCCTGCGCGCCCTCGGCATCGAGGTGCGCGAACCGGCCGCGGGTCCTTTCCTGCTGATCCGCGTGCCCGACGGTGAGCTGCTGCGGAAACATCTGGCGGACAGAGATATCGGTGTCCGGCGGGGTGACACCTTTCCGGGGCTCGACGGTGAATTCTTACGCCTGGCGGTCCGCGACAGCGACGCTGTCGATCGTTTGGTCGCCGCGATCGAGGCCGTCGGCCTGTGAGGATTCGCGCTCGGGGCACGCGGCGCGGTCCGGCCCGGTAGGCGGCATCGGAGTGGATAATGTCCGGAACGGCGAAACGGTGGAGGTGCGGTGGTGACAGCGACGAATTCTGTTGTGACGCTGAAGGACTTGATCCGAGTCCTCGACGACGCGTATCCGCCCCGGCTGGCGGAGTCCTGGGACTCGGTGGGGCTGGTGTGCGGTGATCCCGCTGCCTCGGTATCTCGGGTGCTGTTCGCGGTGGACGCCACCGCCGCCGTCGTCGACGAGGCGATCGATTGGGGCGCACAGGCTTTGGTCGTGCACCATCCGCTGCTGCTGCGCGGCGTCGACACCGTGGCCGCGAGTACGCCGAAGGGCGCGCTGCTGCATCGGCTGATCCGCAACGACTGTGCGCTGTTCACCGCGCACACCAATGCCGATTCGGCCGATCCCGGAGTGTCCGATGCCCTCGCCCACATGCTCGGGTTGACGGTGACCGGGCCGCTGGAGCAGAAATCGGCGGCGCCGGTGGACACCTGGGTGGTGTTCATCCCGCGCGCCCACACCGATGCGGTGCTGGCGGCGATGTTCGAGGCAGGCGCGGGGGGCGCCGGGTTCTATCGCGAATGCGGCTGGCGGGTACCGGGAACCGGGCAGTTCCGGCCGATGGCGGGGGCGAATCCGGCGATCGGTCAGGTCGGCGACCTGGAGTTCGTCGAGGAGGACCGCGTCGAGGTGGTGGCGCCGCCGTCGGCCCGCCCCGCGGTGCTGGCCGCGCTGCGTGCCGCCCACCCCTACGAGGAACCGGCCTTCGACGTCACCGAACGCGCGGCCCTGCCGTCGGGACGAGGTCTGGGACGCATCGGCACCCTGCCGGAACCGGAAACGTTGCGCGCCTTCACCGCTCGCGTGCGCGCCGCCCTGCCCGGTACCGCCTGGGGTGTTCGGGCCGCCGGCGATCCCGACCGGGAAATCCGCACCGTCGCGGTCTGTGGTGGCGCGGGCGATTCCTTTCTCGGCACGGTCGCGAAGCTCGGCGTCGACGCCTACGTCACCGCCGACCTGCGCCACCATCCCGCCGATGAACATCTGCGCGCGGGCGGTCCGGCACTCGTCGACGTCGCCCATTGGGCCAGCGAATTCCCCTGGTGCGCCCAAGCGGAAAATGTTGTGCGGGAAGCGCTTCCGGGCGTGCAAACCCGGGTCAGTACCCTCCGCACCGACCCGTGGACGCTCGGCGCCGCCGACGACTGACGTAAGCAACGGTCGCACAGGGTCGGTTCGGTGGCGAGCCGGCCGGCTGTGTCACTTTCGGGCGGCACAGGGACGAGCGGCGCGAGGTCGGCCCGGGCGTTCTCCCGCGACCGTGGACGGGCGCGAATTCACTCCGTCCGGATGTCCGGCTCGTGGTCGACGGGGAAATTGACCGAGTTGGCGATGAAGCAGCGCTTGTGCGCCTCCGTGTGGAGTGCGCGCGCCTGCTCGACCCGAGCGGCATCGGTGATGGTGACGCGGGGTCGCAGGGTGACATGTTCGAAGCGCTGGTCGTTCATCACGCCTTCGGCCTCGTCGAGATAGTCGATCACGACGATTCCGGCCTCGACGCACAGATGCAGGTACCAGAGCAGGTGGCATTCCGAGAGCGAGGCGACCAGGAGCTGCTCGGGATTCCAGCGCGTCGCGTCGCCCCGTCCGACGACCGGGTCCGCCGAGCCCGGCAGGGGCGGCCGCCCTTCGGCGAGCACCTCGTGATTGCGCGAATACGAGCGATAGTCGGTGGTGGCGCCGGTCCACACCACATCCACGCGATAGCGATGTTCGGCCATCCGGTCAGAGTGTCACAGTCGCGGCGGCGCCGCACTCGAGTTGTTCGTGTGCCGGCGGACCGGCGCCCGGGGCACAGGCAGCAGGTCTCGACCGCGTATCCGGTGGTCGCGGGCGGGCCGTGCGGGGTTGGGGCGAAACCGGCCGCGGGCAGAGTACGGTTGAGCACCGGCGTCGCGCACCCGCTGCCCGTCGCCCCGCAACCGTCCATAGTGTCGAGGAGTACGTCCCGCGTTGAATGTCGAACCACCGATCCAGGCCAAACTGCTCGACCTCGCGGCCGTCGACGCCGAGTTGACGCGGATCGCGCATCGCCGCAAGGTGCTGCCCGAACAGCAGGAAGTGCAGCGGCTGGAAGCCGAACGCACCGATCGCAAGGATGCGGCGGTCAAGGTCGAGATCCAGCTCGACGATCTCGACCGCGACATTCGCAAACTCGAGGGCGAGATCGACGCCGTGCGCAAACGCGAGGCGCGCGACCGCGGCATGCTCGAGGGTGGCAACGTCGGCGCCAAGCAGCTCTCGGAGTTGCAGCACGAACTGGGCAGCCTGGAACGCCGGCGCGGGGTGCTGGAGGACGAACTGCTCGAGGTGATGGAGCGGCGCGAGGCGGCCGAGGCCGATCACCAGCACGCGGGCGCCAACCTGTCGCGCGCCGAGGAGGATCTGACCCTCGCGCAGAGCCGGCGCGACGACGCGGTCGCCGACCTGGATGTGGCCGCGCAGCGTTGCGACGCCGACCGTGAACAGCTGCTCGCCGGATTCCCGGACGAATTGCTCGCGATCTACGACAAGCAGCGCGCCCAGCACGGTGTCGGCGCGGCGCTGTTGCAGGCTCGCCGGTGCGGCGCCTGCCGCATCGAACTCGACCGAGGTGAGATCGCCCGGATCGCCAAGACCGATCCGCAGGTCGTGGTCCGCTGCCCCGAATGTGGTGCGATCCTGGTGCGCACCAAGCAATCCGGATTGTGACGGGCGCGCGATGACGGTACGCAGCGTGATCGTGGAGGCCGACGGCGGTTCGCGAGGCAATCCGGGCCCGGCCGGTTACGGCGCGGTGATCTGGGATTCCGACCACGCCACGATCCTCGCCGAACGTCGCGAATACCTCGGCGTCACCACGAACAACGTCGCCGAATACCGCGGTCTCATCGCGGGCTTGGCGGCCGCGGCGGAACTGGGCGCGCGCACCGCCGAGGTGCGGATGGATTCCAAACTCGTCGTCGAGCAGATGTCGGGACGCTGGAAGGTCAAGCACGCGGCCATGATTCCGCTCGCCGAACGAGCCCGGCAGCTGGTCGCGGGCTTCGATCGAGTGGGCTTCCAATGGATTCCGCGCGAGCAGAATTCGCATGCCGATCGGCTCGCCAACGAGGCCATGGACGATGCGGTGGTGGTCGCGGAGGTGCGCGAAGCCGATACCGAGCGCCCGGTGATCGACAGCGTGGCCGAACCGGAATCGGCTGCGCAGGAATCGGTGTCGGCGCGCGGCGTCGAGGCGGAGCTGCCGAGCTGGATCGACGACGCGGCCGACGCCCGTGCCGCGCACGAGGACCCGGTCGTGCAGGAGACGGCCCCGGCGACAACCGGTCCGGGCTGGACCGGCGCCCGCGGGCGGCCGACCCGGCTGTTGCTGCTGCGTCACGGCCAAACCGAATTGTCCGTGGAGCGACGGTATTCCGGCCGCGGTAATCCGGACCTCACCGCACTCGGCCGGGAACAGGCCGCCCGCGCCGCGAAATATCTCGCCGCGAAGGGGGACATCGCCGCGGTCGTCACCTCGCCGCTGGGCCGGGCCCGCGAAACCGCGCAGGCCGCGGCCCAGGCCCTCGACGTCCCGGTGCGGGTTCTGGACGCGCTGACCGAAACCGATTTCGGCGAATGGGAAGGCCTCACGTTCACCGAAGCGGCACAACGGGATCCGGACCTGCATCAGCGCTGGCTCGGTGATCCGTCGCTGCCCGCCCCGGGCGGCGAGAGCTTCGCCCAGGTGCGCGAACGCGTCGAGGCGGTGCGTCGCGATCTGCTCGCGCTGTATCCGGGACAGAACGTCGCCGTGGTCAGCCACGTGACGCCGATCAAGACGCTGCTGCAATTGGCCCTGGAAGTCGGCCCGTCGCTGTTGTATCGGCTGCATCTGGATCTGGCGTCGCTGTCGATCGCCGAGTTCTATCCCGACGGCGGATCGTCGGTGCGGTTGATCAACGACACCTCGTATCTCTGAACGCCGGTCGGCGGCGGTCAGGGACGCAGGACCGACACCAGGAACTCGGTCTGGTCGTAGACGGCCTTCTCGAACCAGTCGTCGAAGTAGATGTCGAAGTGCCCGATCGGATATCGCTTCACGATGCCGTGTTTGGTGCGTTCGGCGGCCTTGAGCGTCGGACCCACCGGCGCCACCGAATCGTTGTCGCACACCGCGTACAGCACCGGTACCTTGATGCCCTTGGTACGCCGCCACGGTGAATCGAACAGCACCGACATACCCACGCGGGCAGCGACTTTCGGCTGGTACTGCGCGCTCTCCTCAGCGAGGCGGCCGAAACCCTCGGGCACGTCGGAGGCGCTCATCAACGCCGCCGAACGCTTGCGCCCGGCCAGTCGCACCCCCACCGGCTTGCGGCGGATCGGGCCCACCAGGATGTCGATGAGCGCGAGGGTGCCGGTCTTGGTGAGGCTGATCGGCCCCTTCGTCATCGCCGAGGACCAGCCGCTGGTGAACGGGCACTGTGCCACGACTGCGGCCAGATAGTCGTCCTCGTGGGCGATGGACAGCACGTGCCCGCCGCCGAAGGAGCTGCCCCACAACGCGATTCGGGTCGCGTCGAAGCCCTTGAGGGTGCGCGCGAAGGCGATCGCGGCGCGCCAGTCGTCGCGCTGGCGGGCGATGTTGATCAGCTGGCGCGGTTCACCACCGCTGGCCCCGAAATGCCGGTAGTCGAAGACCAGCACGCCCATTCCGGCCGCGGCGAACCGGCGTGCGTAGCGATCCAGACCCATTTCCCGGTTCGCGCCCAGCCCGTGCCCCATGATGACCAGCGGACGCGGTTTGGGCGGGCCGTCCGGAAGATAGAGCCACGCTGCACACTGTTCGCTTCCCGAACCGAACCCCACCTCGACACGCTCCATGGGCGAATACCGTACTGGGTCGCGTGCCCGGCCGCAGACGTGGATCCCCGCTCAGGGCACGATTACGGGTGCACGGAACGCAAACATTCGCGAGTCAGATCCTTCAGTGCCGGATAGCCGTCGACCGCCATGATCAGGTCCGCTTCCGCCAGCAGACTGCGCAGGACGTGCACGATTCCGTCCACCCCGCCGAGCGCCAGGCCGTAGGCGTAGGGCCGGCCCACTCCGACCGCCGTGGCGCCGAGCGCGAGCGCCTTGACGACGTCTGCGCCGCTGCGAATTCCGGAGTCGAACAGCACCGGCAGACCCTCGGCCGCGGCGACGACCTCGGGCAACATGTCGAGCGCGGGCAGTCCGCCATTGGCCTGGCGCCCACCGTGATTCGAGCAGTAGATGCCGTCCACGCCACCGTCGCGGGCCCGGCGCACATCGTCGGGATGGCAGATTCCCTTGACGATCAAAGGCAGCTCCGTGAGGGAGCGCAGCCAGGCCAGATCCTCCCAGCGCAGCGGGTTGCCGAACAGTTGCACCCACCGCAGCACCGCACTCATCGGATCCTCCTCCGGTGAGCGCTGCAGACCGGAGCGGAAGACCGGATCGGTGAAGTAGTTGGCGAGGCAGTGTCCGCGCAGCTGCGGGAAGTTTCCGGTGGACAGGTCGCGCGGCCGCCAGCCGGTGATCCAGGTGTCGAGGGTGACGACGATGCCCTTGTACCCGGCCTGCTCCGCGCGGTGCACCAGGCTGGCCGCGAGATCGCGGTCGGTGGGGGTGTAGAGCTGGAAAAAGCCCGGGGTGTCACCGAATTCGGCGGCGACATCCTCGAGCGGATCGACGGTGAGGGTCGAGGCGACCATCGGCACGCCGGTGCGGGCGGCGGCGCGGGCGGTCGCCAGATCGCCGTGGCCGTCCTGGGCGCAGAGGCCGATCACGCCGACAGGAGCCATGAAAAGCGGTGTGGGAAGCGTCATTCCGAACAGATCGACCGACAGGTCGCGCTCCTTCGCGCCGACGAACATGCGGGGGATGAGCCCCCAGCGGTCGAAGGCGGTGACGTTGGCGCGCTGGGTGCGCTCGTCGCCCGCGCCGCCGGCCACATACGACCAGATCGAGGGCGGCATGGCGGCCTGCGCGCGCTGTTCGAGTTCGGCGAACGCGACCGGGTACTCCGGTACGACACCGCGCAGCCCCTGGAAGTAGATCTCGTTCTGGAAGTCGCCGAACCCCATGTGCGCTGCCCTTCTGTGCCGTCGGTTCGCTGTGGGGACGCGTTCCACGGCGAATGCGGCTTCACTGTATGCGTAACCTCCGGTACCGCGCCACGCCCGTCCCAGGGCGCGCCGCGCGACCGCCGCGGCCCCGATTCCCGGCCGAGCCCGGATGCCGGTGGCGGCCCGATGTGCGCTCGGCGCCGCTCGCACGGCACAATGGTGCGCGACGAGTCGGTCGGGCGACCGCGTCGACGGGAACGGGCACGGTTGTGCCGCCGCCCGTCGCCGAGGAAAGTCCGGACTCCACAGAGCAGGGCGGTTGTTAACGGCAACCCGGGGTGACCCGCGGGACAGTGCCACAGAAAACAGACCGCCGGCGGTCTCTCCGGAGGTACGCCGGTAAGGGTGAAACGGTGCGGTAAGAGCGCACCAGCGCCCCGGGTGACCGGGGCGGCTCGGTAAACCCCGCCCGGAGCAAGGTCGAAGGCCGCATTCTCGCGAGTGCGGCTGCGCAGGTGCCCGAGGGCTGCTCGCCCGAGCCTGCGGGTTGACTGCTCGAGGTGCCCGGTGACGGTGCACCCAGATGGATGGTCGCCTCCCGGTGCGAATCGGGAACAGGATCCGGCTTACAGACCGACTCGTCCCCTTCGGGGTTCGCGGCATGAGACCCTGGCCGCATGGATGCCACGCCTCGGCAGATCATCGTCACCGGCTACCTGCGGGTGGACCCGGCCGATCGGGATCGTTGTCTGGCGACCTGCGTCGAGGTGGTGAGCGCGGCTCGGAAGACTCCCGGATGCCTCGATTTCGCGTTGTTGGCCGACCTGATCGATACCGGCCGCATCAACATTCTGGAACGGTGGAGCGACCGCGCGGCGCTGGATGCTTTCCGCGGCGCGGGCGTGTCCGACGAGCAGGGTGCGATGATCCGGGAAGCGCGGGTCACCGAGTTCACGGCCGGCGACGAAACCTCACTGCGCTGACCGACCGCGCCCGGCTAGCGCGCGCAGCCCTCGCCGTTGTCCGGATGGTCGGTCGGGTTCGGGTACGGCCCGTTGCGCAGGGTTTCGTGCAAGGCGTCCGAGATCGCCGCCAGATTGGCGCCCGCACGGTGAAAGGCTTGGGCGACAGTGGAATTCGGGTCCTGCAGGCCGGCCAGGACGAGGTGTTCGGTGCCGAGGGCGGTATGGCCCGCCCGGCGCGCGATCGCCGAGGCATCGTCCAGCATTCGTCGCAGGGCGGGGGTGTGCGGTAGTGGTTCCGCGTTCATGCCTCCATGATCGCCCTCGCCGGCAACTTCGGAGCAATATTGGCATGTTCCGTGATCAGCGGAAGGGCGCCGGATCAGGGGTGCAGCGGTTTCCGCCGCGGGCGCACGATGCGGTGGGTGATCTTCCAGCCGGCGCCGATGCGCTGGATGGTGTCCTCGTAGGTGGCGCTGCCGACCGTACCGTCGGTCATGACGCCGAAACCCTTGGACAGGGCGCGGACGGTGCCGTCGGCGACCTCGTTGATGACGATGTTCGTGACGTGGTGGGCGACGGGGTTGTTGTCGCCCATCGCCAGCGCGGCGTCGCGGCAGGCGGGGATTCCGACCAGGACGCCGCCGCCCATGGCGCTGACGTCGTAGACGACGTCCTCGGCGAACAGGGCGGGCCAGCCGTCGAAATCGCCGTTGTCGGTCAGGTGGCCGTGCAGATTGATCAGATCGGTGATCGCGAAGTGGTCTTCCGCGGACAGCATGTCGGGTCCTCCGGCGGTCGAGGCGAGGGGAGTGGTCAGCGGAAGCCGGTGTCGGCGGCCCAGGGTTCGAGTTCGTCCAGATCAGCGAGGCGCTGAGTCAGGGTGGCGCGGATGCCGGCGAATGCCTCGGGGCCGAGCGGCAGCCGCAAGGGCGGCTCGTCCATGGCGACCGCGCGCAGCACGGCCGCGGCGGCGCGGGCCGGATCGCCGGGCTGGGCGCCGTCCTGGGCGTGAAAGCGTTCGCGTTCCTCGGCGAAGACCGGTGCGTATTCGGGCATCGATTCGGCCCACTGGATGGATCGCCCGGCGAAGTCGGTGCGGAACGGTCCCGGCTCCACGATGGTGACCTTGATGCCGAACGGCGCGACCTCGTACGACAATCCCTCCGAGAGTCCCTCGACCGCGAATTTGCTGAGTGCGTAAGGGGTTCCACCGAGACGGGCGCGCACGCCGCCGACCGAGGACAGCTGCACGATATGCCCGCTGCGCTGGGCCCGCATGAGCGGCAGTACCGCCTTCGTGACCGAGATCAGGCCCCAGACATTGGTTTCCATCAGTGCGCGCAGTTGCTCGTCGTCGCATTCCTCGAGCGCGCCGCGCAGTCCGTAACCGGCGTTGTTGACCAGAACGTCGATGCGGCCGAACCGAACTCGCGCCTCCTCGACCGCCGCGGTGATCGACGCCGGGTCGGTGACGTCCAGCTGCGCGACGAGCACCCGCTCCGGAGCACGATCTCGAAGTTCGGCAAGGGATTCGGTTTTGCGCGCGGTGGCGACCACGCTGCCGCCGTCGGCCAGCACCGCCTCCGCGATCGCGCGGCCGAAGCCGCTGCTGGTGCCGGTGATGAACCAGACGTGATCGGTGGTCATGGTGGAGGCCTCCTGTGTCGGATCGTCGTCGAAGCCGGGCCTTGCGACCGCATGCGGTGCCCGCGGCGAACCGCCGGCACCGGGTGCGGTCGCGCGGTGATCAGCCGGCGGGGTTGATCACCAGAATCTGGGCCCAGTAGGCCGCCTGCTCCGGACCGACGAGAGGCAGCAGGTAGTCGAAGACGATGGACGACATGCGGTGTGGAACTCCTTGTACTCGAGGAACTATTACTCGACGACTCTCGCCGCGCGGCGCACTCTCGTTACTGCACGGACCCCCGAATCCGTGGGTACGCCGTGGCCTGTCACCATCGGCAACAGTAACAGCGCGCTCGGACGGTCGCAGGCCCAGCGGAAAACGGACTCGACGGGGGGATTCGGCGTACGGTAGCGTCATCTGGACGTAGGTCCGACTCCTCGGAGTGATATCCGTTCGCTCTGAATGATTTGATATTTCTTTCCGGAATGATCCGGTTCGCGGGCTGTCGGTGTTCGCGCTCGCAACGATCCGTCGACCCCCGTTGCACGCACCGCAACCGTGTGGCCGCCGTCGTGGTGGCCGATCGCGAAATCGCAGGCACCGGAGCTTCGCGCGGTCCGCGCCCCGGTCGCCGCCCGGTCCGGACGGCGGGCGCATTCTCGGCAAATGCGGGCGAATCGGCTGGTCCCGGCGTGTCCCGCGCGACGAACCGCCCCGGAGTGGCCGGAACCGTGACCGACGTCATACAGTGTTGGCCGTTGGAAGTGTCGTTGCCGGGGGTGGTAGCGGCTATGGGTGCTACGAGTGTCGGAAAGCAGGTTCTGTATATATGCGAGTAGTTCGCAAGTTGGCGGCCGGTGCATTGATCGCCGCAGCTGCGTCGGGTGTGGCGGTGTTGGGCGCGGGATCGGCGTCCGCGGTCGCGGTCACTCCGCTGCCGGGTGGCGTCCAGGTGGACCTCAGCCCCGGTGACACCCAGTGGGTCCACCAGACCCATTTCGGCCAGTCGATCGCGGTGCTGCCGCACCCGTCGGCCGCCTCGTTCGGCCAGGCTCTCGATGCCGCGGCGACCCTGTCGTCGCAGTACCCCGACGGCCGCGTCGTCTTCACCGTGTACGGCCCGTTCGATCAGCTGAACGGCACCATGCTGGCGCTCAAGTAAGGTTCAGCGCCCCGCGTGGAACTGCATCCCAGGATCGTCTCGGCACCGGTGAATTTCGGTGTCGTGCGATCCGAATTCGGACTCGCCTCGGAATATCCGTCCGAGGCGGTCTCGGAGGCCCGCGACGCAGCCGATGCGTTCGCGGGCGTCCGGGCCGATCGCACCGACATCCCGTTCGTGACGATCGACCCACCCGGCGCCATGGATCTCGACCAGGCGCTGCATCTCGAACGCACCCCGACCGGATTCCTGCTGCACTACGCCATCGCCGATGTGGGCGCGGTGGTCGCGCCCGACGGGGCGCTCGCGCGGGAATCCCTCGCCCGGGGCCAAAGCTTCTATCTGCCCGACGGCACCGTGCCGCTGCATCCGCCGGTGCTCTCGGAAGGGTCGGCGAGTCTGCTGCCCGGCGCCGTTCGTCCCGCCGCGCTCTGGACCATCGACTGCGACGACAAGGCCGAGCCGCGACGCTTCTCGGTGCGGCGCGCCCTGGTTCGCTCCCGCGCCCGCCTCGACTATCCCGGCGTCCAGGCCGACGCCGACGCCGGTCGCTTGCATCCCTCGATCGCCGCACTGCCGGAATTCGGCCGCCTGCGGATCGAGGCCGGGCTGGCGCGCGGCGCGATCGAACTGCGGCTGCCCGCGCAATCGGTGATTCCCGACGGACGCGACCACGACACCGAACACTGGCAGCTGGCGGTCGAGCCGCGCACCGCCGCCGACGACTGGAACGAACAGGTCTCGCTGCTCACCGGCATCTGCGCGGCCCGAATCATGTTGGCCGACAACGATTCCGACGCCCGTATCGGATTGCTGCGCACGATGCCTGCGCCACCGGCCTCGGCGATCGCGTCGATGCGCCGCACCGCCGCCGCGCTCGGGGTGCGCTGGCCGGCGGGTATGCCGGTGGGGCGGATGCTGGCCGGCCTCGATCCCAACACCCCCGCCGCGCTGGTGCTGAACTCGGAGGCGACCAGCCTCCTGCGCGGCGCGTCCTACACCGTGCTCGACGGTCAAGCGCCGGATGTGTTGCAGCACAGTGGCATCGGCGCCGCCTACGCACACGTGACGGCGCCGCTGCGCCGCCTCGCCGACCGCTACGCCACCGAAATCTGCCTGGCTCGCTGCGCGGGCACCCCGGTGCCGCAGTGGGTTCGCGACGGGCTCGGCGCCGCCGCCGACGCGATGCGGCGCAGTGACGCGGTGGGCGGCAAACTCGAACGCGCGTGCATCGACCTCACCGAATCCACCGTGCTCGCATCACGTCTGGGCGACGTGTTCGAGGCGGTGGTCATCCGCGAGGGCAACGGCAACCGATCCGCCGAGATCTTCGTCGCCGATCCGCCGGTACTCGGCAAATGCGCCGGGGCACCGCCCGAAGGCCGGCGGGTGCGAGTGCGCCTGGACATCGCGAACCCGGATAAACGCGTGGTCGGTTTCAGCTTCCCGGCGGACTGACCCGTTGGTGGCCGGAAACGTGCTCCGGATCGAGCCACGGCATCCGGCTCACCAACTGATCCCGAAGGCGTGTCAGCCGGGCGATGCGCTCGTTCAGCTCCGCCACCCGTGGCGGTCCGACCACTGCATATCCCGAGGCGCAGCGTGGCTCGTAGGGAAAGACGTCGGGAAGCTCCCGGTCCAGATAGGGAGCGAAGGCGCGCACGTCCTCGACGGTGAATCCGAGTTGAAGCAATTCCCGTATGTTCCGTACCCGGGCCACCGCCTCCTCCTCGTATTCCCGGTATCCCGCGGCGGTGCGCCCGGAGGTGAGTAGTCCCTGTTCCTCGTAGAAGCGCAGCGCCCGAGTAGTGACTCCGGTGCGGGCCGCCAGTTCGCCGATCAACATGCCGCGTATCCTCTCCGCCGTCTCACCCTCGTGCTCAACGCGCCAGCCGCACCACAACCTTCCCGGTGTAGCGCCCCCGCACCGCATCCAGTAGAGCGCGCGGCGCGTTCTCGAGGCCTTCGACGACGGTTTCGACGCGTACGATATCTCCCGCCGCCGTCCATTCCCGCAGCTTCCGGCCGAATTCCGGGGCCAGATCCAGGTGATCGAGCGTGGTGAATCCGCGCAACGTCAATCGCTTGCCGATCACCGCCAGCAGATCACCCGGTCCCGCATCCGGCTCGCCGCCCGCGCGCTGCCTGGCCAGAGCTCCGCAGAGCGCGATGCGTCCGCCGACATTCATCACCTCGATCGCCGCACGCAATTGGGTTCCGCCGACATTGTCGAAATACACGTCCACGCCCCCGGGCGCCGCGGCTCGAAGCCGATCGACGAAGGGTTCGTCGTGGTAGTCGACGGCGGCGTCGTAGCCGAGTTCGTCGACGATGTAGGCGGCCTTGCGCGCTGAGCCGACGCTGCCGACGACGCGACCGGCGCCGAGCAGTCGCGCGATCTGCCCGGCCAGGCTCCCGGTCGCACCGGCGGCGCTGGAGACGAAGACGGTATCGCCGGCGCTCAGGCCGGCGACCACGGTCAGACCGACGTAGGCGACCAGACCGAAACCCAGATATCCGGACGGCGAGGGGTAGGCATCCGGATCCACCATGCGTACTGTCCGCGCGTCGGCGAGGGCGTGTTCGCGCCAGCCGAGCCGGTGCAGGACCAGCGCGCCCTCCGGAACGGTCGGATCGCCGGATTCGATCACCTCGCCGATCGCGTCGCCGGACAGCACCTCACCGATCGCGAACGGCGGCATCGGGATTCCGGGATAGGCGCCGATTCGCATGAGGCTGCCGGGGTCTATCGACATGAAGAGATTTCGGATCAGCAGCCGGCCGGCCTCAGCGGACGGCATCGGATGCTCGACCACGCGGAAATCGGTGAGTTCGGGGAACCCGGCCGGGCGAGCGGCCAGGTGGATCGAGCGGGTGGTCGCGGTTGTGGAGGTCATGGGGCGACCGTAGGGGTTGACGTATACGTGAAGGTCAAGCCCGATCAGGACAGGTAGTCGTAGTTCAGGAATTCGACGAGGGACGGGTACTGGTCGAGGGCGGTGCGCGCGGCTTCGACCTCGGCGGCGCACAGCAACTCGTAGGGGGTCGTATCGTCGCCGCGGCCGCGCACGATTTCGGCGCGGGCGGTGATGGTGGCAAGCGCCTCGATGGCGTCGCGGTGGTCGCCCAGGACGCCCTGGACCTTCTTCGCGCGCCGGGCCAGGTCCTCGGCGGGGCCGTTGAGGATATCGGTGGCGGCTTCGGCGCTGTAGCGTAAACGCTTGGCGGCCTTGCGGATATCGTGCAGCGCTTCGACCCGATCGGTGTCCTCGACGGCTCGTTCCGCGTCGACCCGGTCTTTCAGCCGGCGCAGGTCCGCGCGCACCGCGGCCGTGAACACGCGGTCGGCATCGCGACGGGCGCGTTTGCGGCGCAGCGGCGGATGGGTGCGCAGGCCGACCACTCGCGCGCGCAGCAGGTCGTAGCGCTCACCGTCGAGTTCCCGCAGCACGGTTCGGTGGGCGTCGGTGTAGGCCGCGCGCTCCGCGCTCACCAGCCGCCGCCCGAGATGCCGCTGCACGTCGGGATATTCGTCCAGCAGCGCGGCGAAGCGGTCGGCGCGCACCTCGGCGTCGCGGGCGATGCCGAGCAGCCCTGCCAGCCACCGCAATTCGTCGCGGATGGCATCGATCTCGCCGCGGTGGAACACCTTCCGATACGACCGCAGCACCGACCGCAGCCGGCGGGTGGCGACCCGCATCTGGTGCACCGAATCCGGTTCGTCGGCACGGACCTTCGGTTCCGCCGACAGCAGCCGGTCCACGTCCTCACCGAGCGCGGCGACGACGGCGGGACCGGCTGCGCCGCTCATCGCCGATCCCGGAATTCGTCGGTGGCCTCGATCAGATGATGGGTGGTCCCCGGCTCGGCCGCGGCATGCCCGGCATCGGCCACCAGATGCAGCCGCGAACCGGGCCAGGCCCGATGCAGATCCCAGGCGCTGAGCGCCGGGCAGACGATATCGTGGCGGCCCTGCACGATCACCGCGGGAATATGCGCGATCCGGCCGATATCGCGCAGCAGCTGGTTCTCTTCCAGGAATCCGCCGTGCACGAAGTAGTGGTTCTCGATGCGGGCGAAGGCCAGGGCGAAGCGGGGTTCGGCGGATTCGGCGACCCGTTCCGGTTGTGGCAGCAGCGAACTCGTCGCGCCTTCCCAGCTGGACCACGCCACGGCGGCGGCGGTCGCGACGTCCTGATCAGGGGAGTGCAGCAGCCGGTGATAGGCCGCCACCAGATCCCCGTCGCGCTCGCCGTCCGGGATCGGCGCCAGGTACTTCTCCCATTCGTCGGGATAGACGAATCCGGCGGCGCCGTTGTAGTACCAGTCGATTTCCTTGCGCCGCAACAGGAAAACGCCCCGCAGCACCATCTCCGTCACGCGCTCGGGGTGGGTCTGGGCGTAGGCCAGCGCCAGCGTCGAACCCCAGGACCCGCCGAAGACCTGCCAGCGCTCGATACCCAGATGGGTGCGCAGCCGCTCGATATCGGCCACCAGATGCCAGGTGGTGTTGATCTCCAGACTCGCCCCGTCGGCCACATGCGGCGTCGAACGCCCGCACCCGCGCTGGTCGAACAGCACGATCCGGTAGGCGGCGGGATCGAAGAACTGCCGGTGCATCGGATCGGTGCCGCCACCCGGGCCGCCGTGCAGGAACACCACCGGCTTGCCGTCGGGGTTGCCCGACTCCTCCCAGTAGATGTGCTGCCCATCGCCCACGTCGAGCATGCCCTCACGGTAGGGCTCCAGCGGCGGGTAGAGGGTGCGCATCAGAAGGCGATTCCCGAGGCGAGATCGGGCAGTTCCAGCGCCTGCAGCGCCTGCGTGCGAACATCCGAGCAGGTCTTGGTGGTGATCCGGTCCACCACGGCCTTGTCGCCGAGCACCGCCAGGTTGATGCCGCCGTTCTCCGCGGCCCACTGGTGCACCGTGATGTTCAGCGCCACCTTGCCCAGCGTCGGGCCCTGCACCCGCCAGTCCGACAGCTGCGGCGAGATAGCGTCGCACAGCTTCTGTGCGACCGGGTCGGGAACCTGGACGGGACTGGTCTGTCCCGGCTTGGCGGTGACACCGGCCGAACCGCTGGGACGCGCGGCCGTCGAGGTCGCCGAAGCGCCGGATTTCTCGGGGCCGGCCGAACCCGTGCTTTCGCCACCACATCCGGCGACCAGCACGACGGCCAGCGCCGCACCGACGGCGAGCGCTCCGCGAGTCATCCAACGGCTCTGCGACATCTGTTCCCTTTGTTCGATTCCGGCGTGCATCCGGAGTTCCTGCTGTGGACCTACGAGTCTGCCACCTCACCGCGAGTGGACGGGTGGCTCAGGCGAAGTTCGCGCGCAGCAGGTCCAGCATCTCGGTGACGAAGGGCGCGAACCGTTCGCCGGGGCGGCCCGGTGCCGTGTCGATGGTCAGCCACGAATACAGGGTGGTCAGCGGCGCGAGGCGTTCGGCCAGCTCGATCTCGCGGTCGGTGACGGTGGTCAGTTCCCGCCAGGCGTCGAAATACGCCGCGCGCTGCGGATCCCGGAAGGTGCGCACGGACAGGAAGGGATGGGTGATCAGCGCGTCGCCCCAGTCGAACACCGCGGCGGTGGCGCGGAAGACGTGGCCCGGATACAGGTCGTTGTGTTCCACGCTCAGCCGGTCGTACCGTGCGAGTTCGGCAGCGGCCGATTCGATCGCGAACTCCAGTCCCGGGGCGCGGTCGGCGAAGTGGCGGTAGACCTCGATCAGGCGCACCGGCGGCAGGTACGGAGTTCCGGTGTCGCGCAACGATTCCGCGTGCGTGCAGACGGTGTGCTGCAGGCCGGCGTAGGACCGCAGCACCGATTCCCATTCCGGGGGACGCGGCGGCGGCGCGTCCGTATCGTCGAGTGCGAAGTGGCGATCGAGTGGTCCGGTTCGCATGGTCTCGCCGCCGTCGCCTCCGAGGAACCATCCGTTCTCACGATGTACCGCAAGGGGTTTCGGCACCGATCCCGGAACGAGCCGATCCAAGGCCGCCAGCAGCGGGCCCTCGTGGGCGAACGCGCGCGCACTCGCCTTCGCCCAAACAGCTTCGCCGTTCGTCTCGATGCGGGCGAGCAGGGTCCAGTCCCGCCGCCGCATCTCCCGCGCGCCGGTCACGGTCAGTCCCCGCTGCGCGAGTTCCCGGGTGGCCCAGTCGATCAGTGGTTGCAGTGGTTGATCGGCCACCGATACAGGGGCGTTCATCGGGACAACCTAACCCACCTCGGCCATCGTCGGTGCGGCCGGTGGAAGCCGGTCTCGCACAGGCGATCACAGCGTCAGGTACTCGCCCAGCTCCCACGGGGTGACCTGGGCGCGGTAGGTGGCCCACTCGTGGCGCTTGTTGCGCAGGAAGAAGTCGAACACGTGCTCGCCCAGCGTTTCGGCGACCAGCTCGGACCGCTCCATCGCCCGCAGCGCCTCGTCCAGGGTCGAGGGCAGCTCGCGGAAGCCCATCGCGCGGCGTTCGGCGGTGGTCAGCGACCACACGTCGTCCTCGGCCTCGGGAGGCAGCGTGTACCCCTTCTCGATACCGCGCAGGCCCGCGGCCAGCAGCACCGCGAAGGCCAGATACGGATTGCACGCGGAATCTGGGCTGCGGATCTCGACTCGCCGCGAGGACTGCTTGTTCGGCGTGTACATCGGAACCCGGACCAGCGCAGAACGATTCGACCGGCCCCAGGACGCGGCGGTCGGCGCTTCGCCGCCGTGGATCAGCCGCTTGTAGGAGTTCACCCACTGGTTGGTGACGGCGCTGATCTCGTTGGCGTGCTCGAGAATGCCCGCGATGAACGCACGCGCGGTCTCGGACAGGTTGTTCGGGTCGTCGGGATCGGCGAAGGCGTTGTGCTCACCCTCGAACAGGCTCATGTGGGTGTGCATGGCCGAACCCGGATGGTCGGAGAAGGGCTTGGGCATGAACGAGGCCCGCACGCCTTCGTCGATGGCCACCTCCTTGATGAGGTAGCGGAAGGTCATCACGTTGTCGGCCATCGACAGCGCGTCGGCGTAGCGCAAATCGATCTCCTGCTGGCCGGGCGCACCCTCGTGATGGCTGAACTCCACCGAGATGCCCATCGATTCGAGCGCGTCGATGGCGTGGCGGCGGAAGTTCGGCGCCTCGTCGTGGACGGCCTGATCGAAGAAGCCGCCGTTGTCGGCGGGCACCGGACGGCCGTCCTTGAGCGCCGAGCGGATCAGGAAGAACTCGATCTCCGGATGCACATAGCAGCTGAACCCCAGGTCACCGGCCTTGTTCAGCTGCCGGCGCAGCACGTGCCGCGGATCGGCCCACGACGGCGAGCCGTCGGGCATCGCGATATCGCAGAACATGCGCGCCGAATGCTGATGGCCCTTGCTGGTGGACCAGGGCAGTACCTGGAACGTCGACGGATCGGGCTTGGCGACCATATCGGCCTCCGACACCCGGGCGAAGCCCTCGATCGCCGAGCCGTCGAATCCGATGCCCTCCTCGAAGGCGCCTTCCAGCTCCGCGGGGGCGATCGCCACCGACTTCAGATATCCCAGGACGTCGGTGAACCAGAGTCGCACGAAGCGGATGTCCCGCTCCTCGAGCGTCCGCAGCACGAATTCCTTCTGGCGATCCATACGCGCGAGCGTAGGCACCCGCGGTTAAATCCGTGTTACATCGTGCAACAACCGCCGGTCCGCATGTGTGGCGTCAGCCGCAGGTGAGTCCTTCCGGCGGTGTCTTCAGGTCGATGAGATAGGCGAAGACGGCGTCGTCCACGCACGGCACGCCCCCGGAGAGGAACGCGGTGTGGCGGGTTCCCTTGTTGGTGATCAGCGCCGCGCCCAGCTGATGGGCCAGATCGACACCGGCCTGATACGGGGTGGCCGGATCCGCGGTCGTGGAGATGACCACGGTCTTGGGCAGGCCCGGTGCGGAAATGTTGTGCGGGGAGCCGCTGTTGGGCACGGGCCAGAACGCGCACATCTCGAGCGGCGCCTGCCCGGTGGCGTGGCCGTCGTCGAGGAACGGGGCAACCTTGCGGTATTCCGCGTCCTGCTTATCGGTGTCGGCGCGGTCCCTGATGGCCGGATCGTCGACGCAGTGGATGGCCAGGAACGCGTCCTGCGAATTGTCGTAGGTGCCGTCCTTGCTGCGGCCATCGTAGAGATCGGCGAGCTGCAGCAGGATGTCGCCCTTGCCCTTGGCCAGCTGAGCCAGGCCCGCGCTCAGCACATTCCAGCTGTCCTCGGCGTAGAGGGTGTTCTGCACACCGGTGACCGCGTCGCTGTAGGTGAGCCCGCGGCCGTCGCGGGTCTCGGCCGGGTGGCTCCAGAGCTGGTTGACCAGATCGTGGAAGCGGGCCACCGTCTGACTCGCGTCCTGGCCCAGCGGGCAGTCCGGTTTGCTCGCGCAGTCGGCGGCGTAGGCGTCGAACGCCTTCTGGAATCCGGCGGCCTGCTGCACCGATTCCTTCTCCGGATCGGCATCCGGATCGAGGGCGCCGTCGAGCACCATGGCCCGCACCTTGTCCGGGAACTTCTCGGCGTAGGTGTAGCCGAGCCGGGTGCCGTAGGAGTAGCCGACGTAGTTGAGCTTGTCGTCGCCGAGCACTCCCCGGATGATGTCCATGTCCTGCACCACCTCGCGGGTGCCGACGTGAGCGAGGAATTCGTTGCCGGTCTTCTCGGTGCAGTGCGCGGCGAAGTCCTTGTTCTCCTGCTCGGCGGCCGCGATGCCGGCGGGGGTGTAGTCCTTGGGCGGTTCGGCGCGTTGCTGATCCCACTGCTGCCCGGTCAGGCATTCGATCAGCGGCGTGGAGGCGCCGACACCGCGCGGATCGAAACCGATGCGGTCGAACCGCTGCGCGAGCGGGGTGTCCTGTCCCTGCGCGGCCATCCACAGTCCGGCCTGGCCGGGCCCGCCCGGGTTGAACAGCAGCGATCCGATGCGCTGCCCGGTCGCCTTGATCCGGGAGACCGCGATCTGCGCGGTCGCGCCCTCGGGCTTGTCGTAATCGATCGGCACCGAGATGTGCGTGCATTCGGTGCCCTGCGGGAATCGGGTCGAGGAATCGCCGAATCCGTCACAGCTACCCCACGCCGGCACCTGGGTGTAGTACTTCTGCAGCGCGGCCGGACTCGGCGCGGACGGCTGGGCGACGGGGTGATTCTTCGACGTCGACGAGCAGGCGGCGGCCACACACATCAGGGCCACCGCGGCTGCGACGCGACCGGATCGCGACAAGGACATGCGCGCCATCCTTCCATCTCCGCCTGTGATCATTGCGGTGTCCGCGGCGGCCTCCGTGGTTGAGCAGGCTGCCTCCTCCGGCCGCGTCGCTCCCGCCGCGTGTGACGAATCCCATCCCGGGCACGCCTTAAACGCGGCACTGTCGCGGTGGCAGACTGGACGGGTCATAGCAACCCGGGGACCCGATCGGGCCTCGAGGACAGACGAAAGGGACGATGATGTCCGCTGCTCAGGATAATCCTGCTTCCGAAACCACCGCCTACGGTGCCGCACCGACAACTTCCCGGCGGAAGACGCGAGTACAGCACCTGCAGCATTGGAAATCCGCGGGTGAGAAGTGGGCGATGCTGACCGCCTACGACTACTCCACCGCGAAGCTGTTCGAAGAGGCCGGCATCCCCGTGCTGCTGGTCGGCGATTCGGCGGCCAACGTGGTCTACGGCTACGACACCACCGTGCCGATCACGATCGAGGAACTGCTGCCGCTGGTACGCGGCGTGGTCCGTGGGGCGCCGCATGCCCTGGTGGTGGCCGATCTGCCGTTCGGCAGCTACGAGGGCTCGCCCGAACAGGCGCTGGCCAGCGCCACCCGCTTCATGAAGGAGGGTGGCGCGCACGCGGTGAAACTCGAAGGCGGAGAACGGGTCTCCGAGCACATCGCCCGGCTCACCGCCTCCGGCATCCCCGTGGTGGCGCATATCGGCTTCACCCCGCAGAGCGTCAACACCCTCGGCGGCTACCGGGTGCAGGGGCGCGGCGACGGGGCCGAACAGCTGATCGCCGACGCCATCGCGGTGCAGGAGGCCGGGGCCGTCGCCGTGGTGATGGAGATGGTGCCCGCCGAGCTGGCCGGGCAGGTCACCCACAAGCTGACCATCCCGACCGTGGGCATCGGCGCCGGCAGCGACTGCGACGCCCAGGTGCTGGTCTGGCAGGACATGGCCGGCTACACCAGCGGTAAGACGGCCAAGTTCGTCAAGCGCTTCGGCCGCGTGGGCGACGAATTGCGCAGCGCCGCAGCGGAATACGCACAAGAGGTAGCGCAGGGTACCTATCCGGGGCCGGAACACAGCTTCTGAGGAACGGGTCGGCCGTGGGCTGCGTGCGCGCGGTCGACCCCGTTTCGGCGCGGACGCCGATGCCGCGGTAGGGCGGCTCAGGGCGTTCGATCCGGGTCCGAGCGATGGGCGGCTCGGGGCCGAGCTTGCTGTGGCCTCCGACCCGATACAGCTCGTTCCCGGTAGGCCGGCGGGAGGCGGCGTTCCCGCAGCCCTTCCCGAGAAGGAATCGGCTCCGTGACCGAAGTCGGCCGAGCACACCCTCCACCGCCTGCGAGCAGGCAACTTCCGCATGCTCGGCCGTGACGGTAATTTGAGAGAATGGTCCGGCCACCGACTGCACGTCCCGCAGTGCCCGGTGCCGGTCGGCTGGGATTGCTGGAGCCGACGGCAGCCGCGTCGTTACGAGAGCTCGCCTGGGACAATGTCGACAGCGTTGCACTGCTGTGGGCGTTGTCGCGGTCGCCGGATGCCGATCTGGCGCTGCTGACCCTGATCCGCCTGCGCGAGGCGCTCGGGTCCGATTGGGCCGCACTGGATTCCGCGCTGCGCACCGATCTGTCGTTGCGCGGCAGGCTGTTCGCGCTGATAGGCTCGTCGAGCGCGTTCGCCGACCATCTGGTCGCCGATCCGGCGAGCTGGCAGCTGTTGCGGCGGGAACTGCCGCGCACGCGCGAGATTCTCGACGATCTGCTCGATGTGGTCGGCGCCGCGCCCGAGACGGGGCCGAACGCCGCGCCGATGCTCTACCGCGCCACCCACGCCGGACCCGACGCGATCGCGTTGCTGCGCAAGCGATATCGCGATCAACTGATGGTGCTGGCCGCCCACGATCTGGCCGCCACCGTCGAGAACGAACCGGTGCTGCCGTATCAGCAGGTCGGCAACCATCTCACCGACCTCGCCGATGCCGCGCTCACCGCCGCGCTCTCGGTGGCGGTGGCGCGGATCTGCCCCGACGACCCGGTTCCGGTCCGGCTGGCGGTGGTCGCGATGGGCAAATGCGGTGCGCGCGAACTCAATTACGTCTCCGATGTCGACGTGGTGTTCGTCGCCGAACCCGCCGACACCACCGCCACCCGGCTGGCCGCGGAGATGATGGGCATCGCCGGCAGCGCGTTCTTCGACGTCGATGCGGCGCTGCGTCCGGAAGGCAAGGCCGGGGCGCTGGTGCGCACGCTGGATTCGCACATCACCTACTACAAGCGCTGGGCGCGCACCTGGGAATTCCAGGCGCTGCTGAAGAACCGCCCGGCCACCGGCGATCTGGAACTCGGCAGGCAGTACAGCGAGGCGCTGATGCCGATGGTGTGGAGCGCCTCGGAACGACCGGATTTCGTCACCGACGTGCAGGCGATGCGGCGCCGGGTCGAAAGCCTGGTGCCCGAGGACATGCGCGAGCGGGAGCTGAAACTCGGCCACGGCAGCCTGCGCGACGTCGAATTCGCGGTGCAGCTGCTGCAGTTGGTGCACGGTAAGGCCGATGAATCGCTGCACGTGCCGGGTACGGTCGAGGCGCTGACCGCGCTGGCCGCGCGTGGCTATGTAGGCCGCGACGACGCCGCGAACCTCACCGCCTCCTACGAATTCCTGCGCCTGCTCGAGCACCGCCTGCAGTTGCAGCGGCTCAAGCGCACCCACACCTTGCCCGCACCCGACGACGAGGAGGGGATGCGCTGGCTCGCTCGCGCGGCGCATATGCGTCCCGACGGGCGCCAGGACGCGGTCGGGGTGCTGCGCAGCGAGATCAAGCGCAACACCGTGCGGGTGCGCCGGCTGCACGCGAAGCTGTTCTACCGCCCGCTGCTGGAATCGGTGGCCCGCCTCGACGCCGCCGCGTTGCGCCTGAGTCCGCAGGCCGCGGTCCGCCAGCTCGCCGCCCTCGGCTACGCCGCCCCGGAGAACGCGCTCGGCCACCTCAAGGCGCTCACCGGGGAGGTGGGGCGCAAGGGCCGCATCCAGGCGCTGCTGTTGCCGACCCTGCTCGAATGGCTCGGTGACACACCGAATCCCGATGCCGGGTTGCTGGCCTACCGGCGGGTGTCCGAAGGCCTCGACGACCAGATCTGGTTCCTGCGCGAACTCCGCGACGAGGGGGCGATCGCGCAGCGGCTGATGATCGTGCTGGGCTCCTCGGCCTATCTGCCGGATCTGCTGATCAACGCGCCCGAAACCATCCGGATGTTCGCCGACGGACCGGACGGGCCGTTGCTGCTGACCCCGAAGGCCGAGGATGTGCGATCCAGCATCCTGGCCGGGGCCGCCCGCTACGACGATCCCAGACGGGCCGTGGCCACCGCCCGCTCGCTGCGCCGCCACGAGCTGGCCCGCATCGCCTCCGCCGACGTGCTCGGCATGCTGGAGGTGCCGCGGGTGTGCCGGGCGCTGTCGTGGGTCTGGGTCGCGGTGCTCGAGGCGTCGCTGCAGGCCGTGATCCGGGCCTGGGAGGCCGAACATCAGGCGCCGGTGCCGGCGGACGTCGCCGTGATCGGCATGGGCCGTCTCGGCGGGATGGAACTGGGCTACGGATCCGACGCCGATGTGCTGTTCGTCTGCGATCCGCGTGCCGGCGCGGACGAGACGGTCGCGGTGAAATGGGCTATCGGCGTCGCCGAACAGGTGCAGCGGCTCCTCGGCGCGCCCAGTACCGATCCGCCGCTGCAGGTCGATTCGGGGTTGCGGCCCGAGGGACGCAACGGTGCGCTGGTCCGCACACTGGCCGCCTATCGCGCCTACTACCAGCAGTGGGCGCAGCCGTGGGAAGTGCAGGCGCTGCTGCGCGCACATCAGGTCGCCGGCAACGAGGAACTGGGTTTGCGGTTCCTGCATTCCATCGATCCGGTGCGCTATCCCAAGGGCGGGGTCTCCGAGGACGCCGTGCGCGAGATCCGGCGGATCAAGGCGCGCGTCGACTCCGAACGCCTGCCGCGCGGCGCGAATCCGGCCACCCACACCAAACTCGGCCGCGGTGGTCTCGCCGATATCGAGTGGACCGTGCAACTGCTGCAACTCCAGCACGCGCACGAGGTGCCGGAGCTGCACAACACCTCCACGCTCGAATGCCTCGGCGTGATCGAACGGAACAAACTGCTCGACGCCCTCGATGTGGAGCTGCTGCGCGACGCCTGGCTCACCGCGACCAAGGCCCGCAACGCCCTGGTGCTGGTGCGCGGCAAACCCGCCGACCAGCTGCCCGGGCCCGGGCCGTTGCTCTCGGCCGTGGCGCGGGTCGCGGGCTGGCCGACCGACGACGGCAGCGAATTCCTCGACCACTACATGCGCGTCACGAGGCGGGCGAAGACGGTCGTCGAACGCGTCTTCGGCGGCGGGTGAGCGGGGCGTAGATCCGTCGCGGCGGGGTACGCGATCAGTGACACCGATACGTGGGCGCGGCGGTTGTCGCGGTCACGTCGGTCACCGGGGGCGGTAGGCGGCGCTTTCGTGGACCGGCGATGAATTCTCGCGATACGGTCGGCTCTGTGGACCGAAAACGTGTTGCGGGGAACAGACCGGACGCGATATCGGTTGGTACAGAGTGTGCTGTGCCGTCCTGACCGAGCGAGGGGTCCCGCAGAGCCGGAACGAGCGTTCCGCATACTGTATCGGTACGCGACCATTCGGGAGGACCGCCATGGTGAGGATGTTCGTGGACGTGCGCAGCGCCCACCGACTCGACGACACACGCGATGCGCTGCGTGATCGGAGACCGTGATGGCTGAACTCAATTCGGCCGTCACCGGTTACCGCACCTATCGGCACGTCGCCCTGAACCCGACCCGCGCCGTGCGGGTTCCGCTGATCGTGGTGCTGGTGCTGGTCGGTGTCGTGCTGCTGTACGCGGCCGACCGCGCCTCCCGTGAAGGTGTCAATCGCGGCTGGTTCGTGGCGGTTTCGCTGTCGGGCCTGTTCGTGGCGCGCGGACTGCATCTGCGGCGGCCGATCACCCTGCCGCATTTCACGGTCGCGGTGATCGTGCTCGGGGTGTCCAATATCGCCTACCGCAGCGACCACGGCACCGTCGGCTTCGTCTGCCTCGCCTCCACGGGCCTGATCCTGATGCTGCCGCAGAGTTCGCGCCCGCAACCGGATCAGCAGCATCGCATCGCCGCGCTGGTCGACCGCACGGTCGAGGATCCGCTGGCCCCGTTCGCCCTGCATTCGGCCAAATCCTATTTCTTCAGCGCCGATTCGAACGCCGCGATCGGCTACCGCGCGCGCTTCGGCATCGCGGTCGTCGCGGGCGACCCGGTCGGCAACTGCGCCGAATTCGGCCGGCTCATCGCCGAGTTCTCCGAATTCGCTTCCGCGCGCGGCTGGCGGATCGCGGTGCTGGGCGCAAGCCCCGCGGTCACCGAACTGTGGCGCACCCGCGCGGCCGATCATCATGGCCTGCACGCCATTCCGATCGGCCGTGACGTGGTGGTCGAGGTCGACTCGTTCGATATGGTCGGCCGCAAATTCCGCAACCTGCGCCAGGCGGTGAGCCGCACCCGCAACTTCGGCGTCAAGACCGAGGTGATTCCCGAACGCGAACTCGACCGCGAGATGCGTGAGGCGCTGCTGGGCATCGTCGACGAGTGGGGGACCGGCCACCAGACCCGCGGCTTCTCGATGATCCTGGATCATCTGCTCGACGGCCGGAATCCGGGCATGCTCGTGGTGATCGCCCGCGACGGTGAGGGCCGGGTCGCCGGATTCCAGCGCTACGGATCCTCCAATCACGGCAGCGAACTCAGCCTCGATGTGCCGTGGCGGCGCAAGGATGCCCCGAACGGCTTGGACGAGCGGATGATCGTCGACCTCGTCGACTACGGCCGCGACCACGACGTGCACCGCATCTCGCTGGCGTTCGCGGCATTCCCGGAACTGTTCGCCGACAAGGAACGATCGCGCTCCAAGCAGGTCATCTATGTGCTGGCCCGCACGCTGGATCCGCTGATCCGGCTGGAATCGCTGTATCGGTTCCTGCGCAAGTTCAACTCCTTCGGCAATCAGCGCTTCGTCCTCATCCGCTGGCGTGAAATCGTCTTCACCGTGCTCGCGCTGCTGACGCTGGAATTCGTTCCGCACCGCAAACAGGGCTGACCCGCGATCACGCCAGATTGCCCTCGTAGCACAGACCGGTTCCGCGCCAGGTCGGCTGCGGCGCAACGCTTCCGCGATCGAAGCGCCATGCGCTGACGGGTTCGGCGGCCTTCCAGAACAAGCGGCCGTCGTGGCCACGCACCACCTGGTAGACGTCGTCGGCGCCCTCGACCAGTTGATTGCCGACGCAGTAGTCGTTGTACGCGGTGCCGGGCTGGCGCGCGCCCAGACTGAAGTGCGCGGCCGGGTCGCCGGCCGAGCCCGGGTTGGCGACGGTATCGGGCCGGTCCGACGCCGCGCCGGCCGACCACGTGGGAGTGCCGCGGCCGTCGGCGCCGCAGGTGTAGCCGCGACCGCCCGCGATGACGGTAGCGCCGGCAGGGTGGGAGGTTCCGGCCCACAGGCAGCCGGTGGCGGGTTGGGCGGCCGATCGCCTGGATTCGGCCTCGGCGGGCGCCGCGGTGAAGCCGAGGCCCGCGGCGGTGAGCGCCGCCAGGGCGGGAAGGGTGAGGGATGCGCGGGGGTGTCGGGGCATGGTCTCGGCCTCTCTGCTCGCCGTTGAGCATCTACTATCTACGTAGGTAAATAGTAGATGAACACATGGTGCGCGCGCCATGTCGTGGTCGTCACCGTGCGGCATCCGTGCCGATATCGAGATATACGTTGCGCATTCGCGCGGGCGCCCGATTACGATGTGAGCGCTCGGGAGACGGGGGGACCGCTGTGCGGAATCCGGATCGTCGTCGGTCCGGGCGTCGACAGTGGTATTCGGGGAGGACACGAGATGAGATACAACAGGCGGCTGCGGCTGGCCGCGGCGGCCGGGTTGCTGGTGCTCGGCGCAGTATCGGCCGGATGCGGCACCGATGCGAAAACGACTGTGGCGCACGATGTTGCCGCGACCAACGAGAATCCGTGGGCGCTCAGCGGCGCCGCGCCCAATGCCTCCGGCCCGAGCGGTCCGCGACCGGGTGTGCCCGACGCGCCGCTGCACGCCGACAACGGTGACGGCGGCGAGATGGACCGGCTGGCCCTCAACACCCTGTCGGATCTGCAGGACTACTGGGGCGCCGAATACGCCGAGAACTTTCCGGGCACCTTCAAGCCGGTGGGTCACTTCATTTCCTGGGATGCCAACGCGCCCAAGGAACAATCGGTCACCTTCTGCCGCTCCAGCACCTATCACGTGGTGAACGCGGCCTACTGCAAGATCGACAAGACCGTCGGGTGGGATCGCGGCAAACTGCTGCCGCTGATCTCGAACAAGTACGGGAAGATGGCCGTGGTCATGGTGCTCGCGCACGAGTACGGTCACTCGCTACAGGACCAGGCACGGCTCAACGGATTCTTCACGCCCGGAATCGTGCTCGAACAGCAGGCCGACTGCTTCGCGGGTGTGTTTCTGCGGCATGTGGCCGAGGGCGGTTCGGCGCATTTCACCCTGAACACGACCGACGGGCTCAACGGTGTGCTGGGTGCGACGGTCGCCGTGCGCGACCGCGACCCCGACAACCCGAAGAATGTGCACGGCTCGGCATTCGAGCGCGTGACGGCGGTGCAGATCGGCTGGTCCGACGGCGCGGCCGGGTGTAAGGGCATCACCAAGAAGGAGATTCAGCAGCGCCGCGGCGACCTGCCGACCACCTTCGAACCCGGCGACGAGGAGAATCAGATGGGTGTCGACGTCGACGGGCTCAATGCCGTCGCCGCCGCGCTCGCCCGGATCTATCCACTGCCGCAGCCGCCGGTGCTCGACTATTCCGGAATCGCCAAGAATTGCCCGAAAGATACTGCGGTGGAGCCGGTTTCGTACTGCCCGGCGAGCAATACCGTGGGCACCGATGTGCCGGAACTGGCCAAGCGTGCCGGTCAGCAACCGGGCGACGAGGAACCGCTGTCCGCGGTGGTCGACGGCAACTACAACGCCTACGTCGTGTTCATCTCCCGCTATGTGCTCGCGGTGGAACGGGATCGGCAGCTGTCGCTGCAAGGACCGGAATCCGCCGGGTTGCGCACCGCCTGCCTGTCCGGCGCCGTGACCACCAAGCTCAGCGATCCGGCCGGCGATCCCCGGCTCACCGCGGGTGACCTGGACGCCGCCGTGTCGGGTCTGCTGGCCGACGGCCTGGCCGCGAGCGATACCGACGGCAAGGTGGTGCCCAGTGGGTATCAGCGGCTCGACGCGTTCCGCGCCGGGGTGCTCGACGGTGAGACGGCCTGCCTGAACAACTACAAGTGACGAGCAGGGGCGACCGGATCGCCGGTCGCCCCTGCCGTGCTGTGTCGTCGGCCGGTCCCGGACCGCGTGCCCTCGGCGGTCTCGGCCGTGTCCGGCCTCAGACCGCGCTGGTGGGGAGGGTGCGCAGGGAGCTCAGCGTGGTCGCGACCGCGCGGGCGGCCTCGGCGCCCTTGGTGTGGAAGTGCTTGGTGAAGTAGTCCACGTGCTCGCTGTGCTCGTGGAAGTGATGCGGGGTCAACACCACGGAGAACACCGGGACGTCGGTCTCGAGCTGCACGCGCATGAGCCCGTCGACAACGGCCGAGGCGACGAAATCGTGCCGGTAGATGCCGCCGTCGACGACCAGCGCCGCGGCCACCACCGCCGCGTACCGGCCGGTGCGGGCCAGCCGCTGCGCGTGCAGCGGGATCTCGAACGCGCCGGGCACGTCGAACACCTCGACGGCATCCCCCGAATACCCCAGATCGCCGTACTCGGCCAGGAAACCCGCGTAGGCCTGGGTGACGATGGACTGGTGCCAGTTGGCCCGGATGAAGGCGATACGTCCCTGGTCGGTATTGCTCATTCCCGGATGTTACTGCGCGCCGGTGTGCTCCTCCAACCAGCGCACCAGGTCGCCGAGTACCTTCTCGCGCTCGGGTTCGTTGAAAACCTCGTGGTAGAGGCCCGGATACCGCAGCACCGTGAGATCGGTCGCGGTGACGCCGGCCTCGATCCGATCGGCGCCCACCGGTGCCGCCAGGGCATCCTCGCCGCCGTGCAGCACCAGCGTCGGCACCCGCAGCGCGTCCAGATGAGCGAGCACGAATTCGGCGCCGCGCAGAATTTCGGTCGCCGTGCGGGCCGGCAGTTTGCCGCGGTAGACCAGCGGATCCTGATCGTAGGCGCGTACCACCTCCGGATCGCGGCTGATCTGCGCCGAATCCAGTTGCAGCACACCCAGATTCGGCGCCCAGCGGCTCAACGCCGGAGCGAGCAGTCGCTGCACGGGATTGCCGGCCTCGATGACCACCGGCGGCGCCGACACCGCGATGCCCGCGACGTCCAGCGGCGCCCGCGTCGCCAGATACAGTGTGATCAGGCTGCCCATGCTGTGCCCGAGGACGAACCGGGGCAGGCCCGGATGCTTCGCACTCGCGATATCCAGCATGGTGTTCACATTGTCGGCGGCCGCGTCGATCGATTCGATATTCGACTGGCCGCCGCCGGAGCGGCCGTGGCCGATGTGGTCGAAGGCGTAGACCGCGAAACCGCTGTCCGCCAGCCGTTTACCCACATGGTCGTAGCGCCCGGAGTGTTCGGCGACGCCGTGTACCAGCACCACGACCGCGCGCGCCTGTTCGGGCAGCCAGGCCCGCCAGAACACCTGCCCGCCGTGGGCGTCGAATTCGCCGGTATCGCCTGTCGTCATCGCTGCCTCCGTCTGCGCCGTCGCTGCGCCGCCATTGTCGCGCACGGCGGGCCGGAGCGTTGCACATCGGCCCGCCGCGCCGGGATCGATGGTCAGCCCAGGTCGTAATCGAACCAGATCCGGTGGGTGCCGTCGGCGTCGACCGCCAGACCACCGGTTCCGGTGATCTCGCTCAGCTCCCCGGTGCCGCTGCTGGGCACGATCGTGAAGAATTCGGCGCTGCGGTCCTCGCCCGCGGTGGTCGCCGAATGGGCGAAGTTGAACGTGCCGGCCAATCCGTTGAGCGAGCCCTCGAACGACTCCATCGCGACATAGGTACCCCGGCCCGACAGCTGGTCGAACGCGGCGGTGAACAACGTGGCCGAACGTCCGACCGCCTCACCCTCGAAATGCTTTTCCAGCCGGGCGATTCCGACCGGCGTCGCGGTGGGGATGTCCGGATCGGGCAGGACGTCCGTGGCGACGAAGGATTTGACGGTGAACGTTGCTGTAGCTCGCACCCGTTGAGGGTAGCGGCGAACACCGACATTCCCGGCATCAGCCGCCGGTGCCCGTGTAGTGCGCGAGGACGCGGCGGTTGAATTCGATCAGCCGCGCGTAATTGGCCCGGGAGAGCCGTTCGTCGGTGCCGTGGATCCGCTCCAGATCCGCCGCGTCGACCACGATCGGCGCGAAGTTGCACCGGGTGGCGGCCAGCCCGTCGTAATGGCGGGAATCGGTGGCGCCGGGCACGATGCCGGTGGTCACCACCGCGTCGGGCACCAGGGCGCGGGTGATGTCGGCGATTACGTCGAAGGTGGGGCCGGGCCCGGTGATCCGCGAGGGTTCGGAGGCCGTTCCGATCACCTCGATCGTGACCCGCGGGTCGGCGACCACGCGGCGGCAGTGGTCGAGCACGGCGGACACCGAATCACCGGGCAGGATACGGAAATTCACCAGCGCCTCGGCGCTTTGCGGCAGCACGTTCGCCTTCACCCCGCCGCGGATCACGGTGGGGGCGGTCGTGGTGCGGACCAGCGCCTCGGTCTGCGGCCGCGCCGCCATCATCCGGGTGATCACCGCGCCCGCGACCGGGGCCAGCCGCAGCGCGGAACGCCGCGGTTCGGCCATGGCG
Source organism: Nocardia sp. NRRL WC-3656 (assembly GCF_000720265.1). Taxonomy (NCBI): domain Bacteria; kingdom Bacillati; phylum Actinomycetota; class Actinomycetes; order Mycobacteriales; family Nocardiaceae; genus Nocardia; species Nocardia sp. NRRL WC-3656. Next base: position 99,590 of record NZ_JOJF01000009.1, on the reverse strand, counting down.
GGGCGCATCCGGACCAGCATGTCGGCGATCACCGGCGTCATGCGCAGCGGCATCGGATGGTCCTGGAGGCGCGCGACCGCCCGCGCGATCCGGCCCACGGCGGTTTCGCGGCCGGGCATCGAGGAATGCCCGCCGGTGCCGGTGGTGCGCAATTGCACCGTGGCCCAGCCTTTTTCGCCGAGCATGATGGAGGCGACGGGTGCGGTGGCCCCGTCGGCGACCCCCTGGGTGATCACTCCGCCTTCGTCGAGCAGCAGATCGGCGCGCACCTCGAGCTCGCGCAGCCGGGCCGCCATCCGGGTGGCGCCGGCGCGCCCGAAGATCTCCTCGTCGTGGCCGAAGGCGAAGTAGATGGTCCGGCGCGGACGGCGGCCCTCGGCCAGCAGCGATTCGGCGGCCTCCAGAATGGCCAGCACCCGGCTCTTGTCGTCGATCGCGCCACGGCCCCAGACGAATTCGTCGTCGACCACCCCGGCGAACGGGGGATGGGTCCAGCGGGCCTCGTCGTCGACCGGAACCACGTCCTGATGGGCGAGCAGAACGGCCGCCGTACCCGGTTCGGTGCCGGGCCAGCGATACAAGCGGCTGTGGCCGAACCGCTCCAGTTCGAGATGGGTGTGGACCAGCGGGAATTCGTGTTCGAGAAGGCTTGCGAGCCGGTCGAATTCGACCACATCGGCATCGGCATCGGCGTCGTCGCGGGAGACGGTGACGCAGCGCAGGGCGGCCGCGAGCCGCTGGGCGGTCGCGTCGTCGACGGTGGTCGCGGTCGTACCGGTCGCTGTCATCGATCTCCTCGTCGTTGCGGGAAGTCCACGGTCACACCGGAATCGCGCAGCGCCTCGGCCGGCAGGTCGGTCACCCAGCGCGCGCGCCATTTGCCGAGCGCTTCACTGGTGCCGCCGGTCAGATCGAAATTCCGGGTGCCGGTGAGCAGCGGCAACTCCACGGTGCCGGAATGCACGCTCACCCGCGCGTTCGCCGGAGTGTGCGACCAGACGGTGTCGACCACATCGGTGATACGCACCCCGATCCGATGCCCGGCCGGCACGGTCCAATCCTGTGCCAGCAGGCGGATGTTCGCGGTGTCGGCGACCTGCGCGATACCCCGAGTGATCACCGTGCCCGCGCCGTCGGGCGCCACATCGTAGAGTTCCGCGGCCACCGTGGCGTCCGGTGGGCCACTCAACGCCAGTGTGGCCGTGGGGATTCCGGACAGATGCTGATCGGAGGGCAGCGGCTGCGAGAGCGACCAGTACTCGCGGTCCGGGCCGGGGAGCAGGCCGCGATCGGTGTATTCACCGGGCCGGATCGGCATCGTCACTCGTGCGGAATCGGCGGGCGGCCAGACTTTTTCGCCGCGCCACCGGCCGTCGAAACTGCCGACGGTGACGCGCGGGCCCGGAACCTGGACGTCGCGCTGGGCCACATACTTGTCGAAGAAGGCCAGCGCCTCGCTGTAGAACTGCGGTGTCCCGCATGCCTCGTGGCAGTTCTGATGTCCCCACTGGCCGAACCAGCCCCGGTCCTCGGGGAGATCGTGGTTCTTCCAGACGTCGAAGACTCGATAGGCGCGGGTGTTGTAATCGAGGAAACCCTGGCTCAAGAACAGCGGAACCTTGCTGCCACGAACGCGATCGGTGAGGTCACGATCGCGCCAGAACCGGGTACCGCCGTCGTGGTCGGTGGTGCCCGCCAGATAGGACTGCGCGCATTCGATCGGTAGCCGCGCGGCGTTGGCCTTGTATTCCGGTGAGTCGGAGGGGTGCGCGGGGGTGGAGGAGATCAGCAGATGTTCGAATCCGGCCATATCGCCGGGGCGAATCCCGTCCTCGGTCATCGGTTTTCCGGAGAACTTCCACGAAATGCCCTGCATGTACAGGTAGCTGTACGGGTCGACGACGGGTTCGAACGACGCCACCGCCGCCAGCCCCTTCGGGTTGGTGGCCAGACCCATGATGCCGGTCCATGCTTCGTAGGAGGTACCGGTCAGGCCGACTCGTCCGGTCGACCACGGTTGTGCCGCAGCCCATTCGACCGCGGTACGCACATCGCTCTGCTCGCCGGGGCCACCGAAGTCGGGGCAGCCACTGGACCCCCCGAAGCCTCGCAGATCCACGATCACATAGGTGTAGCCGGCGTCCAGGAACAGTTGCGAATACAGATCGCGCAGCGACGGCCCGCCCTGCGGATGAATTTCGGCTGTGAATGCCAGATGGTTGCGGTAGGGGCTCACCGTCATGACGACGGGAGTGCGCACGTCGTCGGCCATGCCGGCGGGCCGGAGGATGTCCGCGTGCAATCGCACACCGTCGGGGGTGGTCAGGAACTCCTGACGCCACTGATACGCCGGGGCCGGTGCTGCGGTCGCGGTGACCGGCGCCGCCGCCGCGATCAGGAGGACCAGCCCGCACAGTACGCGCGTGAGCACGCGCCGGGCGCGTGGCGATGAATTCTCGAGCACCATAGGACTATCGAGTCTGCACCGCCACCCGTCCAGCCCTCAGAACCGGGGTCGGGAAACCGGCCGGTCACCCGGCGCCTCGACTACATCGGGCGCAGATCGAGAACCTTGCGCAGCCGGGCGCGGTCTCGTTCGAGTTTGCGCGCCTCGTAGGCGATGGGGAAGTAGCGGATCCGTTCCGGCAGCAGTGGCACGAGCCGCGCCAGCAGCCAGCCCAGGATGCGCAGGTTGCGCTCGTCCTGCGCGGTCCAGGTCAGTCCGAGTTTGCGGCGCGCCGGTTCGGGCGTGGTGCCGACCGTGCAGAAGTACTGCATGCGGCCCAGCGGTGCGGCGGCCAGCTTCCACAGCGGGACCAGCGGTGTGGGCAGCGACTTCGGCGGTGCCACGTGGCGGATCGTCTTCAGGTAGTCGCGCGCGGTGTCGGTGGCGACCAGATGGTTCTCGACGGTGTCGGCGAAGAAGACCTCGAATTCGGCGTAGGTCGGCGGAATCTCCTTGGGCGCCACCGAGAACATGCGCAGCAGCTGCAGCACCTCCTGGTAGTACTGCTCCTTCTCCGCGTAGGTGAGCGGCGTGCGGCTGAAATATTTCGAGCCCTCGTTGAAGGCGTAGGTGCCGGTGTGCAGCACCCAGGCCCACGGGCCGGAGGCGAGTGCGGAGTGGCGTTTGCCCTGCGCGTCGACGGTGTTGAGGGAGGCGTGCATACGCCGCAGGCGGTCGGCCTCGGCGACGGCCTCGTCACCGCCGTAGGTCCAGGTCATCACCGCCGCGAGACTGCGCATCGCGCGGCCCATCGGGTCGGTGCGGAAGGTCGAGTGCTCGTCGACGACCGCGGAGATCGTCGGTTCCATGGTCTGCAGCAGGAATGCCGATCCGGCGGTGAGGGAGAAGGTGATCAGTCCTACCTCGTCCCACATGCGGGTTCCGGGCTCGATCGGCGTGCGGGGGCCGAGTTCGTGTTCGGTGCGCTCGGCGCGGGCGACGGAGGCGGTCATCCGTGATCTCCTTTGACCACTAGACATGATGAGAAGATTACATGCGAATCATCTCACTCTCTTTCGATCTTGGCAACCGCGCGCTCACCGGCGACTCGCCGCGCGGACCAAAAGTGAACACAACCTGAAATCTCGGTGAACTGATGGAAGAATGGGATCCTCGCCACATCGAAAGTTCAGGGAGGAGGGATCCAGCCATGATCCACACCCACGCCCACCCCTCGTTACTGGGGACCTTGCGCACCTACGCCCGCCGCGCGCTGGCCCGCCATACCCTGACCGCCGAGGAACGCCGCAATCTCGCTGCCACCCAAGCTCATCCGGCCGTATACAGCGCCTCCCTGGGCAGCCACCCGCATCTGTAGCGAGTCCCGGAACGCACCGAAGCCCCAGCCGGATCCGGCTGGGGCTTCGTGAATTCGATTGTGCCGTGACGACTTACACGTCGTAGTACAGCTCGAACTCGTAGGGGTGCGGACGCAGGTTCACCGGCGCGATCTCGTTCTCACGCTTGAGCTGGATCCAGGTCTCGATGAGGTCGTCGGTGAAGACGTTGCCCTCGGTGAGGTACTCGTGGTCCTGCTCGAGGCGGTCGATGACCGAGGCCAGCGAGGTGGGGGCCTGCGGGATGTTCTTGGCCTCCTCCGGCGGGAGCTCGTAGAGGTCCTTGTCGACCGGGGCCTGCGGCTCGATCTTCTTCTTGATGCCGTCCAGGCCGGCCATCAGCATGGCGGCGAAGGCCAGGTAGGGGTTACCCGAGGAGTCGGGCGCGCGGAACTCGATGCGCTTGGCCTTCGGGTTGTTGCCGGTGACCGGGATGCGGACCGCGGCGGACCGGTTGCGCTGCGAGTACACCAGGTTGATCGGGGCCTCGTAGCCCGGCACCAGACGGTGGTAGGAGTTCACCGTCGGGTTGGTGAACGCCAGCAGCGACGGCGCGTGGTGCAGGATGCCGCCGATGTAGTGGCGGGCCAGGTCGGACAGGCCACCGTAGCCGGCCTCGTCGTGGAACAGCGGCTTGCCGTCCTTCCACAGCGACTGGTGCACGTGCATGCCCGAGCCGTTGTCACCGAACAGCGGCTTCGGCATGAAGGTGACCGACTTGCCTTCCTGCCACGCGGTGTTCTTCACGATGTACTTGAACAGCTGCAGGTCGTCCGCGGCCGACAGCAGGGTGTCGAACTTGTAGTTGATCTCGGCCTGGCCTGCGGTGCCGACCTCGTGGTGGCCGCGCTCGAGCACGAAGCCCGCGTTCTGCAGGTTGGTCGAGATCGTGTCGCGCAGGTCGACGTAGTGGTCGTACGGGGCGACGGGGAAGTAGCCACCCTTGTTGCGGACCTTGTAGCCCAGGTTGCGAGTGCCGTCCGGGTTGAACTCCTCGCCGGTGTTCCACGAACCGGAGATGGACTCGATCTCGTAGAACGCGCCGTTCATGCCGGAGTCGTAGCGCACGCCGTCGAAGATGTAGAACTCGGCCTCGGGGCCGAAGAACGCGGTGTCGGCGATACCGGTCGAGCGCAGGTACTCCTCCGCCTTGCGCGCGATGTTGCGCGGGTCGCGGGAGTAGGCCTCACGGGTGAACGGGTCGTGCACGAAGAAGTTCATGTTCAGCGTCTTCGCGGCACGGAACGGATCGATCCGGGCGGTGGAGAAGTCGGGCAGCAGCAGCATGTCCGACTCGTCGATCGACTGGAAACCGCGCACCGAGGAGCCGTCGAACGCCAGGCCCTCTTCGGCCAGGTCGGTGGTGAACGACTTCGCCGGGATGGAGAAGTGCTGCTGAACGCCAGGAAGGTCCGAGAAGCGTACGTCGACGTACTCGACGTCCTCCTCCTTGATGTACTTGATGACCTCGTCGGCCGTGCTGAACGCCACTTAGTACTCCTTACGGATCGGTTCCCAGCCTGTGCCGATTGCTGGGTTTCAGCGCTGAACGGTATGGATGCGGTGTTTCCCCGCAATCAAGGCTGTGTTTCGCCAGTGTTACACGTGCTGCTGGACGGGTCGGCGGCATCCCCGGGCAACACCGCGCGGTGGGTCGCTCCCGATGCGGTGCCGGACCAGCACCGTTATCCTGCCACCACGGCATCCGGCGCTCGATTCGAGGACCGCGCATCGTCGCCGAGCGGCGCGCGCGACCGTGAGAGTTTCCCGGCCGCAACCGCTTTGGGAAATCGTCCCGGCGGGGTGCCGTGCTGTCGTCGCCGCGGGCGGCCGGAGGTGGTGACGCGGACCTGCCGGCGGGTAACCGGCGGCCGGCGGCCGGTGATACGTGGCTGCCGGGTGCGGGCCCGGGTGTGACGTAATCCTCACCGTCACCACGCCTAAGCTGGGAGCATGGCGCGAATTACCGGTTCCTGGCTGTCCGGCCCGAATGCGGCCCACCCCGGCGAGCCGCAGCCCGACGACTACCCCGGCAAGCTGCTCGGCCTGCCGCAGGAGGGTGTGGGGTCGCTGGCGCCCATGTCGCGCCGCATCGCCGCGCTGTTCGTCGACTACTTCATCGCCATGGGTATCGCCGCGCTGATCGTGCGCGGCGCCGGATCGCTCAACACCGTCACCTACCTGATCTGGTTCGCGATCGGCGTGGTGACGGTCATGCTGTTCGGGTTCACGCCGGGGCAGTACTTCCTGGGAATGCGCACGGTCCGGATCGATGCGTCGGCGCCGGTCGGATTCGTGCGGTCGGTGGCGCGTCAGGTACTGCTGACCTTCGTGGTGCCCGCGCTGTTCACCGACGGGGATCGCCGCGGTATGCACGACCGGGCGACCGGGACGGCATTGATCCGCGCTCGGTAACAATCGTTCGCCGCCCGGCAGGAGGGGCCTGTCGGCGCGCGACGACGGTGAGTGGTTACGTGGTCGGCGGCCGGACGGCGCCGAGTCGCACACCGTCGAGCAACAGGTCGAGGAGACGGTCGATCTGCTCGCGGTCGATACCGGCCAGTGTCGCGCCCGCCATCGCCGCCGTGATGTCCTCGGGCCGGATGTCGTCGCGCAGCGTGCCGGCCGAGATTCCGGCATCGAGGACGGAACGGATTGCCGCACTGAGTCTTTCGCGGGTCTGCACCGAGGTCACCGCCCCGGAGGCGATGACCTCGCGCAGCGCCTCGGCCATCCCGCGTTTGGTGGCCACGAAGTCGGCGTAGCGGCCGAGCCAGATGCGCAGTGCGTCCTCCGGGGCGTGGTCGGCGAGCAGATTCGCCGCCTGGTCGCACAGCTGTTCCAGTTCGCTGCGGTATACGGCCTCGATGAGCGCTTCCCGCGACGGGAAGTGCCGATAGAGCGTGCCGATGCCCACCCCGGCGGATTTGGCGATCGCGTCCAGGCTGACCGTGCCTTCTTCGCCCGTGAACGCGGTGAGAGCGGCATCGAGGAGCAGTTGGCGGTTGCGCTGGGCATCGCGGCGTCCACGCGGCTGTCCGGACAAAGTGGAGGGTCCTCCGTTTCTGTACTACTCTGATTCTTAAGCGGAGGATCCTCCGTTTGATGCCAGGATAACAAGGGAGACCCGAATGACGGTCATGACGCAACCGCGTGACGGCGAACTGGCGGGACGTGCGGTCGGCCGGATCGGCTACGGAGCGATGCAGCTGGAGTCCGGCGCGGACGGGGTAGCGGTTGTGCGGCGAGCGGTGGAACTCGGCGTGAGCCACATCGACACGGCCGGCTTCTACGGCAACGGCTCGGTGAACGCGCTGCTCAGGGAAGCTCTGCATCCGTATCCGGACGATCTGCTGCTGGTCGACAAGGTCGGCGCCGTGCATACGGGCGATGGTCTCGTGCCGGCGCAGAAGCCCGAGCAGCTACGGGCCGCGGTCGAAGCGGATCTGCGGGCGCTGGGCGCCGAGCAGTTGGCGGTGGTGAACCTGCGCCGGGTCGACGGTCCGCCCGGAATCGTGGCGACCGGTGATCAGATCGTGGATCTCGACGACCAGCTGGCCGAGCTGATCTCGTTGCGGGACGAGGGCAAGATCGGGGCGATCGGACTGAGCAGTGTCACCGTCGAACAACTCGGGCGCGCCGCCCCCGCCGGGATCGCGTGCGTGCAGAATCTGTACAACCTGCTGGAACGCGACGAGGAACCGCTGCTCGCCGAATGTTCTTCGCGGGGAATCGCTTTCGTGCCCTACTTTCCGCTCGGCTCGGGATTTCCGGATCGGCCCAAGGTGGCCGGCGACGACGTGGTGCGCGATATCGCCGGCCGCCTCGGGGTGACGCCGAGCCAGGTGGGGCTGGCGTGGTTGCTGGCCCGCGATCCGCACATCCTGCTGATTCCGGGAACTCGCAGCATCGGCCATCTCGAACAGAATGTGGCGGCGCGAGATGTCCGGCTGGATGCCGGGATGCTCGCCGCGCTCGAAAAACGGGCCTGAGGGCGGGCGGCTCAGAACATCATCTGCACCGTCTTCACCTCGGTATAGGCCTCGATGCCGGCGGGGCCGAGTTCACGGCCGATGCCGCTGCCGGCCCGCCCACCCCACGGCGTGGTCATGTCGGGGATACCGAAGGCGTTGATCCACACATTGCCGACGCGCAGATCACGCGCGGTGGTCTGCGCGGTGTGCAGGTCCTCGGTGTAGATGATCGCGTTGAGACCGAAGTGGGTGTCGTTGGCCAGCGCCAGCGCATCGGCGGTGTCGGAGAAGGGAATGATCGTGGCCACCGGGCCGAAGATCTCCTCGCGCGCGATGCGCTGATCGTGGCGGCCGAGAAAGACGGTCGGCTCCACGAAATAGCCGGGCCGCTCGGCGAGTGAACCGCCGGTCACCAATTCCGCGCCCTCGGCGACACCCAGTCCGAGATAGCCGCCGATGCGCTCGTGCTGCTGCCGGTTCACCACCGGTCCCATGGAGACCTCGGCATCGAACGGGTCGCCCAGGGTGAGCGATTCGGCGTGTTCGGCCAGCCGCCGCGTGACCTCGTCGACCAGGCTGTCGTGGACGTAGACGCGGGTGCCGGCCGCGCACACCTGGCCTTGGTGCAGGAAATTGCCGACCGCGACAAACGGCAGTGCGCGGTCGAGGTCCGCATCGGGAAAGACGATCTGCGGATTCTTCCCGCCCAGTTCGAGGGTGACCTTGCGGAACTGACCGCCGGCGTGGGTGTTCATCAGGGCGCCCACCTCGGGGCTGCCGGTGAAAGTCAGCTTGGCCAGGCCGGGGTGGCGAGCGAGGGCGGCGCCGGCGGTCTCGCCACGGCCGGGCACGACGTTGAACACCCCGTCCGGCACCCCGGCCTCGGCGAGGATTTCGGCCAGCCGCAGGATCGACAGCGCCGCATCCTCCGGCGGCTTGATCACCACGGTGTTGCCCGCCGCCAGTGCCGGGGCGATCTTCCATCCGGCGACCACGATGGGGTTGTTCCACGGTGTGATCGCGCCGACGACACCCAGGGGCTCGCGCAGGGTGTAGTTGAGCCGGTGCCGGCCGGCGTAATCGGGCAGCTGCACGGTCGAGCCGTGCAGTTTGTCGGCGTATCCCGCGTAGTAGCGGAACGTGGCCAGGGTAGCCGGGATGTCGCCGAAAACGCCGTCCTTGTACAGCTTTCCGACCTCGAGGGTCTCGAGCGCGGACAGGTACTGCGTGTCGGCCTCGATGAGATCCGCTGCGCGGAACAGGATTCGCCCGCGTTCGGCGCCACCCATCTGCCTCCAGCCGCTGCTGTCGAAGGCCGATTGCGCCGCGCGGACCGCGTCGTCGACGTCCTCGGCCGACGCGTCGGCGATATCGCAGATGTGCTCGAGGGTGGTCGGATTCTCGGAGCGGTAGGTCGCGCCGCCGCTCGCGTCGCGCCAGCGGCCGCCGATCCAGAGGCGGCGGGGCGGGAACGTGGTCGGAGCCTGGGCGCCGTCGGCGCGGGCGGTGGAGGTGTAGTCGGACACGGCTGCTCCTGACGACTGATCGAAGTGTGAGCAGGCTAGCGCGACGATCGTATGTTGTGAAGCAGTTTCCGATTATCGGACAAGCGCAGCCATGTTGCGGGGACGCCAACCGGTGGATGTCCGCTGCGACGTGCCGGGCTGCTCGGCTACCCCAGCGCCGAATGCAATCTCTGGGCGGCTCGGCGTACGGCATCGGCCATCGCCGGGGTTTCCTGCCCGACCAGGGTGACCACGCCGACCGCGGCCGGGGGACCGGGTAGTCCGGGCAGCGAGGCGACGACGCCGTGCGCGCCGGGCACCAGCTTGCCCTCGCTCTCGAAAATGCCGCTCTCACCGCGCCGCGCCGCCTCGATCGCCTCACCGAGGGCGCCCTGTCCGCGCCCGGTGCGCGCGCCGACCCGATAGGCGACGTGGAAGGTGGTGAACGGTGGTTCGACGACCGCGACCGCGAGGACGTCGTCGCCGTCGGCGACGCAGAAATGCGCCGTCGCCTCCACTTCGCGGGCCAGATCCTCGAGGATCTCGCGGGTGGCCTCGCGGACCGAGCCGAGGACGTGCTGGGTCAGCACGAGCGCGCCCGCGGAGACGCTGACCGTGCCATCCTCGGCGCGGCGCACCAGTCCGTGTTCGACCAGCGTGCCGACGAGGCGGTAGATGATCGTGCGGGAAAGGCCCAGCTCCTGCGCCAGTTGCGCGGGGGTGCGGGCATGGGGGCTGCTGGCGAGCAACTTCAGCACATCGAGTCCGCGGCTCAGAGTCTGCGAGGTGTCGGGCGCCGGCATGGCAGAAATCCTACGTGGGCGGTCTCTCGATCAGCTCGCGCTCGGCGGCCCACTCCTCCACGTATTCGAGACAGGCGCGCAGATGGCCGGGTTGTCCGACGTAATAGTGTGTGGCGCCGGGGATTACGCGATAGGTGCGGTCCGGGGTGGCGAGCGCGTCGCGCACGATCGGGTTGTGGGTGGCGGGCACCGCGTCGTCGGCGGAATTCTCGATCTGCAGCACCGGACCCTTCGTGATCCGTGCGGCATTGCGCGCCCCGCCCGCCACCGAATGGTCCAGACTCCACTGGCTCAGCCACGACCGCAGGGTCGTATAGCGGGCAAGGCCGACCGGTCCGACGTTCGCGGTGCGCGGATCGCCGAGATAACACCAGTTCGGGCGGCGGTCGTTGGGGTCGACGGCAGGATCGAGCCAGCGCACATCGCACATCGTGCGGTGGACCAGGAAAGGCTGTTCCTGTTCGGGCCCGCCGGCGGCGCGCAGGTCGGCCAGGCGCGCGAGCGCCCATTCCGAGATGCGGCGGTTGCGGGCGCGCTGTGCCTCGCGGAATCCGGCGACGTATTCGGGGTCGTAGGGCGGGCGCTGCGGGGCGTCGTCGGCATAGATGTCCCAGGTGGCGTCGCGGCGGTGCGGATCGGTTTCGTCGATCACCGACGGATCGAGCCATTCGGTGAGCGTCTCGGCCCGCGACAGATGAGCCGCGATGAACACCACCCCGTCGGCCGGTGAAAGTCCCGCTCCCACAACATCTACCGGATCTCCGGCGGGCGTGTGCGTAATGCTCGGATCCAATGCCTCGGCCTGATAGAGCAGCGACAGCGATCCGCCGCCGGACCAGCCGACCAGGATCACGCGGTCGTAGCCGGCGACCTCCCGCGCCCAGCGCACCCACGCGCCGAGGTCGAGGACCACCTTCTCCATCACCAGCGCGGAATCGTTCTTCGGGTAGCGGCTCGCCCCGCACAGCACGTGAAGTCCGCGGGCGGCGAGCGCGGTCGGCATCGGCAGCAGATTCAGCGTCGAGGTCGGATGCTGGAACAGGAAAACCGTTCCGCCCGAACGTCGTTCGCCGGGCGGTCGCAGCAACTGCCCCTCCAGTACGATTCCGTGACCGCCGGTGAATCCATAGGTCTCGCGGACCGTGGGCTGCTCCTCGCTGTGCAGGATCACGGGGATCCGCTCGAACGGCTCACTCACGATGGCCTCTCTTCTGTTGTGGCCGACCGGCATACGGTTTGTCCGACCAGCTCCACGGATAGCCGGGCACATCGCTCGCGGTGCCGCCTTCGGCGACCTCCAGCGGGCGGAAGGTATCGACCATGAACGCCATCTCGTTCGGTTCGGTGAAACCGGGGGAGTCGAGATAGGCATGGCGCCGGGGGCCGTGGGTGTACGCGGCGGGATGCAGGCTCACCGAACCGGTCCGGATGCCGGACCCCTTGCGCGCGGCGGTCTCTCCGGCGAAGTAGAACATCACCTCGTCGGAGTCGACGTTCGAGTGGTAGTAGGGCACCTTGATCGCCCCGGGCGCGAATTCCAATGGGCGCGGGACGAAATTGCACACCACGAAGCCCGGGCCCTGCAGCACCTGGTAGGTCGGCGGGGGTTGCAGCACCGCACCGACGACGGGGGAGAAGTCGCGATAGTTCAGCGCGTACGGATACAGGTGCCCGTCCCAGCCGACCACGTCGAACGGGTGATGGTCGTAGACGACCACCGTGCCGTGCAGGCCCGAGGCGGTGCGATGTTTGACGTAGACCTCGGTGTCGGCATCGACCAGCTCGCCGGTCGCCAGCAACGGTCCGACCGGTCCGCGCAGGTCGCGCTCGGTGATCGGGGAGCCCTCGAGGAATTGGCCGTAGCGCGTGCGGTGCTTGTCCGGTGGTTGCACGTGCCCGGCCGCCTCGACGCACAGCAGCCGCAACGGGCCCGCGTCGGTGTGCGGCAGCCAGCGATGGATGGTGACGCGCGGTATGACGACATTGTCGCCCTGCCGCACTTCGACCCGGCCGAACACGCTCTCGAGGGTGGCCGCGCCGGCCTCGACGAAGATCACCTCGTCGCCGATGCCGTTGCTGTAGAGCGGAGAGGGCTCGTCGGCCACGACATAGGAGATACGGACATCGGCATTGGCGAGAACCGGGCGGCGGTGCCGGACCGCGTCGCGGCCGGTGACGTCGTGAAAAAGGTCGGGCAGATGAAAATGCCGGGGCAGCAGCGGGATGTTCGCGGTGAGGGACTGATCGCCGAGATCCCACTCACGCGCGTCGACCAGTGCCGACGGCACGCGGCGGTGATAGAGCAGCGAACCGGTGCCCGAGAACCCCTCCTCCCCGATGAACTCCTCGAACGTCGGCGTGCCGTCGTCGAGGGTGAAGGCGGTATGACGCTGCCGGGGGAATTCGCCGACGGCCCGGTAGTACGGCATCACACCTCCTGATCTCTGTCCGACTTTCGTGGTCTGATGTCCTATATACGAACATATGGGAGGCGGTGTGGTCCTGTCCCGGGTTTGACGGAGATGTGGTGGGAGTCGGCCTACACGGCAATCGCCGCCACCCCGGACATCCGGAATGGCGGCGATCAGGTCTTCAGCTGCGGGACAGAACCCCGGCGTGCGTGATTCAGCGGCGGCGGATGGTGCGCTGCACTCCGCGCATCTTCGCGCCCGCCGGCAGCGGGCCCTTCGGCAGCGCCGGTCCGCCGCGGGTGGCCAGTGCGGTGAGGCGGCCCTCGATGAGGTCCATCCGCTTGGCGTCGATATTGCGGGGGAGTTTGGTGAGGTGGCGTTGCAGGTTCTTCAGCGGAACCTGGCCCTCCTCGTTGCCGATCACGATGTCGTAGATCGGGGTGTCGCCGACCAGGCGGGCGGTCTTCTTCTTCTCCTGCGCCAGCAGCGATTTCACCCGCTGCGGCGACCCCTCGGCCACCAGGACCACACCGGGCAGGCCGATCACGCGGTGGACGGCGTCGAGTTGGGTGGTCGCGGCGACGGCCTGGGTAGCGCGCCACTTACCCTGCAGGTTGTCCAGTACCCACCAGGCCGCGCCCGCCTGACCCTCGGCCTTGGTGTAGACGTTCTTCTGCACCCGGCGTCCGAAGATGATGAAGGCGACCAGCGCGCCCAGCAGAATGCCGACCGGCAGCAGGAACCACTGCATGTCGAACAGGAAGCCGACGAGGAACAGCACCACGGTGATGCCGACCAGCGCGCCGATCATCAGCGGCAGCAGCAGTTTGTCCTCTTTGCGCACCATCTGGAACGTCTGCCAGAGCTGCTGACGCCGCTCCTTCGACGCCTGCCTGCGCGCCGCCTTCGCCGCGGCCTTCGCTTCCTTCGACGGTGTGCCGCCCTTACCTGCTGCCATACCTCTCAGGATAGTGGTCGAGCGGGACATACCCCGCACGGGCCGCAGAACAGTGCGACGCTCGCCTCAGACGGTGGCTTCGCTGCGACTGCGCAGGTCTGCGGCGATCTGGCTCGGCATCGGTTCGTGCCGCACATAGCTGCGGTCGAAGTGGGCCGCGCCGCGCGAGAGTGAGCGCAGGTCGATGGCGTAGCGGCTCAATTCCAGTTCGGGGACCTCGGCGCGGATGACGGTGCGCCCGGCGGCGGCCGGTTCGGTGCCCAGTACGCGGCCGCGGCGGCCGGCCAGATCACCGAGGATGGTGCCGACGAAATCGTCGGCGACGGTCACCCGCACCTCGGCGATCGGTTCGAGCAGGTCGATCCGGGCGGCGGCGGCCGCCTCCCGCAGGGCCAGCGCTCCCGCGGTCTGGAAGGCGGCATCGGAGGAATCGACCGAATGCGCCTTGCCGTCGAGCAGGGTCACCCGCACATCGACGAGCGGATATCCGGCGGTGACGCCGCGCTCGGCCTGCGCGCGCACGCCCTTCTCCACCGAGCCGATGAACTGGCGTGGCACCGCACCGCCGACCACCTTGTCGACGAATTCGATCCCGGAACCCTCCGGCAGCGGTTCCACCTCGATATCGCAGATCGCGTACTGGCCGTGGCCGCCGGACTGCTTCACATGCCGGCCGTGCCCGGAGGCCTTGCCCGCGAACGTTTCTCGCAATGCCACCCGATACTCGTCGACATCGACCTGCACGCCGAACCGGGACCGCAGCCGTTCCAGCGCGACATCGCGATGCGCCTCGCCCAGGCACCACAGCACCAGCTGATGGGTGCGCGGATTCTGCTCCAGGCGCACCGTCGGATCCTCGGCGACCAGCCGGGCCAGGCCCTGCGACAGCTTGTCCTCGTCGGCCTTGCCGTGGGCGCGCACCGCCACCGGCAGCAGCGGTTCGGGCAGCGGCCACGGCTCGATCAGCAGCGGAGAATCCTTGGCCGACACCGTATCTCCGGTCTCGGCATGCCCCAGTTTGGTGACGTAGGCGATATCGCCGGCGATGGCCTGGCCGATCGGGAACTGTTGTTTACCGAACGGCGCCGTCACCGCGCCGACCCGTTCGTCGACATCGTGCCCGTTGCCGTCGTTGTGCCCGCAGATGTGCACGGTGTCGTCGGCGTGCAGGGTGCCGGCGAAGACGCGCACCAGCGACACCCGGCCCACATACGGGTCGGAGGCGGTGCGGATCACCTCGGCGGCCAGCGGCGCGCCCGGATCGCAGGACAGTGGCTGCGGCGCGGCACCGTTGCTCGGGCAGCGCGCCGCGACCGCGTGTTCGGCGGGGGTGGGGAAGCCGCGCGTGATCAGCTCGAGAATCTCGACCATGCCCAGGCCCTCGCGGGTGCCCTCGGGCGGAGGCGCCGCGATCAGGATGGGATGGAAGCGGTCGCGCGCCACCGCGCGTTCCAGATCGGCGGTCAAGGTGGTGAGGTCGATCCGTTCGCCCTCGAGGTAGCGGTCCATCAGGGTTTCGTCTTCGCTCTCGGCGATGATGCCCTCGATGAGCCGGTTGCGCGCGGTCTCGATCTGCGCGGTCTGTTCGGCGGTGGCGTCGGTGCGGGTGTGGGCGCCGCCGGAACAGTCGAAGACCTGCTCGGTCAGCAGGTCGACGACTCCGGTGACCGGGCGGTGTCCGTCGGCGCCCTTCGGGCCGTACACCGGCAGCTGCAGCGGCAGGATGGCGTCGGAATCGCCGTCGCCGAGCAGATCCGCGCAGGTCTGGGCCATCAGATCGAAATCGGCGCGGGCCGCGTCCAGATGGGTGATCACCAGGGCCCGCGGCATCCCGACCCGCGCGCATTCCTCCCACAGCGCCAGCGTCTGCCCGTCGACACCGTCGGCGCCCGCGGCGGCCGAGACCACGAAAAGGGCCGCATCCGCAGCTCGCAGACCGGCCCGTAGTTCGCCGACGAAATCGGCATATCCTGGCGTATCGATCAGATTGACCTTGATGCCGTTCCAGGCGACCGGCACCACCGACAACTGCACCGAGCGGTGTTGGCGCTGCTCGATATCGTCGTAATCCGAGACACAGGTGCCGTCCTCCACGCGGCCGGCTCGGGTGAGCGCCCCGGCCTCCATGGCCAGTGCCTCCACCACGGTGGTCTTGCCGGAGCCGGTGTGCCCGACCAGGACCACATTGCGGATACCGTCGGGCTGCGATGCCTCGATCACTCTGCCGGCGGAACTGTTACGGGCGGCGGTGCTCGCTTTCTCGGCCATGTCTCTTCACTTCCCGGAGTCGACACGTGCGGTTGCTTCGAGCTTCCCACCGGCACGCGGCTGTGTCACCCGTTCCGGGGATCCGCACCCCATCCGTGGTGAATCCGCACCCCGTATGCAACGAACGACCGGCCGAACGGGAATTCGGCCGGTCGCTGCGGGGTGGCTGGGGGCCGTTCAGCTGCCGAATCGGGCGAGAACCGAACTCGCCTCCTGGCTCGCCGAGCCCTCCTGGGCCAGATGCGCCATCTCCGGTGCGATCTCCCGGCCGTGATGCGCCATCGCCTGCGCGTACAACCGGCCGGCGCGGTAGGAGGAGCGCACCAGCGGCCCGGCCATCACGCCGGCGAAGCCGAGTTCGGTTGCGACGCGGGAATGTTCGACGAATTCCTCCGGCTTCACCCAGCGGTCCACCGGATGGTGGCGCGGCGAGGGCCGCAGGTACTGGGTGATGGTGAGGATGTCGCAGCCGGCCTCGTGCAGATCACGCATCGCCTGGGTGACCTCTTCGGGCGTCTCACCCATACCGAGGATCAGATTCGACTTGGTGACCAGACCGGCCTCGCGGGCCGCGGTCAGCACCGCCAGCGACCGTTCGTAGCGGAACGCCGGGCGGATCCGCTTGAAGATGCGCGGCACGGTCTCCACGTTGTGCGCCAGCACCTCCGGCCGCGAGGAGAACACCTCGGCCAGCTGATCGGGATCGGCGTTGAAATCGGGGATCAGCAACTCCACGCCGGTGTGCGGGTTGAGTCGCTTGATGGCGCGCACGGTTTCGGCGTACAGCCAGGCGCCGCCGTCTTCGAGGTCGTCGCGCGCGACGCCGGTGATCGTCGAGTACCGCAGGCCCATCGCCTGCACGCTCTCGGCCACCCGGCGCGGTTCGTCGCGGTCGAGCGCGGCGGGCTTACCGGTGTCGATCTGGCAGAAATCGCAGCGCCGGGTGCACTGTTCGCCGCCGATGAGGAAGGTGGCCTCACGATCCTCCCAGCATTCGAAGATGTTGGGACAGCCCGCTTCCTCGCAGACCGTGTGCAGCCCTTCGCGTTTGACCAGGCCCTTGAGTTCGGAGTACTCGGGGCCCATGGTGGCGCGGGTGCGGATCCACTTCGGCTTGCGTTCGATCGGGGTCTGCGCGTTGCGGGCCTCGATGCGAAGCAATTTGCGACCGCCTGATTCCCGTACCAGGGAATCGGAGGGCGAAGTGGCCGGCGCGGCGGTGTGTGCCGTGCCGCTGTTCGATGTCGGGGTGTCGACGGAGGTCACTCGAACGACTCTACGCCCGCCGAAATCGGGCCCGGCAGCGTGCGCTGCATCAAGGTCAGATCCATCCAGCCGCCGAACTTGTGCCCCACTTCGGGCAGCTGGCCGGCGATCCGGAAGCCGAACTTCTCGTGCAGCAGAATCGAGGTCTTGTTGGAGGTTTCGATCGCCGCGATCACGGTGTGCACCCGCCCGGACTCCTCGGCCCGTCCCAGCAGTGCCGTCAGCAGCGCGGTCGCCGCGCCGCGGCGCTGGAACCGCTCCGAGACGTACACCGAATTCTCCACGCAGTACCGGTAACCGGATTTGGGCCGCCACTGCGCGTAGCTGGCATAGCCGGCCACCTGACCGTCGATGATGGCGACGAGCACCGGGTATCCGGCGGCCACCCGGTCGCGCCACCAGCGCAGGCGATCGTCGAGGTCGACCGGGTTGGTGTCCCAGATGGCGGTCGTCTCGGCCACGGCGTCGTTGTGGATGGCGAGGATCGTGGGGATGTCGCGTTCCTCGGCATCGCGAATGCGCGGTCCACCCGACTGGATATCGGTCACCGCCTCAAACTATCGGCAACCAGCGGTGGCGGCGAGCCGACTCGGTCACACGCGTGGGGGCGACGGGCGTCTATCTCTGCGACTTCGGCGCAGGGGTAGCAGACAGGTCACCATCGCGACCACGAGCGGTAGGACGCTGACGGTCGTCATGGTCAGCCGCAACCCGCCGGCGACGTCGAGTCCCAACTCCAGTCCGCTGGTCTGCCGCAGCAGATTCGGATCGTAGGTGGTGCCCGGACTGAGCGCCATGCCGCTGCGTACCGCGTCGACGGCCTGTTCGGCCCGAGTCACCGCCATGCCGCGTGCCTCGGCGTCGGCCGACCATGCCTGCCGGAAGAAGAACTGGAACAGCAGCAGATAGACGGTGGGCCCGAACGCGCAGCCGATCATGCCGAACGCCAGCTGGGTGGAGGCGACCGTGCCGGAGTGCCCGGGCGGCGCTTCGGCGAGAACCGCCTCCGACACCGAGACCGAGGTGACCAGAGATCCCAGGTTGCCCAGCCAGACGACCGCTACCAGCAGCCACAGCGCCATCGTGGGGCTCGCGGTGGCTGCCAGCACGAATCCGCTCGCCGCCAGCAGCAGCAGGCCCGCGACCATCACCGGCCACGGAGTGGTCTTTCCGACCACGCGGCCCGCGAAGACGACGGCGCCGGCGATCAGCAGGGTGCCGGGCAGATACAGCAGGCCGATGGCTTCGGGCGACAACGCCAGCACCGTACTGCCGAATTGCCCGAGGACGAAACCCAGCCCGGCGGCGAGCAGGTTCAGCGTGAGGGCCGCCGTCAACGCCAGACAGAATCCGGAGCTGCGGAACAGGGCCAGGTCCAGCGCGGGCTCGCGTGCCCGGCGTTCGTGCCGAACGAAGAGCAGGGCGGCGGTCGCGCTGATCGCCAGAGTCAGCCAGGTCTGCGGGCGGGTGATCCCGTTCTGCGCTGCCGCCAGGCCGATGACCAGTGTTGTCAGTGTCATCCCGAACAGGCTGATCCCGCCGACGTCGAGCCGTCGGCGCTCGGTGCGAGCAGCCTCCGGCACATAGCGCGCGGTCAGCACGAGCGAGACCGCGGCCAGCAGCGGAGTGAGCAGGAACAGGAACCGCCAGCCGGCGGTGGTGACCACCCAGCCCGTGAGCGCGGGGGTGACACCACACAGGACCATTTCGACGCCCATGAGCATGCCGATGGCCGCCGCCCGCTTGCTCTCCGGTACCGACGTTTTCAGCAGGGCCAGGGGCCCGCCCAGCAGCGCGGCCATGCCGAGTCCGGCCAGAGCCCGCATCGCCAGCAGGAAGCCGAAACCGGGCGAGAAGAAGGACAACAGGTCGGCGACCGTGACGACGATCAGCCCCAGCGTGAGCAGCCGCTCGAGTCCGAATGCGTCGCCGAGGTTGCCCGCGGCGAGGACGGCGGCGGCCATCACCAGCGTCGCGGTTCCACCCAAGAGCCCGATCAGATGCGGCGGAACGTGGAGACCGCGGCTCACCTGCGGCAGGTTCAGGTTGAGCACCAGCGGGTCCACCACCGTGATGGTGAAGGCGAAGGCCAGTCCGACGACGATCGGCAGGATCTTCGTATCCGTCGCTGACCGTGGCGGTGCCATCGCCTCACCTCCTGTGCGGTCCCGGGGCGAACGTCACGACCAGGACATCGCGGTAGGCCGGCCGGCTCGGATCCACCGGAGACAGGGGCGACACGCTGTGCAGAGTGCGGCGGTCGTCGCCCAGCAGCAGATCTCCGGGCTCGCCGAGCGTCGCCGTCACCAACTGCCTGCCGTCGGTGTCGAAGACCGAACTCACCCCGCCGGTGGCGTTTCGCCGACCGACCAGCAGCGACGCGACCAGCGTGACACCGTCGCGGTGCCGGCCCTCCGGCGTGGGCAGGCCCCGCGCGTTCGCGGCGGCGACGACTCGGAAGGGGTGCACCTTCACGGTCCACTCCGGCGGGTCGTCCAGCGTCGTCGCGAATCGCCCGAGCAGCCGCAGCACAGCGCGGAAAACCGGCGCGGCGACGAACGACTCCGTCAGGGGCTCGAAGATGCGGTCTCTGCCGACATAGAGCGGATTGGTGGCCTCCGGCTGCACGAAGTATTCCTGCGAGAGCCGACGGAACTGCCCGGTCGCCGCCGAGAAGGAGAACCGGCCGTAGCGCCGCAGTCTGCGGGTTCCCCGCTCGGAGGCGTACTCGTCCGGGCACAGCGCGTCCCAGTGGGTGTGGAAATGGGCCCATGCTCGTTCGTCCACGCCGAGCCACGATGTGGTGACGGCGGCGGGCACGAGGTGAACACCATCGCGCAGCAGGGCCTGCCGGGCCGCCGCCGGGACGAGAGGCGAGCGCGTCCGCGGCCCGGGAGAAGCCTGGGGAGCCGTCTGTGCCACACCGGTCACCTTCTTCGCGCGATGACCCGCTGTCCGCCTTGCGTTGTGCGAGTGCCCGCGAGGCGCCGGACAGCGACCGAGCCGATTACGCCATTCGAGCGTACGGCGGCAGGGCCGGGGAACACCAGCGCGGATCGTGGTCGATCAGCGGTTGTCGCCGATCACCGAGGCCAGCGCCTGCCCGATGGTTTCGTGGCGGAAGGTGTAGCCCGCCTCCTCGAGCACGGTGGGAATCGCGCGCGGGCCGCGCAGGATCGCCTCCTGGGCCAGTTCGCCGACCACGGCCTGCAATGCGACGGCGGGCACGATGAACGGAGCCGGACGATGCAGCGCCCGCGCCAGGGCTCGATTGAATTCGGCATTGGTCACCGGCGCCGGGCCGACCATGTTGACCGGTCCGCGCACCGACGGATTCGTCAGCACGAACGAGATGCCGGCGACCTCGTCGTCGAGTGAGATCCACGGCTGATACTGGCGCCCGCTGCCGAGGCGCCCGCCCAGTCCGATCGAATACAGCGGCCGCAGCAGGGCGAGCATGCCACCGTGACGCGAGAGCACCACCGCGCTGCGCACCTGCACCACCCGCACCCCGGCGTCGATCGCGGGCTGGGTGGCGGCCTCCCAGTCCCGGCACAGCGTCGCCAGGAAACCCGTTCCGGCGGAATCGGATTCGGTGATCACCCGGTCGCCGGTGTCGCCGCCGTAGAAATGCACGCCGCTGGCGTTCACCAGCGTCGGCACTCCGGCGTCGACGACCGCGGTGGCCAGCACATCGGTCGGGCCGATGCGGCTGTCGCGCAACTGCTGCTTGTAGTTGCCGTTCCAGCGCCGCGCGCCGAGTCCGGCGCCGCAGAGGTTGACCACGGCATCCGCCGCTCGCAGGGCCGGTGCGGGCACCTGTGCCCGCACCGGATCCCAGCTGAACTCGTCCTCGGCCGCGGCTGGACGGCGCACCAGGCGAGCCACCTCGTGCCCGTCTCGACGCAGCGCGGCGACCAGCGCCGTCCCGACGAGTCCGGACGAACCGGCGATCACAACCTTCATGTCGTCACCGAATCGTCGTGTCGCCCAGCGATTTACAGACCGAGATCGGCCTCGAACGCGGCCTCCTCCAGCCGGTGCCTGATGGTGGTCAGGAAGCGGCCGGCGTCGGCGCCGTCGATGAGGCGATGGTCGTAGGTCAGCGGCAGGTAGCACATCGAGCGGATGCCGATGAACTCGCTGCCGTTGTCGGAGATCACCATCGGGCGCTTGACGATCGCACCCGTGCCCAGCATCGCCGACTGCGGCGGAACCAGGATCGGGGTGTCGAACAGGGCGCCCTGGCTGCCGATGTTGGTGATGGTGAACGTGCCGCCCGCCAGTTCGTCGGGCTTGAGGCCGCCGGTGCGGGCCCGGTTGGCGATATCGGCGATGGCGCGGGCCAGTCCGGCCAGCGACAGGTCACTGGCGTTGTGGATCACCGGCGACAGCAGACCCTGCTCGGTGTCGACCGCGATGCCCAGGTGCACCGAGGAGTGGTAGGTGATCTCCTTGGTGTCCTCGTTGTAGGAGGCGTTGACGTTGGGGTGCACGCCCAGCGCCTCCACGGCGGCCTTGGCGAAGAACGGCAGGAACGTCAGGTTGACGCCCTCGCGGTCGGCGAATGCGCTCTTGGCCTTGGCACGCAGCGCCGCGATCTTGGTGACGTCGACCTCGTGGGTCTGGGTCAGCTGCGCGGTGGTCTGCAGCGATTCGCGGGTCTTGGTGGCGGTGATCTGCCGGATGCGGTTGGCCTTCTGGACCGTGCCGCGCAGTGCCTGCAGCTGCGGACGGGCGCCGGCCGGAGCCGACGGCGCGGCCGGGGCGGCAGCGGCGGCCGGAGCGGCGGCGGGCTGCGGAGCGGCCGGTGCCTTGGCAGCCTCCGCCGCCGCGAGCACGTCCTGCTTACGGATGCGGCCGCCGACGCCGGAACCCTTCAGCGTCGACAGATCGACGTTGTTCTCCTGGGCCAGCTTGCGGACCAGCGGGGTGACGTAGGGCGATTCGCCGTTGCCGGATGCGGTCGACGGCGCGGCCTGGGCCGGAGCTTGCTGGGCCGGGGCCTGCTGCGCGGGCGCTTCCTGCTTGGCCGGAGCCTGCTGGGGTGCCTGCTGCTGGGCCGGAGCCTGCTGCGGTGCCTGCTGTGCGGGGGCCTGCTCGGCGGGCGCTTCCTGGGCGGGTGCCTGCTGCTGCGCGGGCGCCGGAGCCGGGGCGGGCGCGGACTGCGCGGCGGCGGGCGAGCCGCTGCCGATCACGCCGAGCTGACCGCCGACCGACACCACGTCGTCCTCGTTCGCGCTGATCTCGAGCAGCGTGCCGGCCACCGGCGACGGGATTTCGGTGTCGACCTTGTCGGTGGAGACCTCGAGCAGCGGCTCGTCGACCTCGACCTGGTCACCGACCTGCTTGAGCCAGCGGGTGACGGTGCCCTCGGTGACGGATTCGCCGAGTTCCGGCATCTTCACCGGGGTGCCGTCGGCGGCGCCGCCGGACTGTGCGGCGGGCGCGGGCTGCTGGGCGGGAGCCTCCTGCGCGGGGGCCTGCTGGGCGGGTGCTTCCTGCGCGGGCGCGGATTCCGCGGGTGCTTCCTGCGCAGGTGCTTCCTGGGCCGGGGCGGGCGCCGGCGCGGATTCCTCACCGGCATCGCCGATCACGCCCAGTTCGCCGCCGACCTCGACGACGTCGTCTTCCTGGGCCACGATCTTGGTGAGTACACCCGCTGCGGGGGACGGGATTTCGGTGTCGACCTTGTCGGTGGACACTTCGAGCAGGGGCTCGTCGACCTCGACCGTGTCTCCTTCCTGCTTCAGCCACCTGGTCACAGTGCCCTCGGTGACGCTCTCACCAAGAGCTGGCATCTGGACGGAGAAGGCCATGTCCGTTGACTCCTCTAACTGCTCGACGGGTTCACAACAGTTCGTCTCTCGGCGGGGGCGCGCCGCGGTCGCGGCGAGCACCCGACTGCCACCGAACATTCCTGTGGCACCGGAGATCCGTGCGGTTCTTGTTCCGGTTCTCCATCCTTGCACTCGCCGTTGCGATACGTACCACAGGGCGGGCGGTCGGCGGGCCCATGGCGACATCACAGCATCCGTGCCGCTGCGGAGAGCTGCCTCGATGTCGATCGTCGGGCTCGGCGTGTCTGATTCGACACCCCGCGCGAAACCGCCGGGTCGGGACACGGTGCCCACGGCGGACCTGGGCATCCGCCCGAAATGCCCGACAGCTGGCACTATCGATGGATCGGGAGCGCCCGCACCCGACATGCGAACAGGAGGTAGGCGGCCGTGGGGTTGCTCGATCGTTTCCGCGGCGGCCGCGCGGGCAGAGGCGCCGATGCCTCAGATATCCGGTATCTGGCCGACTGGGTGCGCACCCACGTGGGCGTCGAGGCGTATATCGAACCCAAGACGACAGTGACCGATGTCACAGCGATACTTATCGCCGCCGATGGGGAATGGACGCGCCGGGTCGTGGGCGAGCGCGGCGCGCGCCAATTGTCGAGCCGCTTGGGGATTCCCGTCTACGACGTGGGCCGCACCGGTTACCCGCAGCGCATGCGCGACTACGACGCCCGCAAACGCATCGAGCGCAAGCGCGCGCTGGAGGCCGATCTGCGGGATCTGTCCGCGGAGTAAGCGTCCGCGGCTCGATCCCCGCGGCGATGGTCACACGCCGACCGAGACCCCGGACGGCCACGTCCGAGCGTGCCGCCGGGGTTCTCGAATGCCTTTGTGCCGCTTATTCGCCCGCGATATCGGTCAACACGGCGACCAGCGTGCGCACGGGAACGCCGGTGCCGCCCTTGCCGATGTAGCCGAACGGCCCGCCGGTGTTGTAGGCCGGACCCGCCACATCCAGATGCGCCCACTGCACACCCTCGGGCACGAATTCCTTCAGATAGGTTCCGGCGACCAGCATGCCGCCCCAGCGGTGCGGGGACACGTTGGCCATATCGGCGACCTTCGAATTCAGGTCGGCGCGCAGTTCGCTGGGCAGCGGCATCGGCCAGCCGTTCTCGCCGACCTCCTGCGACAGCCGCGCGACCCGGTCGCGGAACTCCTCGGTGCCCATCACGCCGGGGGTGCGGGTGCCGAGTGCGACCATCTGCGCGCCGGTCAGCGTCGCGACGTCGATCAGGTAGTCCGGGTTGTCCTCGCCCGCCCGCACGATCGCGTCGGCCAGGATCAGCCGGCCCTCGGCGTCGGTGTTGATGACCTCGATCGTGGTGCCGCCGTACTGGGTGAGCACATCACCCGGACGCTGCGCGGTTGCCGAGGGCATGTTCTCGGCCATCGGCACCGTCGCGGTGACCGTGATCGGGAGCCCGAGCCGCGCCGCCACCAGAGTGGTCGCGATGACCGCCGCGGCGCCACCCATATCGGAGGTCATATTCTCCATATTGGCCGCCGGCTTGATCGAGATGCCGCCGGTGTCGAAGGTGATGCCCTTACCGATCAGGGCGACCTTCGTGTCCCCGCCGGAGTAGGTGATGCGGATCAGCCGCGGCGGGCGCGAGGAGCCCTTGCCGACGCCGACGATGCCGCCGTAACCGGCCGCCTCCAACTGCTTCTCGTCGAGGATCTCCACCTCGAGTCCGGCCGCCCGCGCCAGTTCGGCTGCGCGCTCGGCGAATTCGGCCGGGAAGAGCGCGTTCGGGGGAGTGTTGACGAAATCGCGCGCGGTCGCGACCGCCTCGGCGACGGCCTGGGCGCGGAACAGTTCCTCCTCGCCGGAATCGGCTGTGGGAACCAGGAATTCGACCCGCTGCAGCGGTTGTTCGGCCGGCTTGGGCGCGGACTTGTCGGACTTGAACGTGGTGAAGGTGTAGGCGCCGAGGTAGAAGCCCTCGGCGGCGGCGCCCAGATCCAGTCCGGACAGCGTGGTGACGGCCGTGGCGGTGCCGGCGAGCGAGCGGGCGGCCACACCGGCGGATTTGCGGATCTGCTCGGCATCCAGCGCGTCCTGTCCGCCGAGTCCGACCGCGAGCACACTGGTCGCGCCGAGCCCGTCCGGTGCCGGGATCCGGGTCAGCTCCTCGGCCTTCCCCTTCGCGCCGACGGCCAGCAGCGAGGCCAGCAACTGCTCCCGGGTGCCGGCATCGAGCACCCCGTCGAAAACGTCGGCCGCGGCGATCACGGGCCCGTCGTCGGTGGACAGAAGTCCGACCACGAGGACATCGGTATCGGGGCCGATGCTCTCGGTACGTGCCAGTTCCGGGCCGAGTGAACGATCTGCAACAGCTGTCATGCGCCCAGGTTACTGGGTGGGCTCGGAGCACCTTGGGGGGAGCGACGCGGTCGGAGACGGTGGTGCGCGGGACCACGGAGGCCGCCGCCGAGCACGACGGGAGCCCGCCGGACGGAATTCGCTGGTGCCGGTTCGCGGTGGCATGCCATTGTGGTGATGAACTATGAACGATCGAGAACTGGTGCGCTTGTCGAAGCGCCTGTCGAAATGGTTGCGGCACGATCCGGGGGGGAATCGGCCTGGAACCGGACGCGGCCGGCTGGGTGCCGGTGGAGGTCCTGCTGCGGCAGGCGAACGCTGCCGGAACCACGATCACTCGTGCCGACCTGGACGCGGTGGTCGCCCGAAACAACAAGCAGCGCTACGAATTCGACGAGAGCGGCACATCGATCCGCGCCCGGCAAGGACATTCCATTCCGGTCGAGCTCGGCTACACCGCGGTCGAACCGCCGCCGATCCTCTTCCACGGCACGGCCGAGCATCTGGTCGATGTGATCATGGCCGAGGGGCTGCGTCCGATGCGCCGGCATGCGGTCCACCTGTCGGCGGATGTGGAAACCGCACGCGCGGTGGGCGGTAGGCACGGGCGCCCGGTGGTCTTCGACGTCGCGGCCGAGCGGATGCATCGTGACGGGCAGTCGTTCTACCGCACCGGCAACGGAGTCTGGTTGGTGAATGCGGTCCTGCCGGCGTATCTCTCGCCGAGAGATTCCGCAGGCTGAGTGGGAATCGCCGGGGACTGCCTCGAGTCTCACGCGCTCCTGCCCGGGTGTGAGTTCGGCTCACTCCTCGTCGGTCTGCGCCGACAGCGGTACGCCGGTGTGGAAGAACCGGATCAGCCGCCCGATCCGCACGCAGTGTGCGGCGCAGCGCTCGAAATGGTGTGCCAGCAGGGCCGTTTCGACCGCCATCGCATTGCCGTGCTGCCAGCCGTCGTCGGCGACCGCCCGCAGCAGTTGCTGCTGAAGCTGCTCGATCGCCGGATCCGGCGGGATCAGCGTGGTGTCCGGTTCCACCTGCTGGGCCGAGATCACCGCGATGGCCGCGGCGGTGAGGTCGACCAGCGCCGCGGCCATCGCCGAGAGTTGATGCGTGATGTCCTCGGGCGCCACGGGTTCCGGGAATTTCCGCACCACGCCGTCGGCCACCCGGCTGAGCCCGCCCGCGATGCCGGACAGATCCTCCGCGATCTGGATGGCGGTCACCACATTGCGCAGATCCCGCGCGACCGGCGCCTCCAGAGCGAGCAGGATCACCGACCGGTCCTCACATTTGGCGTGCTCGGCCTGGATTCTCTCCTCCAGCGCGAACACCTCGTAGGCAGCGGTCAGATCGGCGTTCTCGATCGCCACCGCGGCGCGTTCGGCCGCCTCGTGTGCCAACCGAGCCATATGAGCGAGCTCTTCGGTGAGCGCCGCGAGTTCGGAGGAGAATTTCGTTCGCACTCTGGTATCTTCGCCGCCCACCGCGCCGAACGTGCAATATCGCAGGAAAAGTCGTCGAATATCCGCCTCGCGGGCCGGTGTCGCGCAGTGCCGCAGCGCGTGTCGATCATTAAGGTGTAGCGCACCGTGCCGACGGTTGTGCGAATGGAGGCTCTCGGGCTGGTGGAGTTACGAAGCGAGACATTATCCGGACAGCGCACGGAATCGGTCGAGGTCGTGGGTCCGCTCGACGCGGCGCAGCCGGCGAACGCGGCGACGGGCGACGAGGACGGTTTCGATTGGCTGGGCCGTACCCGGGCCGGCCGGGTGCTGCGGCTGGAACGGCCACAACGGATCTGGGAGGGCGAGCGCACGCCGGGCCGCTCGCGCCCGTACGTGGTGGCGACCTTCAACTTGAAGGGCGGGGTGGGCAAGACCACCACCACCGCCGCGCTGGCCGAAATCCTGTCCGCCGAATTCGACAAGCGGGTCCTGCTGATCGATCTGGATCCGCAGGCCAATCTCACCGCGATGATGGTCGGCGAAAACCGCTCGGTGGAACTGGATTCCGCCGGCCACACCCTGGCCGCGATCTTCGCCGCCGCGCTGGCCGGGCGGCCCGCGCCCGATGTGCGCGCGCTGATCCAGCGCGAGGTGTCGCCCATGCACGCCGTCACCACCGTCGATCTGCTGCCCGCCTCGCCGAAACTGATTGCGCTGCAGGACGAGATGCCCGCACTGCGCCACGGCGAGCCCACCGCGGTGCTGGCCCGGGCGCTGTCGGGGG
The DNA here is from genome assembly GCF_000720265.1 of Nocardia sp. NRRL WC-3656. Classification (NCBI taxonomy): domain Bacteria; kingdom Bacillati; phylum Actinomycetota; class Actinomycetes; order Mycobacteriales; family Nocardiaceae; genus Nocardia; species Nocardia sp. NRRL WC-3656. The sequence continues at coordinate 72,158 of NZ_JOJF01000009.1, read as the reverse complement.
TGCTCGAGGACTACGACTACGTCCTCGTCGACTGCCCGCCGAATCTCGGCCCGATCACCCAGAACGGTCTGCGGCTGTCCGACGGGTACATGATCCCCACCATCCCGGACATCATGTCCACCTACGGAATTCCGCCGGTGCAGGCGCATCTGCGCCACCTCGCCGCGCGCTGGGGCGACCCGCTGGAGGAGCTCGGGGTCGTGGTCACCAAGTACCGGCGATCGTCCGCGGTCCACCGCACCACCCTGGAGATCCTGCAGGCCAATCGCACGCTGCCGCGGCTGTTCCCGACCCGCATCCCCGACTCCAATCAGATCGCCGCCGCGGCCGCGTTCACCGACTTCGGCAGTCTGCGCAGGAAATACGGGACGGGCGGGCAGTTCCTGGCCCTGCGCGAACTGACCGCGGATTTTCTGGCGACGACGCGAATAACCCTCGCGTGGGGACGGTGAGGAGCGCAGGCAACGAGCTGGAACCCGCGAGTTTACGTCAACCACACATTGACACTCTCCTATTCGTCAACTGATAGTTGACGAACTTGTTGGCTCGTCCTAGCGTGGGCGCATGTCCTCCACCGAACCGCCCGCACCGGCGATCACGCCCGACCAGCGCCGGTCGACCGGCGAATCCTTCGGCATCGATCCGGCCCGTTACGACCGAACCCGCCCGCCGTACCCGAAAGCCGTGATCGACCGCATCGTCGCCGCGAGCCCGGGCCGGAGCTACCTGAACGCCGGCTGCGGAACCGGCATCGAAGCGCGGCAGTTCCGCGCCGCGGGTCGCACCGTGCTGGGTGTCGAACCCGACGCCCGAATGGCCGACTTCGCGCGCCGTGACGGTCTGGACGTGGAGGTGGCCCGGTTCGAGGAGTGGGATCCGGCCGGGCGCGTCTTCGACGCCGTGGTGTCCGGGACCGCGTGGCATTGGATCGATCCGATCGAGGGTGCGCGCACGGCGGCGCAGGCATTGCGTCCCGCAGGTCTGCTGGCGTTGTTCTGGCACGCCTTCGAGTTGCCGCCAGCCGTGGCCGAGGCCTTCGCCGAGGTCTACCGCCGCCTGCTCCCGGATTCGCCGTTCCGTCCGCCGACCCGCCCCGACCGGGCAGGGGATCCCTACGAGCCGATACTCGTCAACTCCACCAACGGGATTCGCGATGCCGACGGATTCGACGAGGTGCAGCGGTGGCGCTTCGATTGGGAGCGTCGCTACACCCGCGACGAGTGGCTGGACCAGATGCCCACCCAGGGCACGCTGACGCGAGCTCCGGCGGAGGTGGTGGATCAGGTGCTCGCCGGCGTCGGCGCGGCCATCGACGCGATGGGTGGCGGCTTCACGATGCCGTACGCCACCATGGTCCTCACCGCCGCCCGACTGTGAGCTGACTCACATCTCCGGTTCGGTGGAACCGCTGCGTCTCGGGAGCGTCCAAACCCATGACGGACAACACCTTTCGAGACAAGGAATCGGCATGATTCGCACTACTGCCGCACTTCTCGCCTCCGCCGCGATCGCGGGCTTCGGCCTGACGGCCGCGCAGGCGGCGGCTCCGCTCGCACCGGTACAGCATCAGGCCGTCGAACCGTCGGCCGCGCAGAACGGCTGCCCGCCGCCGCCGATCGGCCCGGACGGTCGCCCGCTGCCGCCGCCGCGGGGTGTGGACGGCAAGCCGCTGCCCCCGCCCACCGGCGCCGACGGTCAGCCGTGCCCGCCGCCGACCGGCCCCGACGGCCGTCCCTTGCCTCCGCCGCCCGGCGCCTGACGCGTAACGGCCTCGCGCGCACGACCATCACGGCCGATGCCGTGCGCGCGGGCGCACCCGGCTCCGGAGGGGAACGATCTGTCGGATGTCGTCCTCACCGCACGGCGCGCACCACGAAATCCGCCAGCTGCCGCCCCGATTCGTCGTCGAGCGGCGCATGATCGAGCAGCAGGCGATACCACAGCACGCCGTACACCACGTCGATCATCAGGTCCGGATCCATATCGGCGGCAACCTCGCCCCGTGCGATCGCGCGATCGATGATCTGCCGCAACGCATCTCGGCGGCTGAACAGAAACCGATCCCGGAAGGCCTGGGCGAACGTGGGATCCAGCAGCGCCTGCGCCATCAACCCCACCAGCACCGGCCGTTGTCCGCGCTGCCGGAACGTATCGGCCAGAAATGCGGTGAGATCCCCGGGTAGTGAGCCCGTATCGGGTACCGCGATCACCGCGGCGACCTCGGTGAGCATCGCCTCGAGCACCACATCCGCCTTCGACGGCCACCACCGGTAGATGGTCTGCTTGCCCGACCCCGCTCGCGCCGCGATGCCCTCGATCGTCAGCGCGGCATAGCCCTTCTCGCGCAACTCGGCCATCGCCGCCGAAAGGATCGCGCGCCGCCGATCCTCACTGCGCGGCCTGCCGACCTGCTTGTCGCCCGTCATGCCGCCACTTTACAAGACGCGGCGGTTCGAATTAGATTGATACGAGACGCAACGTCTAGAAACTAGAACTTGGAGGCGCGCCATGCGCATCGTCATCATGGGTGGAACCTCGGGCATCGGTCTGGCCGCCGCCGAGGCGTTCTCCGCGGCCGGCCACGAAGTCGTCGTCACCGGCCGTGACCCGGAAAAGCTTGCGGCCGTGCAGGATCGGGTCGCCGCGGCCGAGGCGGTCGACGGCACGTCCGCGGCGGAGATCGCCGCATTCTTCGAACGCATCGGCGCGTTCGATCACCTGGTCCTCGCGTTCAGCCCCGGCGCGACCGGCGCCGGACCGCTGCGCGAGGTCGCCCTCGACGACGTCCGGGCCGGATTCGACGGCAAACTGTTCGGATACCTGTCCGCGATTCAGCACGCCCGGGTCGGCGGCTCGATCACCATGGTGTCGGCGGCCAGTGCGCGGGCCGCGCTGCCGGGCACGGTGACCCTCGCGGCCGTCAACGGCGCCATCGAACGCATCGTCTCCCCGCTGGCCGCGGAACTTGCCCCGGTGCGGGTGAACGCGATCGCCCCCGGCGTGATCGATACCGCGTGGTGGTCGTTCCTGTCGCCGGAGGAGCGGGCCGCGCAGTTCCGCGGCGCCGCCGAATCCGTGCCGGCGGGCCGGGTGGGCACCCCGGCCGATGTCGCCGATGCCATCCGCTATGTCATCGACGCGGACTACGTCACCGGCACGGTGTTGCCGGTGGACGGCGGGTTCACAGTCGCATAACCGCTGGGACAACCGTGGGCCCGCCGTCCGCGGTCGCGGCTAGCGGACGAGAGTGTAACGGGCGCAGGCGAATTCGCCGTTCTGGGCAAGTTCGGTGAGCTTCAGCTCGACTCGGCGGGGCAGCAGCGGCTGTCCCGCCCCGAGCGTGATCGGCGCGATCGATACACACACCTCGTCCAGCAAACCGTGGTCGGCGAACTGCCCCGCCAGCTCGCCGCCGCCGACGATCCAGATGCTCTTGCCCGCCGCGGCCTCGGTCATCTCCTTGTGCACGACGGTGACCGGTTGCTGGGTGTACCGCACGTCGGCCCCGTCGGTGCGCGGGTCGAAGTCGCGGTGGGTGAGGACCCACGCGGGCATCGCGTACGGCCACTCCATATCGGGATGGTTGTCGAGGATCCACCGATAGGTGTTGGCGCCCATGGCGATGGCGCCGATATCGGCGATGAACGTGTCATAACCCATCGGTCCGTTGTTGTCGACCTGCCGGGTCACCAGCCAGTCCAGCCGATGGTCCGGTGTGGCGATGAATCCGTCCAGGGTGGTGGCGGTGTAGTAGACGGTGCGGGGCATGGTCATCCTCTCTTGCGCAACCACATGATCGGGTCGCCGTTGTCGTGTTCTGTTGTCTGATCAGGAAATTCGCTGTCGATCCATTGGCGCACCAGCAGTCGCCGGTAGGCCGAATAGGTGAGAACGTGGGCGATCACCGAGCCGAGGACGAAACTCTCCGGCGGTTCGCACAGGGCGTCGATCAGGGTGTCGTCCCAGCCGCTGCGGCGGTCGATGTCGCGGACGGTATCCAGCCATCGCGGCACCACCTGCTCGAATCGCCGCGTCAGCTCGGGGAGGTCGTCGCAGCCGCGGTCGGGTTGATCGGTGCCTTCGATCGAGGCCAGCCACACCTGTTTGGTCCACACCAGGGTCGCGAGGACGGTCGCGATCGACGCGTCCGGTCCGTCCCACGACAGCACCGCCGCGGTCGAACGCTGCCGCCGGTACCGATCGTCGTCCAGGCTTTTCGCCCTGTCGAGGAGTTCGCGCGTGTCCTCGACGTCGTGGTGCAGCAGCAGCGACGTCGGATCCATATCGTGTCTGCCTTTCGGTTCGCCCTCCACCCACAGCGACATCGGCGGGTGGAAATGGATCCCGTTCACCGCGGGAAGCCAACGGGTGCGGGATGCGGCCGGCGTCGCGCTGGGCGGATGTCCGTAGGCGCGGCTGTAGGCCCGGCTGAACCCCTCGACCGAGTCGTATCCGGCGGCGAAGGCGACGTCCGTCACCGCCGCCCCACCACTCAACTGCCAGGCGGCGCGTTCCAGCAGCACCCGCCGCCGCATCGCTACCGGCGACTCGCCGGTGCCGCGCGAGAATTGCCGGGAGAAGTGATAGGGCGAGACGAAGGCCCCCTGCGCCATCGCGCTGAGCGTGGTGTTGTTCTCGTCGAGAACTGAATCGAGCAGTTCCCGTAATCGGTCACGTCCGGTCGTCACACCGTTCAGTGTGGTCGGCGCGGGTTATCTCGCGCTTGACCGATCTTGCGCATGTCCGCGCGAACCGGCTCCGTGCCGTGCGTTCACACGCGGTAGTGCCGCCGGGGGCCGTATCCGGGCGGGCCGTATCCGCGGCGGTGGTGGATGAACAGGAAGAACAGCGCCGGGAAGACGAAGAACGGAATCATATGTGTGGTGGCGACGATCACCACACCGACCACCACGGCGGCCAGCAGCAGGACCGGGAACATCGGTCGTGGCCGCCGCTGCTCGCGCTGCGGGCGGGCCGGCGGGGCTGGTTGCGGACGCGGCAGGTCGGCGAACAGGACGATCAGGTCGGCGGCCGTTTTCGCGGCATAGGCGCGGCTCACGCGCTCGTCGTATTCGTCGAGCTCGAGGCGCCCGGCCGCGAAATGGTCGCCGAGCGCGGCCGCGGCCTGTTCACGTTCGGCCGTGCCGACGCGGACGCTCGGCGACCCGAACACCGCGGGGTCGAAATCGGTCATGGCAACCGCCTCACCGGGAAAACGAAATCACGATGCACCCAGCGTAGGACGGTTCGGGGAATCGTGCCTGCGCCCGCGGGCGTATCCACGGCTACGCTCCGCGACGGACCCGGCGTGTATCACCCGGCCCATGCGGTGCGTGTCAGCCTGGAGTGATCCCCGGATGAGCGAGGAAAATACCCGGAAGCCTTGCGGTGAAACACTATTCACCGCGTCGGCGCAGGTCGCGAAAGTGTCGGATTTCGCACAGCTGCGAGCGGCGGCGACCTCCGGTTTCGCTCGGTAGCGTGGCTGGAAACCCGAGAGACAGCAAGCCCGAGATACAGCCATCGCAAGGAGTTGGAAGCCTTGGAGGAGGTACTTCGACCGCTGGTGGTCTTCGCCGCGACGCTCGCGGCGACCATCGCACTCGGCGCGGTGGTCGACCGCCTGTTGAATCACGCCGCGCAGAAGCATCCCGCTAACCGACTGCCCGGTCTACTGCGTCGCGTCCACCTGCCGTTGCAGGTGTTCCTGGCGACGATCGCCCTGCATTTCACCTATCCGCTGGCAGAGATCCACCTGCGCCACGACGCCGTCGTGCTGAACATCCTCGCCGCGGTGGCGATCCTGTCCGCCGCCTGGGTGGTGATGCGCGCCGTCGACGCGGTCGCCGAGAACACGCTGGACAAGTACGCGCACCGCGCCCTCGACATCGCCAAGGTGCGGCGGCTGCATACGCAGCTGACCCTGGTCCGGCGCATCATCACCACGGTGCTGGCGATCACCACCGCCGCGGTCGCGATCCTGCTGTTGTTCCCGAATCTGCGGACCCTCGGCACCTCGCTGCTGGCCTCGGCAGGCATCATCGGCGTGATCGCCGGTGTCGCCGCGCAGTCGACGCTGGGCAATCTCGTGGCGGGCCTGCAGATCGCGTTCGGTGATTCGGTGAAGATCGGCGACACCGTCGTGGTCGAGGGGGAGTGGGGCACGGTGGAGGAGATCACGCTGTCGTTCCTCACGGTCCGTATCTGGGACGACCGCCGCCTCACCATGCCGGTCTCGTACTTCAATTCGAAACCGTACGAGAACTGGTCCAAGGGCGGCCCGCAGATCACCGGCACGGTCTTCCTCTATCTGGACACCAGCACGCCGGTCGCCGAACTACGCGAACATCTGCGCGACTATCTGCGCACCCGTGACGATTGGGACGGCCGCAGCTGGAATCTGCTGGTCACCGACAGCACCCCCTTCGGCATCCAGGTCCGCGCCTCCATGTCGGCCCGCAATGCCGACGACGTGTGGACGCTGCGCTGCGCGGTGCGCGAGGAACTGCTGGCCTGGCTGCGCACCGAGCATCCGAACGCGCTGCCGAAGGTGCCCACCAGCGTGGTCGAACGCGACCATGCGATGGCCGAGTAGCCGCCTATAGAGTCGTGGGGTGCGCGAATTCCGCTTCGGAGTCAATTTCCTCAGCCCCGGGTCCGCCGACGAGTGGGCCGCGAAATGCCGGCGGGCCGAATCCCTCGGCTACGACGTGCTGCTGGTCCCCGACCACCTGGAACTTCCGGCGCCCTTCCCGTCGGTGCTCGCCGCCGCGCAGGCCGCCGAACGCCCGCGAGTGGGCACCTTCGTCCTGAACGCCGCGTTCTGGAACCCGGTCCTGCTGGCCCGCGACGTGGTGAGCACCGCCCAGCTCACCGGCGGCCGGCTCGAACTCGGTCTCGGAACCGGTTACGTGCGGGACGAATTCGAGGAAGCCGGCATCGAATTCGGCACCCCCCGAACCCGGGTCGACCACCTCGAGAAGACCCTGACCGAACTCCGGCGGCTGCTGCCCGAACCGCGGCCCACCATCCTGCTGGGCGGCAGCGGTAACCGCATGCTGCGGCTGGCCGCCCGCCACGCCGACATCATCGCCTTCACCGGCGGCGAACCCGTCCCCGGCGCCACCGACGGCTCGATGCGCCTGTCCAGTGCCGAGACGGTCGACGAACGCGTCGCCGCGGCACGGCGTTTCGTCACCGAGTACGACCGCGATCCGGAATTCAACATCCTCGTCCAACAGGTCGTCGAAACGACCGACCGCAAGGCCGCCGCCACCGAGATCGCCGCGCAGATGGATCATTTGAGCATCGACGAGGTGCTGGACGCGCCGACCCTGCTGATCGGCACGCCCGCCGAGATGGCCGATCAGATGCGTGAACGCCGGGAACGGTACGGCTTTTCCTATGTCACCGTGCTGGAGCCGGCGATGGAGGGGTTCGCGAAGGTGATGCGGGAAGTGCGGGGCTGAGCCGCTAGTGCACGACCGACAGGTGCGGGCCGATCTGCGCCTCGCCGAGGACTTCCGCGAGAAGCCATGAGTTCCACCGCAATTCGTCGGTGAGTTCGGTACGCCCGAACCCCGCGTTGTGCGCGCGCACCACGGCCTCCGCGAGCAGGCCGGGGCCCTCGCCGGGATATTCGGCGACCGGCTCGCGGTCGTGGTGCAGGGTCCGGGTCGCTTCGATGCTGCGCATCCGAGGCGTCCGGTCCCGCACGATCCGCCTGATCACCTCGGCCGGCACACCCCACTGGCGCGCGAGCGCCGCCGGGCTGGGGAAGTGAATCGGCGACGGACACAGCCGGTCCATCTCCTCGGCGGGAACGAGCAGTTCGGCGGCGAACCGGTCGGCCTCCAGCGCCTGAGTTCGATCTCCCGGCAGCGGGCAGGGGTGCAGCAGCAGATGACCGAGTGCGCGCGCACAGGCGAACCGGTAGCCGTACACGCATTGCGTATGCCGTGCGGCCACCACGATCAGCGAGCGGCCCCAGGTGTGCGTGGCGTAGGTGCCGACCCGGGCCATGGCCGCGCTCGTCGCCGGCGCCAGAGCCACCACGATGCCGCGCGACTCGAGGGTCGCGCCGAGATGCGCCAGCGGGCCCGGAGCGATTCCCCAGTGGTCGCGAAGCAGGCGCGCGGCGTCGGCGGGTGATAGTCGCTGCTCGAGGGCGGGCAGGTCGAGCGCCGGAAACCGCATCCGGCAGCCCAGCGTGTACGCCAACTCCCAGATGTACTCCGCGAACACCACCGCCTTCGCGCGATCCGACGCCGACGCGGAACCGGGATCGTCGAAATGCACGTCCGCGGCGTCGATCCGGCACATCGGGCGCCCCGTGGCGAAGTACTCGACGGGGACTTTCAAGACCCGGGCCAGGTCGGCCGGAACGTCCGGATCGGGCTGCACGGCGCCGATCTCGTACTGTTCGACGACCGCGGCGGACAGACCTGCCGCGTCCGCGAGTTCGGCGACGGACAGTTCGGCCCAGCGACGCGCCTGGGTCAGCCGGATCGGCTCGAATGCCGACGCGACGAATCCGCCCGGCTCGCCGCTGCGGTCGGTGAGGAGTTTCAGCCCGCGTCGGTCCTGTCGACCGTCACTGTCCACCCGAATTGTTTACCGCATCGACGGGGGCTGCGGGTGATCCGACTCGGGGAAAAATTCGGTTTCCGGCGAAGCGGACAAACTCGGCCGCGGCGAATTGTCCCGCTTCTCAGGGCATTCCGCCGGGCGTGACCGGCACCAGCTCCGGGCGTTTCGCCGGTCGGCCCGCACCGGTCGACACGCCGCGCAGCCGCCGCCAGACCCACGGACGCAATGTCGCTGCGACCCAGGCGAGTTCGCCGGCCGCGCCGGCCGCGCGGAACCGCTCGGAGCCGTCCGGCGGATGGGCCCAGCTGTGGTCGGCGCCGTCGAGGCCGAGTGCCTCCGCGGCGGCCAGTGCGAACCGTTCGTGGCCCAGTTCGGAGCCGTGCAGCCGGTCCGGGCTCCACATGCGCAGATCGACCATCGAGGGAGCCCCGTACAGATCCACCAGGCGCAGTCCGTATCGGCTCGCGCACAGGCGAATTCGATCGTTGATCAGGTCGACGCGTGGTCCGATGTAGCGGGCGGCCAGTGGCACGATCCGGCGCACGTCCGGGAAGGTCGTCGTCACAACCGTTGCGCCGCAGGCGGTCAGCTTCGCATACAGCTCCTCCATCAGGTCCAGTGCGGCCACGAGATCGGTGCCGGGCGCCGTGACGTCGTTCATGCCCGCGCAGATGCCGACCAGATCCGGTTCCATCGCCAGAGCGGCGTCGAGCTGTTCGTCGCGGATCTCGGCGAGGCGGCGACCACGCACCGCCAGATTCGCGTACCGGATCTCCGGATTGTCCTGAACCAAGCGCTCGGCCAGCCGATCGGCCCAGCCTCGCAAGCCGTTGCCGTCGTCGCCGTCCCACAGCCCCTCGGTCTGGCTGTCGCCCAGCGCGACGAAGCGTTCGTAGCGGTTCGGCGATGCCGCCGGACCGTCCGGACGCGGCGAGGACAACGTCGTCATGGCAGACCTCCGAGACGTGAAGAGGGTGATGCGGGAAGCGGCGTGACGGGCCCGGGGCCGCCATCGCCACCGGCTGGACAGGCTACATCGGTGCGGTCCGGTCGAACCAGGGCGTCCGAATCGTGGTGATCCGCGCCACCGGAACCGATCGGCCGGTCCGGATCCGGTCCCGATGGGCGGAACGGGGCCACCACCTCTGCGTGGTCCGCGCTATTACTCGATGCGAGTGGACCGGACCGCCGACGTCGCGGCGATGTCCGGCCCGCCTGCCCATCGGAAGGATTTCGCCGTGACCGAATTGGCCGAACTGCACCGACGTCTCGCCCGCGTCGAGGACGAACGCGCGATCGAGCGGTTGATCGCCTCGTACGGCCCGCGGGTCGACGCGGGCAACGTCGCCGCCGCCGACCTGTGGTCCGCCGACGGCACCTACGACGTCGAGGACTGGCAGATGCGCGGTCGCGCCGATGTCGCCGCCATGGTCGGCTCCGAGGCTCATCAGGGCCTGATCGGGCGTGGCTGCCTGCATTTCCACGGTCCGGCGGTGGCCACCGTCGACGGTGACGACGCCGTCGCGGTCTGCGAATCGATCCTCGTGGTCCAGCACAACGGCCGCAACGTCGTGGCCCGCACCGGCGCCAACCACTTCACCCTGCGCCGGATCGACGGCCGCTGGCAGATCACCGCCCGCACCACCCGCACGGTCGACGGCGATCCCGCGGCCCGCGATCTGCTGACCGCCGGAATCGAAGGGGTGGCGCGATGAGCGGCCAACTCGCCGGCAAGGTCGCCCTGGTGACGGGTGCCGCCGCCGGCATCGGAGCCGGAATCGCCCGCCGCTTCGCCGACGAAGGCGCACGGGTGGTGATCACCGACCTCGACGAAATATCGGGTCGCGCGGTCGCCGACGAGATCGGCGGCCGGTTCGTCGCGGCCGACATCCGCGACCGCGCCGACGTCGAAAACGCGGTAGGGACAGCGGTTTCCGACTACGGATCCATCGACGTCCTGGTCAACAACGCCTGGGGCGGGGGAACGATCGGCCGCGTCGAGAACAAGTCCGACGAACAACTCGCCCACGGCATCGCCCTCGCCTCCGACGGATCGCGTTATCTCACCGGGAACACCCTGTTCGTCGACGGCGGCAGTCACATCAACGGCGTCGCGTGGGCGCCGGATCTCGATGCCGCCGAACGGGATCAGCCGGTGTAACCGCTCCCGCCGACATTCGCCGCACCATATCCTCTGCGCTCCCTTGTGCAATGTAATACCTTGATAGACAGAGGTTTTGGTAGCCAGGGGTGTGGCGGCTCCACCGAAGGACCCGCCCGGCTACGCCGGCAAGGGGGTCCGAGATGCCCGATATCAACTTCGAGCGGCGGCGTCAGCGCGTGGCGCAACAGCTCAGCGAACTGACCGTCCTCACGCCGGCCTGGCGGCGATTCCTGTCGGTGCCGCTGATGCGCAACGGCTGGCATGTGCTCGTGGAACGCGAGAACAGCCGTTCGGATCGCTTCGACGCCTACGCCGTCGGCCCGGGCGGTGTCTTCGCTCTGGTCCGCACCGACGTGGTGCCGGCCGCCGCGGAACTACGCCGGATCCGCTGGCGTGCGGAGGAGACGTTCGCGAATCTCACCGCCGGCCGCACCAGGTACGTGCCGCATATGATCGAGGTATTGCTGCTGATGGACGAGGCGGCCGACACTCCGGCCGAGGCCCGCTACGTCGCGGTCGACCCGACGACCATCGCCGCGCGGCTGTTCGCCGAAGCGAGCCTGTCCAGCCGCAGCGCCCGGCAGATCGCGATGACTGTCGCCGAACGCAACACCTGGTTCGCGCTGCTGTCCGCCGACAGCGGCGCCGGGCCCGAAACCTCGCCCGCCGAAGGACTTTTCGACGCGACGACGCTGCGGGAGGAAGAACGAGCGCGGGCGTTGAAGCGACCGTTCAGCGAATGGATGACATTCCTCGATCCGGCCCAACTCGACCTCGTCTACCGCAACTACAACGGGCCCGCGAGGTTCAGCGGTCCGGCCGGAACCGGAAAGACCGTCGTCGCCCTGCACCGCATGGCGCGGTTGTCCAAGGAAGGCGCCGGGCGGCAGCTCTTCACCAGTTTCGTGCGGACGCTGCCGACCTATCACGAATCGGGATTCCGGCGCCTCGCCCCGCATGCGGGTGAGCGGGTGGAATTCACCGGGCTCCACGCCTGGACCACTCATTTTCTCCGCAGTCGCGATATCGGCTGCCGCCTGGGCAGCGGCGACAACGCGTTCTATCACGCCTGGCGCAACGCCCGCCGCCACCTCGAACCCATCGAACCGAATCCGAGCTATTGGAAGGACGAACTGCATCGGGTCATCAAGGGCCAGGGCATCGACCGCGATCTGTACCTGAAAATCGACCGGGTGGGCCGAAACCGCTTGCGTCTGGACAAGACGCAACGCGAGATCGTCTGGACGCACCTCTACCTGCCGTATCAGGCGGCGCTGCAGGACCTCGCGACGGTGGATTTCAACGATGTGATCGATCTGGCGATCGACGAACTGCGCGCGGCGCCGCTGGACGCGCCCTACGACCTGGTGGTGGTCGACGAGGTTCAGGACTTCACCCTGATGGAACTCAAACTCGTCCACCAGATCGCCGGCGGCACCTCGACCTCACCGCTGCTGCTGGTCGGCGACGGTCAGCAACAGGTCTATCCCGGCGGCTGGCGCCTCTCCGATGCCGGCATTCCGATCGTCGGCCGCGGCGCGGTGCTGCGCACCAACTACCGCAATCGCGCCGCCGTGCACGACTACGCCAAGCGGGTCGACGCGACGAATACGGTCGACGACCTGGACGGCGCCCCCGGATTCGTCCTGCGTGACAGCGAGGTCGTGTTGGCGGGTGGTACGGCCCGCGCGGAGACCTTCTCGCGGTCGCGGGCCGAGGAGAAGGTGGTCGCCGCCCTGGCCGATTCCGGATATCCGCACTCCGACATCGCCGTGATCACCGACACCAACCGCCAGGCCGAGAGAATCCGAGCAGCACTGCGCCGCAAGAAGATTCCGTCCGTCTCCCTCGAACACCACGACGGCACCCAGCACGATGCGGTGAAGGTGGGAACCGTCCATCGCGCCAAGGGGATGGACTTCGCCGCGGTGTTCCACCTCACCGACGCGCCGACGGCGCCCGTCGACCGGATGCGCGGCAGCGAGCGCGACCGGGCGGAGCTGGCGGCACGGCAGACCATGGTGGCGCTGACCCGCGCACGGGACCACATCTGGATCGGGCTGATGCGGGATTGAGGCCCACGAGTCGGTCTTTCTCAGCTGAATCGGTTACCTTCGGCATCCATGACCGACGCATCACCGGGTTCGGCCGAGCCGCGCGCCCTGCCGGAATCGACGTCCACCGCACCCGCCCGAGATCGCCGGCCACGACGCTTGGGCAAGGTTCGCCAGGTGGTCGTCTCGGTGCTGCTGGCGGCGATGACCGCCATGGTTCCGCTGGCCTTCGCGCCCGCCATGCCCGCCTCGGCGGCGGTGGCGAAGCCGGGCGTGGAGAATCTGCCGGCTCGGGCCGCCGTGGCCGATCTGGTCGGCGATCACCCGTGGTCGGTGGCCCTGCCCGCTGATTTCGCGGCCGAGGCGGGCTATCGGCCGGTGGTCGAGGACGGGATTCTGGTCGATCCCGACGGTGACTGCTCGTCGCCGATCCAGCTTCCCGCCGAGTTCACCGAGGCGTGCAAGGCACACGACCTGGGCTACGACATGCTGCGCTATGCCGAACAGCGGCAGCAACCGCTGCAGCCGTGGGCACGCCAGGCCATCGACGCCACCCTGCAGCGCCGCATGCACGCCGCCTGCGATACGCGCACCGACGCCGCCGCCCGCGCCCGCTGCGACGTCCTGGCCACGGTCGCCACCACGGGGGTCGATCTGAATTCCCGGCGGCAGAACTACGCGACGCCGGATCCGGAGTTCCTGTTCGGCACGCAGCTGTCGGGCGAACGGCTCAGCGATCAGCTGCTCCATGTCGGTGGTCCCGCCGCGGTGGGAGCGGTTTCGGCGGCGATCGTCGGCATCGTGGCGTGGCGGCGCCTGCGGCCGGCTCGGCTCCCGGCCACCGCTGCCGTCGCGGAAGCCGGTGCCGCCGGGTAACCGCCGTGACGATGCAGAGCACAACCCCGCGCGCGAACGCGACGACGAAGCCCCGCCGGCACCGGTCTCTCCACGTGCGTCCGCGCATCGATACGGTCGTCGCCGTCACCTTCGCCGTCGTGATGTCGCTGCTGCCGGCCGTGCTGCCACGCACCTCCGTATCCCAGGCCATCCTGACCGGTGTGCCGGTGGCGCTCGCCATCGGAGTGTCCGGTCTGCTGCGTTGGACGCTGAGCCGTTGGCGGATCGACATCGACGAACGCTTCGGCCGCCACCGCGTCCCGATCCTGCTGATCTGCGGCTTCGTGGTGACGGCGGTCGTCGTGCGCGCCGCCGCGTGGCAGAACGGCCTGCACGCGGCCATGGGGGAGGCGCCGGTCGGCGCGGCGTACTGGCTGCGCTGTGCCTTCGGTTCGGCTGTGGTCGCAGTCTTCGTGGTGGCGCTGGGGCGCGGAATGCGTTGGGGGATAAGGAAACTCCTGCGGGTCTGAATTACAGCGCGGCCGCGACCTTCCATGCCGAGTGGATCGCGCCCTCGATGTAATCGACCGAACCGGCATCACCCACGACATGCACTTCGGGAACCACCGCGGCCAGCGCATCGGCCAGGGGTGCTCGCGCCGAGACCCCGGAGGCCACCACAACCATGTCCGCCGGCGCGGTCGATATCTGCTCGCCGACGCGAAACTCGACGTGCTGCTCGGTGATCCGCTGCACTGTCGCGTGCCGGTGGATGGTGACGCCCGCCTCGCCCGCATGCCGAACGGCCGTCCACCGCCGCGGCATCGCCATCGGCACACCGAGCTGTCGACCTTCCTCGAGGAGCGTCACGGCGCGCCCGCGTTCGGCCAGGAACTCCGAAAGTTCCAGTCCGACAAGCGAACCCCCGATCACCACCACATTCTTGCCCATCGGCAGGAAGCGGCGTGTCACCGACCGGATCGCGGCGGGACTCTTCGTCACCCCGGAAATCTTGCCCAGCTTCGCGACGGTACGCAGCAACGGTGGCACCCGCGAAACATCGCCGACACCGGTCATCAAGGCGCGCAACGTGTCACCGGTGTGCACGTGCGGCAGATCGCTGCCGGGAACTGCCGGGCGATCCCGCACCGCCCCGGTGGCCACCACGACCACGTCGGGATTCAGCGCCGTGATCGACGGCACGGTCGCCTCGGTCTTCAGACGGATGTCGATGCCGAGTCGCTCGACCTGAACCTTCAGCCAGTTCAGCAGCCGTTCGTTGTCGGGCGTGGTGAGGCTGGAGAACCAGAGGGTGCCGCCGAGGCGATCGGCCTTGTCCAGCACCGTGACTCGGTGTCCGCGTTCGGCGGCGAGGCGGGCGGTCTCGAGCCCGCCGGGACCGGCTCCGACCACGACGACATGTTTCGCGGTCGTGCTACGAACCAGCGGAAGGAGTTTCTCGTTGCCGAGTGCGGGGTTCACCGCACACAACGGGGTGTCGTCCCAGAAGTTCTCCTGCACGCACACATAGCAATTGATGCAGGGCCGGACGTTCTGCGGTGTCCCGGCACGCAGCTTGTTCACCAAGTCCGGATCGGCGAGCAATTGCCGCCCCATCGCCGCGAAATCCGCCTTCCCCTCGGCGATGACCTTGTCGCCGATCTCCGGCAGCACCCGGCCGACCGCGATCACCGGAATAGAGACGGCCTTCTTCACCTCGCCCGCCAATTCCGTATAGGCGCCTACGTGGTCGGGTAGCGGCCCATCGGTGAAATTGGAGAACGGGTTACGTCCCCAGCCGGTGACATGAATCGCGTCGGCACCGGCCGCCTCGAACAGCGCCGAAGCCTGCTTCGCCTCTTCGGTGGTCAGCGCGTCGTCCTCACCGAATTCACGGCCCGCGATCCGCACCAGAATCGCCAGCGAATCGCCGACCTCGGCCTTGACCGCGTGAATCACCTCGACCGTCAGGCGCGCCCGGTTCGCCAGCGAGCCACCGTATTCATCGGTCCGCTTGTTGTCCGCCCGGCTCAGGAAGCCGCCGAGTATGTACCCGTGTGCGCAGTGAATTTCGACCGCGTCGCCGCCGGCTGCCCGCACCCGTCGCGCGGCCTCCGCGAAACAACGCACCACCCAGCCGATATCGTCCTGCGTGGCCTCGCGATAGGTGGCCTGCTTACCGCCCGTGACGGCGGCCAGCTTCTGCAGTTCTTCCGGAGTGTTGTCGGCCAGCGCCGACAGATCCGCGGAGCCGCTCGGCGCCGACGGAACCAGCAGCGGGCGCCCCTGCACGGTATCGATCCGGGCGATCTTGCCGTGGTGGGTCATCTGCACACACAACTTGCTGCCCGCGGCGTGGACGGCGTCCGCGAGCGCCCGCAGCCCAGGAATGAACCGGTCCTCGGACAGCCCGGGTTCCTTGGTGCTCGCACAGCCCACCGGGTAGGCGACAGCACAGCACCCGGTGATGATCAGCCCCGTCCCACCGGCCGCCCGAGCGACGAAATGATCGATATCGCCCTGCTCGATCTCCCCGTCTTCGCAGAGGTTCATATCCATCGCGGGCAGAACGACGCGGTTGGGGACGGTCATCGGCCCGATGGTTCCGGGAGCGAGCAGATGCGGAAAGGTCTGGTTGCGCGGCACGGGTCGAAGCTAGATCTCCCGGCAGCGGGCCAGGGCAAACCTCCCGATCACCGAGACATCGACCGCACCAGCGCGGCGGCCTCGTCCACAAGGACCTCCGGAGTCCGATCGGTGTGAAGCACGGCTCCGCGTTCGTCGGCGTCCAGCGGTTCGAGCGTGCGCAATTGCGAATCGATAAGGATCACAGGCATGTAATGGCCCCGGCGGCGAGACATCCGAGCCACCAATTCGTCGCGATCGGCGATCAAATGCACGAAGATCACCTCGGCCGCGGCGGCCCGCACGATATCGCGATACCGCCGCCGCAGCGCCGAGCACGCGATCACACCGCCGGTCTCCTCGGCCATCCGCTCGCGCAACCACCCCCCGACCGCCGCGAGCCAGGGCGCGCGATCCTCATCCGTCAGCGGAATCCCAGCGGACATCTTCGCGATATTGGCGGCCGAATGGAGATCGTCCGCATCCGCGAACGGAATACCGAGCCGGTCGGCCAGGAGACGACCGACCGTCGATTTCCCGGTGCCGGAAACCCCCATCACGACCACACCGAGCGGGCGCATGCGGTCGTTCACCCTGGAACGGTAACCGACACTGTCGCCGCGCCCGCAACCGATCACGGGCGGATATTCGTCAGGTCCTCCAGCAGGCCGGGGTGCGTCGGCTCCCAGCCGAGCACCTCGCGGGTGTGTGTGCTGGACGACGGCTGATCGGCCGCGAAGATCGGGCCGAGCGGGCCGTATGTCTCCGCGGGAACCGACTCGACCGGCAGGTTCAACTGCCGCCCGATGACCTCCGCGATGTCTCGCACTCGGTCGCCCTCGTCGGCGACGGCGTGCCAGGCGGTACCGGGTTCCGCCCGCTCCAGGGCGAGGCGGAACAGGACTGCCGCGTCGAGTGCGTGGACGGCCGGCCAGCGCTGGGTGCCGTCGCCCGGGTAGCCGGAGACCCCGGTCCGCCGGGCGATATTGGTCAGCAGGCCGGCGAATCCGCCGGTGCCCTGGTTGTGCACCGTGCGCGGCATCCGCACGGCCGTGCTCCGGACCCCGCGCGAGGCCAAATCCAGAACGGCCGTGACCGCCCGCCCGCGGCCACCCACGGGCCCGTCGGTCCACACGGGATCGGTCTCGGTGGATGCCCGGCCCGCCACGCTGGGCGTCCCGGAGACCGTGACGAAGGGGCGATCGCTGCCGACGAGTTCCTCGCCCATGGTCGCCAGGGCGGCACTTTCCTCGGCGACAGTGGCGGCGAGCGCATCGGCGCTGCTGAAGTCGTTGCCGAACGCCAGGTGGATCACTCCGTCGGCCTGAGCGGAACCGGCCCGCAGGACATCGAGGTCGGCGAGGCCGCCGCGCAGTGCTTCGGCGCCGGCGGCCTCGGCGGCGGCAGCGGACGCGTCGGAGCGGGTGAGTGCGAGCACGGTGTGGCCGTTGCCGAGCAGTTCGGCGACCACCGCGGAACCGATCAGTCCGGTGCCGCCGGTGACGAAGACGCGCATGGATAACTCCTCCAGTGATGGGACCTTTGTCCCGTCACGCTACCACGATGATGGGACTGTTGTCCCATCACTTATGATGAACCCATGGGTCGATGGGAACCGGGCGCACGAGAACGCCTTGTCGTCGCCGCGGTCGACCTGTTCACCGAGCAGGGATACGACGCGACGACGGTCGCGCAGATCGCCGAACGCGCCGGCGTCACGAAAAGCACCTTCTTCCGGCACTTTCCGGACAAGCGTGAACTGCTCGTCGCCGGCCAGGAGACGCTGAGCCGGCTACTGGCCGAGGGCATCGCCGAAGCGCCCGAACGTGCCACACCCCTCGAGGCGGTCGCCGCCGGCCTCGAACGCGCCTCGGCGGCAATGGGTCCCATGAACCGCGAGCTCGCACCCCGCCTGAAGGCGGCCGTCGCCGCCAGCGCCGAACTACAGGAGCGCGACGCCCTCAAGAGCGTCGGGCTGGCCGCCGCGATGACCGAGGCGCTCATCGCGCGCGATGTACCGGACCCGACCGCGGCCCTCGCCAGTGAGCTGGGAGTTCTCGCCTTCAAACGCGGGTTCGCCGAATGGACCGACGGGGAGCGGGACGCCCCGGACGAACTGGCGCGGCATGTTCTCTCGGCGTTGGACGAATTGCGGGCGGCGAGCGCAGCGCTGGGCTGATTGCGCCCGAGCGACACCCCGGTCCGATCAACCCTGCCGGGCGAAAAGTTCCGCGGTCGGCTCGGGCGCGATGGCATCGGAATCCGCTCGAACCCGCGGACTTCGGAGATGGGCCCGGTAGAACTCCATGTGCGCGAGAGCCGCTGTCTCCCAATCGTATCGGCGTGCGAGTGCCCTGCCGCGGTCGATGCGCGCCGTGTCGCGCCGCAGGTTCTGTGCCATCGTTGCCGCCATTCCGGTCGGATCGGTGGCGTAGGAGATCGCGTCGCCGAAGACCTCCCGAAGCACCGGAAGCTCGCGCGCGACCACCGGAACCCCTGCGGCCAGAGCCTCCATGGCCGCCAGTCCGAACCCCTCCTTGGTGGAGAAGAACGGAACCAGCGCGGCTCCGGCGACGAGTGCGGGCAGCGCGTCGTGGGCGACCGTGCCGAGGATGACGGGCCGGATGCCCAGTTCGGTTGCGCGCGCGTCGAATCGAGCCCGGTACTCGCGGTAGTCGAAGAGGGTTTCACCGCCCGCGAAGACGAGGCGCAGCTGGGCGTGATCGCGACGGAGCAGCGCGAAAGCCTCCAGCAGATCGAGACTGCCCTTGCGAGGTTCGATGCCACCCAGGGCCAGAATGTAGGGACCGAGGCATCGCTGCCAGGTGCGACGGGCGGCCGATGCGGTGACCGAATCGCTTGCGGCTGAGTCGAATCGGTCGAACTCGACGCCGTTGGCGATCACGGCGGGGCGCAGATCCCAGCCGGCGTGAACCTCCGCGGCGACCGCGGCCGAGACGCAGATATGTGCATAGGGCTCGGTGACGGCACGGTCGTGGCAGCGGGCCAGTTCGGGTGTGGTGAAGGTATCGAGGTGATGGATGGTGCGAACGCACCGGCCGACCGCGTTGGCGCTGATGCAGTCCTGGGCATGGACGATGTCGTAGTCCACCGGAGTGAACGCGGAGCGTAAAACGCTGATGGAACGCAGAATTCGTGGCCCGACCGCTTCGCCGTCGATGGCCTCGAAGGGCACCACACGTACGGTCACAGCTGGATCCACCGGGCGGAAGAATCCCGCGTCGCCGCCCCGGCCCAACGTCCACACCGTGACCTCCGCACCGAGACGCGCGAGCGCCTCGGCGAGATTCAGTGTGTGGACCACCCCGCCTCGCGGCTTGGTCGAGTAGGTGAGCAGTGCGATTCGCATCAGTAACCGCCTTTACCGGTCATCAGGTTGTGGTAGGCGTCGACGCGGCGTTCCGCGAGATGCCGTAGCACCCGGCGCGCCCGCTCCACCTCCGCGTCGACGTCGATATCGGCCACCGCGAGGCCGCCCTTGGACCAGGTCTTGGCCAGTATGTCACCACCTGGCCCCACCACCTTGGCCTGGCCGAGGAACCGCAGCGATCCGGTGATGCCGGTCTGATTGGAGGACGCGAGCACGACCTGGTTCTCGGCCGCGCGAGCCTGGTCGTAGAGATCGAACAGACGCGATTGGCGGTCGTTGGGCATCCGGGAGGCGCGGGCGGTGACACTGGCCGGCCACGCGGACAGCGCCGCGATCGTGCGCGCACCGTCGAGGGCCAGGGTGCGCGCGGATTCGGGGAAGGTCTTGTCGTAGTCGATCAGCATGCCGAGGCGGCCGACCGGGGTGTCGAAGGCGCAGAAGCGATCCCCGGCCGAATAGGCCAGGTGTTCACCGGCGGGCTGGTGGACCTTGCGATGGCGGCCGAGTACACCGTCGCCGGTCAGGCAGACCGCCGCGTTGTAGCGGGTGCCGTCACAGTGTTCGGCATAGCCGACGCAGATTGTCATGGCGCCGGCCAGCCGGCACAGCAGGCGGATCTCCGGACCCTCGGGATCGATGGCCTCCGGCCCGGTGGCGGGATCCGGGTTGCGGAGGTCGCCGATATAGCCGCCGAGCGTCGCGTCGGGCAGCACGAGCAGGTCGACGCCGTCGGTCGCGAGCCGGTCGACGATGCCGGTGATCTTGTCGAGGGCGCGGGCGATGCCGGTGCCGAAATGAGCGGCGACGGCGGCGATCCGGGTGACGGCCATGAGAATTCGCTTCAGGCGGCGGCGGTCGCGCGGGCGGTGACTGTGATCCGATCCGCGAGATACTCGGCATCGCGGGCGACGGCGGCGAACCGGCCCGACCCCCACGTGTGCAGCCAGGGCAGGCCGAGGAAGTACAGGCCCTCGATGGAGGTGACGCCGCGGTTGTGGCAGGGATGGCCCTCGCCGTCGAACACCCCGACGCGCAGCCAGCGGTAGTCGGTCCGGAAACCGACCGACCACACCACGGACGTGATTCCGCTTGCGGTCAGGTCGATTTCGGTCACTTCGTGCTCGGGCCGCCACACCGGCCGGTATCGAGGTTCGGTGGGCGCGTCGATACCCGCACGATCGATGTAGGCGTCGATGGAATCCTTGATGCTCTCGGCAACGGCATCCGCGGCGTCGAGCGAGGATTCCAGCGACGGGTCGAAACACGCTGTGCCGCTCGATATATCGGTCATCCGCCCGTAGAGCCGCATGCCCTCGAGTGCGAAGCGGCGCAGGTCGATATCGCGCCCGCCGCCGCGGCCGGTCACGTAGTGGTTGGTGTTCTCGCGCTTGCCCAGCCCGCCGGGCTGATCTTCGATGGGAATGTCGTAGTGGCCCATATCCTGCAGCCATGCCACACAGTCGCGTCCACGATAGAAGCGGGCCACTCTAGGCGCGCTGCCCACCGCCAGATGGACTTCGCGACCGGCCAGATGCAGGTCCTCCGCGATCTGGGCGCCGGACTGTCCGGTGCCGACGACGAGAACGGCTCCCTCGGGAAGATCTGCGGCACTACGGTATTCGGCGGAGTGCACCTGCCGGATCGAGCCGGGCAGCCGTTCGGCGAAGCGCGGCACGGTCGGGATGTGATATCCGCCGACGGCGACCACGACCTGATCGGAATGCACCGGCCCACCGGTCGTTTCGATATCGAACCCGCCGCCCGCGGCCACGGTCACCGCGGTGACGGCCACCCCTTCGCGCACCGGCGGATCGAAGGTGTCGGCGTAACCGCGCACCCAGGCATAGACCTCGTCACGCGTCATGAAACCGTGCGGCTGCGGGCCGTTGTAACCGTATCCGGGCAGCACGCACTGCCAATTGGGAGTGACGAGCGTGAAATTGTCCCAGCGGGTGTCGCGCCATTCGTGCGCGATGGTGTCGCGTTCGAGCACGAGATGATCGATCCCGTGCGCGGTCAGATGCCAGCTGATGGACAGCCCGGCCTGCCCGGCGCCGATCACCACCACCTCGTGGTGTTCGATCGAAAAGGGTTGCGGAGTCACGGTTTTCCTCCGGAAGTCGCGGCGGGTACGGACGGCGGGGTCATCTCAGGCATGTGCGGCCGCCAATTCCTCCGGTAGCGACGGCTGTCCGACGACGCCGTGGCGCGCGACCACGCTGTCGTAGACTTCCGGCCGCCGGTCCCGCAGGTTGTACATGCCGCCGCCGCGGGCCAGCCCGAGTGCCCGGCCGACATCGACCGTGGCGGTCGCCAGTCCCGGCGCGGTGCCGGTGGTGGCGAGTATGTCGCCGCCCGGCCCGACGATCTTGGCGCTGCACACGAACCGCAGTGAGCCGAAGGTGCCGGCCTGGTTGGAAGCGATCCACACCACCTGGTTCTCGACGGCCCGGGCGCGGTCGAAGATGTCGAAGCGCTGGGTCCAGCGGTCGTCCTCGAGCCGTTCTGCGGTGGCGGTGCGGGCGGTCGGCCACGCCGACAGCGAGGTGATGATCTCCGCGCCGTCCAACGCCAGGGCGCGCGCGGCCTCGGGGAAGGCCTTGTCGTAGCAGATCTGCATCCCCATCCGCCCGATCGGAGTGTCGAAGGCGTGATACTCCGAACCGGCGGCGTAGCAGAGGTTTTCGCCCAGCGGCTGATGCACTTTGCGGTAGGAGCCGAGGATGCCGTCGCCGGACAGGGTCACCGCGGCGTTGTAGCGCAGCTCGCCGTCGGCCTCGCAGAAGCCGAGGGTGACGACGAGATCACCCGCCATGGCGGCGATCCGCGCCAACTCGGGCCCGTCGAGGGCGAGGGCGGGCGGCAGGCTGCGCAACCGGCGCTGCCGGGCCTCGTCGTTCTCGGCGCCGCCGCCCAGGCTGGGCAGATAGCCGCCGAGACATGCCTCGGGCAGGACCAGCAGCCGACTGCCGCGAGCACGAGCCTGCTCGATCAGTGCCGAGATGGTGTCGTAGCAGGCCTCCATATCGCGGCCGAATTCGGCGGCCGCCACGGAGATGGTCAATTCGGTCATGAGATACCCAATCCGGTCACGGTGCCGGGCACCGCTGTGGTGGTTGTTCCGTCCGGCCAGCGCAAACGCACGCCGGGTTCGGAGGTGAGGACGCCGCATACCGCGGAGGTGGCGGGTCCGGTGGGGCCGATCGCGGATCCGGGGCGGTCGGCGGTGAGCATGGCGAAGCCGGGGAAGCAGGTGATCCATTCGGCCGGTGCGGTATTCACCGGACGCGGCATCCGGGCCACATCCAGCTCCGCGCCGACACCCGATGCTTCGGCCAGCATGCCCGCCGTACCGGCGATCCCGGCCATGCTGACATCCTTCGCGGCCGCCGGCGCGGTGTCGGCGACGAACCGGCCCAGCGCCCGCAGCTCGTCCCCGGTGCGGTAGGAAGACGAATCCCATTGCTGCCCGGTATATCCGGCCCGCCAGCGGCCACCGAGATCCGCGGTGAGCCGAAGTTCGTGGCCTGCCCGGCCCCCGCCACCGGGAACGGGCCGGTCGGTGCGGCCCAATGCGGTCACTGCCAGTGCGGCCGGGCCGATCTGGGTATGCCCGCCCAATACGGGCACACCCCAGGTATCGGCGGCTCGCGCCAGGCCACGCAGGATCCGGGTGAGCAACGAACGGGTGGGTGCCGCGACCGCGTCGAGCAACCCCACGGGTTCGGCGCCCATCGCGGACAGATCGTTGAGATTCACCAGGGCCGCGCACCAGCCCGCCCATTCCGGATCGCGTTCGACCATCGAGGCGATGATGGCGTCACATGCGGCGACGAGATCGCTGCCCGGCACCGGCGCACCGTCGTCGCCGCGGAAATCTCTGCCGCCCAGGGTCATCGAACCATTCCCGAGGGTTGTCAGCAGCGGGCCCAGCATCGCCTTGGTCGAGCGCGTGAGCCGGTGGATGCGGTCGATGGGCCAGCGCACGCGAACGTGCGGTGCGCCGCCGAACGTGGTGTCTCCCAGCAGAATCCAGCCGAGGTGGGTGAACAGCGCGGCGTATCGGTGCTGCACCGTCGCCTCGAAGCGCAGCACGTTGTTGCTCTCCGCATAGGCGCAGGCCGCGCGCACGAGGGCATTGCCGACCCCGCGCGTGCGGCGGCCACAGTCCACGACCAGCCGACTGCCGGTCCACCAGCCGAGGTCCTCGGCGGTGGCGGGCGCCAGGCGCACCCCACCCAGAGTGCCGTCCGATGCCAGTGCGACCAGCACGACGGTGCGCGGATGGTCGTCTATATCGTCGGCATCGCTACCGTGGAACAGGCCCTGTTCGACCACGAAGCTCTCGCGCCGCAGCGTTCGATAGGCGGCCAGCTGCCGGGAATCCGCCGGACGAATCAGGAAGCCGCCGGGCGGTTCCTTCGGGTTCGGATGCCCGGACAGCACGCAGTAGTCGGGAGACGGCCTGCCGGATGCCACAGAGCCGTCGAGCCACCAGCGCGGCGTGTCGATCGTCGTCATCTCAGCCTCCCGCGGTGCGCAGCACACTGCACGCGCCGCATGCCGCGCACCCGGCCGCCTGATCGGCGCCGCGCATCCCGGCGCGCCGCAGTTCGGTTGCGACCCTTCGCGTTACGTCCTCGAGCAGCGCCGGTGAGGGTGCGCTCGCGTTGTCGACGTCGACGGCGAGGGTTCCGGCGAGCGGCCGGAAGGGAACGATGAAGGGGTACACACCCATCGCGATCAATTCCCGTGCCCCACCGACCAGTTCGTCGGGATCCTCGCCGAGCCCTACCAGGAGATAGGTCGACACCTGGTTGCGCCCGAACACCCGCACCGCCTCGGTCCACGCCGCCCGGTAGTCCGCGAGCGGCACCGTCGATTTGCCCGGCATCCAGCGCGCACGGACCCGATCGTCGAGCGATTCGACATGAATGCCGATGGAGTCCGCCCCCGCCGTCCGCAGCTCCGCGAGGACCGACAGATCCCCGGGCGGCTCACACTGCACCTGAATCGGCAGCTGCGGCACGGCCCGCTTCACGGCACGCACACAGCGCGCGAGATGCCGAGCGCCACGGTCCTTTCCGGCGGTGGTGCCGGTGGTCATCACCATCTGCCGCACCCCGTCGAGCCGGACCGCGGCGGCCGCTACCTCGGCAAGTTGCTCGGGCCGCTTGACCGCGACGGTCGTGCCCGCCGCCAGCGACGCCTCGATCGCGCAGAATCGGCAACGTAGGTCCTCGCCGTATCGAATGCACGTCTGCACCACCGTCGTCGCCAGCACATCCGTGCCGTGCAGCCTCGCGATCTGCTCGTAGCCGATGCCCTCGGCGGTGCGCAGGTCGTAGAACCTGGGACGCCGCACCGGCTCGACAATGACGCCGAGATCGGTGCCGTCGCGCAGCAGACGATCCCCGCTCAGCGTGTAGGGGCCGTCGGATCGGATGGGAATGGCAGCGCCGGCACCCCCGAACGACACATGACCGTCGTCGCTGGGCCCGGCTCCGGAACGGCGCTGCACCGGCACGTCGACGCGAATACCGAGTAGCGCCAGGTCTACTCGTGTGGATACCTCGGTCATGCCGGCCGCCTACACCTGATAGGTGGAGTTGATGATCGCGCCCTTGCGTGCGTAGTAGATCAGCGCATCCTGCACATCCAGCGGATGCGCGGGGATGACACCTTCGATCAAATCCTCCTCGCGGGCCCCGTGCAGAGCCAGACCGAAGCGGCAGGCGAATACCTTGCCGCCCTCCTTGATGAAGGTCGACAGCGCGTCGTTGATGTTCTGCTCACCCGGAAAACCGCTGTCCCCGGTGGTCGGGAATCCACGGTTGGCGATGCAGTTGATCGCACCCGGACCATAGAAGTAGATCGCCGACTCGAACCCCTTGCGCAGCGCTCGAGTCGCCTGCAGGACGGCCACGAAACTCACCGACGACTCGTGCGCGATCCCGTGCACCAGGGTGAAGTATGTTTCCCCGGCCTCGGCCTGATAGTCGGGAAAGATTTTGGTGGCGCCATAGATATTGGTGCCTTTCGGCAGCGCCGGATGGGGAATCTCGGACAGCGATTTCGCGATGTTCTCCTCGATCGCCTTGTCGATCTCGGAGGTGGTTTCGGTGGGTGCGGACATGCTTGTCTCCTGGGGATGTGACGAGGACCGGTGAGGAATCGAGGTGATTCACCGATGGGTTCAGTTCACGCCCCAGGTGTTTCGTGATGGTCACATCCGGAGTAATACGACGTTGCCGGGTTTTCACCGCCTACGGTTGTGGTCAACCGCTGGTAATCCGTTGTCCGGCAACATGTCTCGATGCACCCGGCATCCGAATACGTGGAATTTCGGGAGGCGGATGCCGTGCCGCGTAATCAACATGCTGGGATTTCCATCCCGCCGTTAACATTCGGCCGGGGTGGCAAGAGCCGATTTGTAACAGGAGCGTCATCGACGCGACTGCCGGCCGGGCTCGGGCAGACGGTTGTCGCCCGGAATTCGATACCGATGCCGTCAGGCTTCGGGAATCCGATCGCCGATCTCGCCCGTGCGTGCGGCTCCGGGCTCCCACCCGGGCGGCCCGAACAAATACCCGGCCCATTCGCGAATCCGCTTGGTGGAGCGCAGATCCCGCAACAAGGCGCCGAATTCGTAGTACTGGAGCGTGAGGACGTTCGAGCTGTCGATGTTCTTCGTGAGTCCGTAGGTGGGGCGGAAGGTCTCCGTGCGGAAGGTGCCGAACATGCGGTCCCACAGGATCAGGATGCCGCCGTAATTGCGATCCAGATACTCCCGATCGCTGGCATGGTGCACACGGTGATGGGAGGGGGTGTTGAAGACGAATTCGAACCAGCGAGGAAGTTTTCCGATGGTCTCGGTGTGCACCCAGAACTGGTAGACGAGGTTGAACGACCAGGCCGTGAAGATCATCCACGGCGGCACACCCAGGAGCGGCAGCGGAACCCAGGCCAATAGTTCGAACCACGGATTCCACTTCTGGCGCAGTGCGGTCGCGTAGTTGAAGTACCGGCTGTTGTGGTGCACCTGATGCGCCGCCCAGACCACCCGGACTCGATGCGCGAGGCGGTGATAGGCGTACCAGAGCAGATCCACCGCGAGCATGACTGCCAGCCACGACAGCGGGTTACGCGGATCGACGTGCCAGGGGGCGTGCACGTACAGCACGGCATAGCCGATGAGTGCGGCGAATTTCGCGGCACCGCTGACGAAGAGTGAGACGAAGCCCATGGTCAGGCTGGTCCGCGCGTCGATCACGTCGTAGCCGGCGCGATCCTCGGCGTGACCGCGCAGGGCGGCGATCTCCAGGACCATCGCGAGCACGAAGAACGGAACCGCGTAGGTCACCGGCTGGTTGATCTGTTCCCACAGGGTCATCGCAGGCACTCTCCGGAACGATTATATGACCCTACGGTCACTTCATTGAAAATGACCGTAGGGTAAGTTCGGGCGCATGTCAACGGCCGCCGGACTCGGAACCAAGGGCATGCCCGCGCAGGACCGTCGCGAGGAGATCCTGATCGCCGCCATGCGGGAGTTCGCCGAACGCGGATTCGCCGCGGTATCGATGGTGGCCATCGCCGGGCGCGCGGGCATCTCCAAGGCCCTGGTCTATCAGCACTTCACCTCGAAGGAACAGCTCTACGCGGAGTGCCTGACCGCGCTGGCCGATCCGCTCCTGGAGCGCCTCGACGACGAAATGGATCCCGCCACAGCGCCTTTCGCGATGCCTGCCAACGCGTTGCGCGGCATCTTCGACACCCTCGGCCCCGACCGCACCGCCTGGCGGATCATCCACGACCCGACCGCACCGCCGACCGGTGCGGTGGCGGACCTGGTACAGGGCTACCGCAACCGGATCGCCGCACACGCCGGCTCGGGCGTACGCCGGTTCCTCGACGCCCTGGGCGACACCGACGAACGCGATATCGAAGCCCTCGCCGGCATCTGGACCGCAGCGGTCGACGCGGTAATGGCCTGGGCGCGAGCACATCCCGAAGAATCGGCCGCCGACCTGACCGCCCGCTTCACCCGTTTGATCGAGATCGTCTTCTCGATCGGAGCAACCCGCTGAAACGGCTCGTGTAGAAGCTGGTCACGAATACTGGGTGCAATAGGCGAGCGTCGCGTCGCGTCCCACCTTCATAGCGTCGGACTTCGACAGGTCCGGGTAGTCGCGCATGACCTGCTGCGTCACCGAATTGTTCGCGGCGCCGCTGGAGTACAAGTCGCAGACACGATGCCCCTCGGCGAGTGCGTCGGCATCGCTGGGGAAGAAGACACCGTCGGCCCGGAGCAGATCGCGGTAGTACTCGTCCGTCGACGCGCCCGCAGCGGGGCCGGTCGGTCGCTCCTGGGCTCCAGGTCCCGCGGTCGGCCGGCCGGGTGCGGCCGCGGCGGGCGGCGCTCCCGGTACCGCCGTCCACCGAGCACAACCTTTGACCTCGACTGCGGCATCGGTGGGAGCGACGGCCATCACGGCCGGTCCTTCGCTGATGTTGTTCGCGATGATCGAAGTGCCGCTCAAATCACCGAGGCGTGCCCAATAGCAGGTGCTCGACCCGCTCGGGCCGGGGGAGCGATAAGTCCCGGGGGCGATGTCGGTTCCCACGACATAGGTCCCCTCTCCGGCGAAAGAGTCGGCCGGACCGCTCGGTGTCGTCGGAGCTGTCGACGTGGCCGCAGATGCTGTGGGCGCAGCAGGAGCCTGTTGCGTCGCCGATGGCCGAATCGCCGAGGCCGAGAGGGTGCGTGTGCTTGTCGACACCGGGCTCCCTGTGCTGCAGCCGGCCATCACGAATGCGATGCCGACTGCGGTGGCGCCGAGCGCCACACGGATTTTTCTGGTCATCCGACTCCTCCCGGTGCCGGTGCGGCAAATAGACCGCGCGAGTACTGTAAACCGGAAATCGTTCGCCGTGATGTCGCTGTTAGCGCCCTGTTCATGGCGTCGAGACGCTGCGCCGACACTCGGGCACGTCGCCCGCGCACCGGGAGGGCGGGCATCCCGGGGGCGAACCATCGAGTGCACCGCCGAGCGCGCGCATCCTGGTCCCATCGACGGGGCTGGAGGGAGGATCGGATGACGGCAAGGCCTCCGGACCCGACGAGTGCGGCTCCGGAAGACCGCTCGGCTGGGATCCCGCCGCGGTATCGCCTGCGCGACCTCTGGATCATCCGCCACGGCGAAAGCCGAGCCAATGCCGCGTTCAGCGCCGGCGCCGACGAGCCCTTCCCCGGCAACGACTGCGATGTCGAGCTCTCGCCCACGGGGTACGAGCAAGCCGCCGGGCTGGGGCGGTGGCTGGCCGGCCTGGATCCGGAGCGAGCGCCGCAGCTGGTGGTGTGCTCACCGTATCTGCGCGCGCAACAGACCTGGGCGGCCATGGCACGCACTGCCGAAGGCGCCGGCGCCTTACCCGTGGTGACCGACGAACGCTGCCGTGACCGCGAGATGGGAATCTTCGAACTCTTTCCGCCGCAAGCCATTCGACGCCGAGCGCCGCAGGAGTTCGAGCGCCGCGCCCGCCTCGGCGAATGGTTCTATCGGCCGCCGGGTGGGGAATCGTCGGCCGATGTCGCGCTGCGCATGCGCGATCTGCTCACCGAACTCGACCGAACCACCGCCGAGCGGATTCTGATCGTCGCCCACGACGCGATCGTCGTCACCGCAGGACACGTCCTGGCCGGTGTGGGTGCGACGCCACCGGCTGATATGCCGCCGGTGCCGAACGCTTCGATCACGCACTGGCACAACAGCGAGCACCATCTGCGGCTCGCCGCATGGGGCATCACGACATCCGCGCGCGACAAGACGATGCCGGGGACCACCGACGAGTGAGCGGCGCGACCCACTCGCCCGTTCAGGTGAACAGTCCGGCACGCGCGGCCGTCAGAGCCACCTTCGCGGCAGCGTCCGCGGTGCCGTCGTCCACCCGCTCTCCGGTGATCAGGACGCGGAAATAGATCGGCGCGACCAGCGTTTTGATCATCTCCGCCGGATCGGTGCCTTCGGGTAGCTCCCCGCGAGCGATCGCGCGCGTCACCACCGGCAGCGTTTGCCGAATCCGATCGCGAAAGACGTGGCGTGCGGAGTTCGGGGGTGCGGGCAGACCCGCGGCGGTGGACACCAGCACGGCCAGAATGGCTCGCCCGGAGGCGCTGTCGGCCCAGGCGACGAGGCTGCGCGCCAGTGCGCGGAGATCCTCGTCGACCGAACCGGTATCGGGAATGGGAATTTCCGCCGCGACACTCTCGGCCAGCGCCTCGGCGATCAGGCTGTCGCGGTCGGGCCACCGCCGGTAGACGGTGGTCTTGTGCACTCCGGTGCGCTGGGCGACGTTGTCGATCGTGAACGCGGCGTATCCGCGTTCGCTCAGCTCGTCGACGGTGGCGGCGAGCACGGCGGCGCGGACCTTCGGTCCACGTCCCAGAGGCGCGGACGAACTCATTGCAACTCCTAGTTGCGATATCGCGGACGGGCGGGCATGCTGACGATATCGCAACTCGATGTTGCGATATTCAGATGGGAGTCTCGATGCTGTCGAAACTTGTCCGGGGAGCCGCACTCCTGTTCCCCGGTCTGCTGGCCGGAGCGTTCGGCTACGGCGCCGTCAATGTGCTGTACGCGTTTCGTGAAGTGCCCCTTGATGTTCGGTTCACATTCCATGTCGCGCTCATGCGAGTCAACGGCCCGGTCATGCAATCGCTGATGGCGCTGGCGGTACTCGGTACCTTGGTGCTCGCGGTGCGATCGCGGGGAGGGCAGCGTCGGATCGCCGCGAGCGCCACGGTGCTGGTATTGCTCTCCTTCCTGGTGACGCGATTCGGGAACGTGCCGATCAACCAGCAGATCAAACGGTGGGCGGTGGGCACCCCGCCGGCGAATTACGCCGATATCCTGCGACGCTGGGAACTGTTCCATTTCACCCGAACCGGTTGCGCCGTAGCCGCATTCGTTCTGGTGATCGTCGCGGTGGTCGGATTCACCGCAGCCGACGACGGCATCCGCCGGAAGGACAATCCGCATCGGTCGCCCTCGCGGCGCGACTTCCGCAATCGCATCGTCGTCACCGCTCATCGCATCGGCCTGCCGTTCGGCCCCATCCACCTGCTCACCGTTGCGGGTCGTTCGACAGGAATTCCCCGGACCACTCCCGTCGCCCCGATACAGCTCGACGGCGACCGGTACCTCGTGCAGGCCTATCCGAACGCCGAATGGGTCGAGAATGCCCGCGCGGCAGGACGCGGTGTGCTCGCTCGCGGCCGGAAATCCCGGATCGTGGATCTGATCGAAGTGCCCGAACCGCAGCGCCAACCGGTGCTGCGTGCGTTTCCTGTTCAAAATCCCAGGGGAGCACAAGCTTTCGTCAGGAATGGTCTGGTCGAATCCGGCTCGCCCGACGGCTTCGCGGACGCGGCGAGCCGCTGTGCCGTCTTTCGCATCGAGCCGGTCTCCTGAGGCCGAATGTCGTCGACGGTGCTGAATTCGGAGAGGAACCAATGATCCGCACGTCGTTTACGCCCGTCACCGGGCACGCCCTGGGAGTCGTTGCCGACGGCACCGTCAAAATAGTGCTCGCCACCGTCTACATCATCGGCGCCGAATCGCTGAGTCATCGACTCGGTGTCGCCACCTGGCTCATGATCGCCTGCGCCGCAGCCCTGCTCATCGCAGGCGCCAGTGAATTCGCATACCTGCGCAGCCGCCCGATGAGCACATATATGCGGCTCTTGATCGGCTACGACACCGGCTGGACGATTGTCACCCTCGTCGCGCTGCTGCTGGCATGGCAGGGGAACGGGCCGGCCGGCGAACTCTGGATCGGTTATCAGACACTCGCGCCCCTCGTCTTCGCGGCTCTGCTCGGGGCGGCAGGCGACCGGAAATCCGAATCCGGTCAGGTCGGCGCCGGCAACTCCGGCTCCGCATGATCGCTTCCTGGCGTGCGCTCCGTCGCGGGAGAGGAGCCGCATCTCAAACCCGACTCGTCTGTATGTACTGATGAGTAATGACGGCTTCGGTAATTCATTGTCTTACAACGCTTTCGACTGATGTAAGGTACTGTGCCTCTGGCGCCGCGATCGGTGGAGGCGCCGGATCGCTCGGATAATCGTTGTCTTACAGTGGAATCGAGATACGTGCGTGAATCACAAGCTCTGGCTGCTCGGTCGTTCTGTCACCGTCGGGACCCGGATGCTGGGCGAGAAGATTCACGGACCCAGATTGCGCTCCCTCGCCGACGTGCCGATCTCCGGTGACAAGATCACCCCCGAATGGCTGACCGCGGTGCTGTGCCGCGACGTTCCCGGGGCCGAGGTGTCGGGCTTCGAGACGTCCGACGGCAGCAGCGGCACCTCGACGAGGGTGGCGATCACGGTCGAATACAACGATGTGGGGACCCAGGCGCAGTTGCCGACCCGCTTGTTCGCCAAGACCACCACCAGTTTCAGCCAGCGGATCCTGCTGGGCGGCGGAAAGATGATCGACGGGGAAACCCGGTTCTTCCGCGACTTCCGCCCCGCCGTCGACATCGAGGCACCGATCGGATACTGGGGCGCGTCCGACCCGGCCTCGTGGCGGTCGATCGCCCTGATGGAGGACATCGCCGCGACCCGCGGCGCCGTCTTCAGCGAGCCCACCGCCTCGATCACCCGTGAGCAAGCCGAGGATCTGGTCCGCAATCTCGCCCGCCTGCACGGCACCTTCTGGGAATCCGAGGCGATCGACGTCCTCAACACCCCGGCGTACATGCTCGACGTGTATCTGTCCGCGATCGATATGAAGAAGCGGTGCGAAGTGGGCCTTCGCCGCGCGGAGGAGGTCGTTCCGCCCGCCCTGCACGGCAGCAGCGCGCGGCTGTGGGCCGGCGTCGAGCGGGCGGTCACCATCGCGACCGAAGAGGTTCCGCCGACGCTGCTGCACGGCGATCCCCACATCGGACAGACCTACCGCACGAGCGCCGGCCGCATGGGTTTCGTGGACTGGCAGGTCGTGATGCGGGGCGGATGGGCACACGATTTCGCCTACACCGTCAATTCCGGATGCGAGCCGGAAGACCGCCGACTATGGGACAGGGACCTGCTGGCGGCCTACCTGGACGAACTGGGAGAGGCCGGCGGTAAGCCCTCGGCCTTCGACGACGCCTGGTTGCTCTACCGGCAGCAGTCGCTGTTCGCCTACGCCGCATGGGCTTTCACCATCGGGCGTGCGAGTTATCAGCCCAAGATGCAGTCGAACGAAACCTGCCTGACCCTGTTACGGCGCATCACCACGGCCATCGACGACAACGATTCGCTGGGCGCCCTCGGCGTCTGACGCACCAACGCTTTACCACGAAATGATCATCGTGCTGCCGATGGTCGTCCCGGCCAGGGTCGTCCGGTGCGACTACCGCAGCCTTCGACGCGCGCGACATCGCGTCATGCAGTTCGACGCAGCGTGCGATACGACAACTGGAGTGGTTGATGACTACGTCGCAGTTCCCGACCCGCCCGACGATGTGTCCCGTTGCCCACGGCTCTCCGACGAGTTCCGACGGCCCGCGAGTCCCGCTGTTCACCCCGGATTTCTCCGACGACCCGCACCGCGTCTACCGCGAAATGCGCAGCAGATACGGCTCGCTCGCGCCCGTCGAACTGGCGCCGGGCGTGCCCGCGACGCTGGTGATCGGTTACCGCACCGCGGTGCGAATTCTCAACGACCCCGAACACTTTCCAGCAGACCCGCGCGTCTGGCAGCAGACGGTGCCCTCGGATTGCCCGATTCTTCCGCTGCTGGAATGGCGCCCGATGGCCAGCAGAAGTTCCGGTGCCGATTTCCACCGCTACCGTGAGGCCATTACCGCCGGTATCGACGCCGTCGATCTGCACTCGTTGCGTGCGGCGGTCGAGAAGGCCACGCTTCCCCTGATCAACGGCTTCTGCCAGGACGGCAAGGCGGAACTGATCACCCAGTACATCTACCCCCTCGCATTCGAACTCGTGAACGTGATGCTCGGTTGCCCGCCGGAGATCGGCGCGCAGGTCGCGGCCGGAACGGCCAAACTGCTCGAAGGCGTCGACGCCGAACAGGGCAACCGCATCCTCGGCGAGGCGCTGATGAGTCTGGTGCGCCTCAAACGGGCCACACCGAGCAACGACATCACCTCGGTACTGCAACAACACCCGGCCGCCCTCGACGACACCGAGGTCTCCCACCACGTCTCCCAGATCTACGGCACCGGAATCGAATTCGAGCTGAACCTCATCGCCAACACGTTGCTGCTGGTCCTCACCGACAACCGTTTCGGCGGCAGTGTGCTCGGCGGCAATCTCTCCTCCCGCGACGCGGTCGACGAGGTGTTGTTCAACGACCCGCCGCTGGCGAACCTCCTGATCACCTACCCGCGCCAGCCCATGCTGATCGACGACGTCTGGCTACCCGCCAATCAGCCGGTTGTCATCAGCATGGCCGCCTGCAACAACGACCCCGTAATTCGCAGCGACGATATGACGGGCAACCGATCCCACCTGGCCTGGGGCATCGGCCCGCACGCCTGCCCCGCGCAGTCGATCGCGTATCTGATCGCCCAGGAAGCGATCGACCAACTCCTCGACGCCCTCCCCGAAATCGAGCTCGCAACGGATGCGCCGAGCTGGCGGCCGGGACCGTTCCACCGGGCCTTGACGGCCCTGCCGGTGACATTCCCGCGGACCGAGCCGCTGAATTTGAACAACAAGCCGGCGATGCCGGGGTGAGAGCCGAGCAGGCCGAGGATCGCGCGACCACTGCTATTCGGACATGGAGTCCACGGCCTTCCCGATTCGAACGAGGCTGGTCGCATACCGTTCGTCGACGCTGGTTCGCGCGCTGACGACCTCGACGATCTTCTTTCCGATGCTCTCGAGTTCCGCCAGGCTGGACAGGATGTCCTGTTTCCGCGCCGACGCGAAATCGACGAGCGCCGGTCCGCTCTGCCAGCCTTCGTTCGCTTGCCGCGCCGGTTCGATCTCATCGAATTGTTGCTCGAGCCGGGTTCGGGATTCATTGCTGTTGGTGGAGATGTCCACCCCGGCCTGTTGCGCGGTGGCCGGGTCGATACAAACGTCTGTCATGATGAAGCCCTGTCAGAAGAACGCTTCGCACGGATGGTAGCGAGGCGAGATCGGTTCGTCGGTATTCGATTGCAGCAGCGCGGATCCCACGACCAACGCGTAACCGACGCTGATGATCATCGCCGACGCCGCGACGACGATCGCAAGGACCTTTCCCGAGGTCGAGGAGAATCGCGCGGCGGCGACGATGAACACCACTGCCGCTGCGGCAGCACAGATCAAGAGGGCCGTCGCGGCCCAGCTGGAGGCGGTGGCGGCCGTCGGAACGGGAATGCTTCGCGCACAATGCGATTCGAGAAGAACGTCCGTCCGCTCGGCGAGGTTGTGATCGGCCACCACCAGTAGGAGAACGGCAGATGCGAAGCAGGCGAGGAAGATCGCGGCGGCCACGATCGCAGGGCGTTTCAACTACCAGGTCTCCTTCGGCCGAATGATCCGCACGTTCTGTGTGCCGCCGTCCTGATTCGAGAATCCGATCCGGTCGGTCAGGCTGAAGTCCTTCCCGTTGGTGGTGTGCTGGGAGTAGAGGATGTCGCCGTTGGGAAGCACCGCGGTGACCACTGCCGTGTGGTGCGCTTCGCCCGGCTTGTAGTCGCCGACGTTCTGCGTGTGCTCCCAGTAGACGAGATCACCGGGTTTCGCGCCGGCGGTCCCGACCTCCTCCGCCCCATTGTTCAGGAAGAAGTTCTTCTGCTTCTCGGCATTGAACCAGGTATCGCTGTGGCTCAGTCCCTGCAGGGAACCGGGCCCCGGCGGGTCGAAGTTGATTCCCGCGGCCCGGCTGCGGTTCCAGCCGTCCGAATCGGTGGTCAGGGTGCCTTTGTAGTCGAGGCCGGCCGACGCGAGGGTGGTGGAAACAAAATTCGCGCAGTTGTTCTGGAATTTGTCGATCGAGGTATCGTTCGCGTGGTCGCGAGCGAACTGCACCGCCTTCACAGCGTTGTAGCCGTTGGAACCCTCGAGCTCCTTCTTCACGCTGTCGGGGATTCCGTTGAGGTCGTGAAGTTCGACCGGCACCGCCAACATGAGTTGTTTGCGCCGATCGACGGCCAGCGAGTCCCACCACGCCTTCACCACATCGGGGGGCTGGCCCTGCGGCAGGGTCTCGCGAATGGCGTCGAGTGCGTCGGCCACTGCCGCGGACTGCTGTTTCAACGCATCGTCGAGCGAGCTGGTGTCGACGTTGATATTCAGATTGCGCAGCGCGCCGGCGACTTCCTGGTCGGCCCGATCCGCCGCATCGATCGCATCCTTGATCAGCGCGTTGTACCGCCGGCAGTCATCCGCCGCGGTCGCCGGATCGTGATGCCCGGCGGGTACGACCAGAACGTCGCCCTCGAGCTCCAGGCCCGCGACCGTCCCCGCCGTGATCGCCGAACCGGCCTGTGCCTGCGCGATCCGAGCCGCGTCTTCCAACGTGTCCAGCGCGGTGACGGCACCTCGCAGCAGGACGCCGATCTCCTCCAACTTTCCCGTGACATCGGAGATCCGCCCGCGCACGAGCTCACCCAGATAGTCGGTCCAGGATTCCTCCAGCCGCCGCGATCCATTGGCATGGATCTCGGCGACGGCCTCCTCGCAATCCTTGGCCGCCGCCAGCAGATCATCGGCCGCGGCCTGCCAGCTGCCCGGATCGGCGTACCTGAGTTGATGCAGATCCATGACCGTCCCCCCCGTGCTTTGATGGTGGCCTGAGGGTAGTCAAAGCGCCAAAAACGGGCAAATGGAACAAATTTGGTGGCGCGGCGATCTCGGCCGGACGAACCGCACGCCGCCGGGCTATTTGCGGTGTCGGCCGGTATACCCCTCGGTCGACGGAGAATCCTGAGTATTCTCGCGACTGCCGGCCTCGCCGCCGGAGCCATCGGCCGCACCTTTGCCGATCCGGCGCGGTTTGGCGATCCGCCGGATGCCGGCGGCTGGGGCAGCTTCACCCGCTCGTTTCCGTCGCAGTTCGTCCAAGTCGACGACGCTCGCGTCCTGATCGCCGGGGCAGGCGTCATCCGCCGCAAGGCTCGAATCGCCCACCGCGGGGCCGTGCCACGCCGCAGCAGGGTTCACCGGCCATGCCCCGGTCTCCCGCTGCAATTCCGATCGCATGACGGGTCTGGTCGGCGGCGGATCGTTGACGCGGCTGCCCTCCGAACGCCACGTCTTACGGGCAGGCTGGGCAGCGTCCTGCGCCACCCGCCGGGGACGCCGGGGCAGCTGGACAACCTTCGGCGCGCCCGCTCCGGTGTCCTTCGGTGCGGATCGCGATCCCGGTACTTCCTGGTCAGACATCGAATTACCGGGCGACGAGCGCCGCTGTCCCAGTCGCGGCGCCGGTCAGGTCGCCGAGTCGATGTCCACTTTTGTGGCTGATGGTGGTGCTCACGTCCCTATTGTCTCAGAGTGTCGCGGGTGGAAGCGAGGTCGGTGCGGTCGGGCGCGTGATGCTGTCGAACCGGCGTCGATCGGCGGGTGGACGGCGTATCGCTGATGTGGTTCCGCGGGCCGGGATCGAGGTGGTGATGAGCCGTCGATCCGAATCATCGGAATCCGGAATCAAAGGCAGTGCGCGGGCGGAGCCGGGCTCCAGCTGCCGATGCAGCCGGCGCCGATGTACGCGAGCAGATCGATCACCGTCGAGCCGGTTTGCAGGACGACGGGTGAGTTCGCGGTGATCTGGTCAGTGTTGCTGTACTCCAGGGGGATTCCGTTTTCTGCGCCGGCGATGCCCGCGGGAGCGATACCGAAGGCGGCGACTGCGACCGCGAGGACGGCAAGCCGTTTCATGGTGTTCCTCTCGAACAACTGCATCAGGTTTCAGCGTTCGAGCCAGCATAGTGTGAAGTGATCATGTTTCGAAGTGATCGGGGACTTTGCGCAGATAGGCGGACCGGCTGCTTGCGAGGGTGAAGATCTGTGGGGGAGCCGCGACCCAGCGGGATGCTGTACGCCCTGATAACCGCCGGTGCATCAGTACCAGAAGAGGTCAGTTGCCCGCGGCGGTCGCGGAGTCAGCGCGCTCGCAACGCGTGAGCCAGCGCTATCGGATCGGCCCTTTAGACGTCGGCGCCGTGGTGTAGCAGTCGGTCGCTGGACCGAAATGTTCACAGCCCTGGAAGGTCGGAAATTCTGACACATCGAGGGCGAGGCTCGGGAGCTGTCACAAATGCTGTCGAACCTGAGCGAGCCCACCCTGCCGGGCGATAGATTTGAATGGAAGTATTTCAATTTTCCTGTGGGGTGGGAGGATTCGTTGCATCACACACGTATGTCCGGACCGGTATGCCGGGCTGTAACAGTCATGTCTGCCATATTCGCGCTCGCGATGTCGAGCGCGACCGCCGCGGCCGAGTCGGCTCCAGGGGAGCCGGACCCTGCGCCCGCGGCCTGCTCGCCGGCTGCCGCCTCGGTGACTCGCACCGTCAACGGTCAGCCGTACCTGCTGCGCGTTCCCAGCGGCCTGACCGGCGCCGCGCCACTGCTGGTCGCGCTCCACGGCGGCGGAAGCAACCCCAGCAGGCACGAAACCCAATCGGGCTGGACACCTTTCGCCGCACAGCAGAAATTCATCGTCGCCTACCCGCAAGGCGGCAAAGACGACGTCACCGACCCCAACCGCCCCGACGACCGCAGCTGGTACTTCGAAAACGGCAACCGGCACGACGTCGACTTCCTGCAACAGGTCATCGCCGACATCGAGAGCCACTGGTGCGTCGACACCAAGCGTGTCTATATGTCCGGCCACTCCAACGGCGGCCAAATGACCTCCCGCATGGCCTGCGCCGCATCAGCACAACTGGGCGCGGTAGCGATGTATGCCGGCGGCTCGCACGGCGGCTGCGAAGACGGCGTCCCGATCCGCAAACTGTCCTTCGGATTCTTCACCGCCGACAACGACTTCACCCAGGCCCCGGTCTATGCGGCCCACCTACAGTGGCGCGGCACCATCGGCTGCAGCAACGACGCCGCCACCGAAACCGGCCCCGAAGTGGCGGAAGGCTACCGGTATTCCTGCGAGCAGGGCGCCAACGTCGTCTGGCGCAAATACAAAGCAGGCAGCCATGATTGGCCGAGCGGCGACCGCGGCGCGGATGTGCGCAACCGCATGTGGCAACTGTTTCAGAACCACCCACTGCCGTGACAGCTCAGGCGCGCGACGGGACCCGTTGCGCGCCAACAAATCAGGCTGATCAACCTGACGGGGGTTCGCCGGAGATTCCTGATGATCAATCGTTGATATCGTCCGAATCGGAGTTGTCTTTCAGGTGCTCCGGCCGTCCTGGCCAATGAGGTGGAGTGACAGGCTGTCCCGTCCACGCATCCAGTGGCTGAATTTCGAAGATGGAGCGGTCCGCGATTCCCGCGGTATTCCACACGGTTCGACCTCCGAACTGGACCTCAGGAGCGAAATCCTGCCGGTCGGCGTCGACGAACAGTATCCACCCATTCTTGAACCCCAGGCGAACCGCTCCAGTCTTGAAGAACACGGCCGAAACCATCCTCGCCCCCAGGAATTCCTCAACCTCAGCGCGGTGCCAATGATCGATTCGATGTCTGTCGGGGGAGCCCTTGGCGAGGGACCTAGCGGACAGCTCGGTGTCGTACCCGACCAGAATGCGGAAATGGTCGTCGTCCAAGACGAGTTCGAGATGGTCCGATTTCCACTCTATCCTGGTGACGGTTCTTCCGCGTAGAGGCTTGAACAGCCAACGATCCTCGTGCTCAACGATGGCCCGAGGTGCCTCATCAGCTCCCATAACTCCTCTAAAGGCGAGGCTTACTCCGTCCAGCCGCGGCGGTTCATACGCTCAAAATAGGCATCATCGGCTGCCTGGATGTCGTCCTCGGTCATTGGCTGATGGCGCGGCGGTTCCGGTGGTGCTGACCGCTCGCCAGTCAGGATCTCGAACTGCCGACGCATGCGAGGATCGCCCTGCTGAATGAGCCGTTGGACCTTTGTAGCTGCATCAGCTCGGGCCTTTCGATGAGAAGTACGCATCGAGTGGGCGAGCTGCTCGCTGGTCCAGCGCAGCGCGCCGGGCGCAATCCGAAGATCGGTGATGTCGCCGTTCGCGTCGACTTCTATTGCGACGCCTTGCAGTTGGCAGAGGCCCCGGATCGCAGCAACTGAGTCGGATAGCTGCCGACTGGTGCGTCGGACCTCATCGAGGTCACGTTGTAGTTGTCGTTCCCATGCTTGCAGGTCTGCCATCGGGCGGGCTCTCCTCTTCACCGAGTGGAACCGGATTCTGGTGGTAGTGAACGATTCGCTGGCTACACTGTGCGCACTACGTCCCCAGGTTCTGCTCGCTCGGATATCTCTCGGGAGAACACGAACGAGTATTGCCCGGAAGGAGAGCGGTGAATTTCGATACCTTCCAGAACGCCGCGGACGGTTGACCCGTCGCTCTTGCGCAGTTCGACCTGGTCTCCGACGGAGAATATGTCGTCGGTTCGGCCGACTATGATCGGGTTGGGGCGAAAGCTCACCCGAAATATGTCATCGATCCGGAATTCGCTCACTCTCAGTGTCCTGCCTTTCCGGACAAGTAGTCGTTCCAGAATCTCTCGTCTGCGGCGTACGCCTCATCCTCGAGTTCGTTCGTCACGAGGTTGTTGGTCACCTTTCCCTGCGCATATTGGTCGATGTGGACTCGCTCGTGCACGAGATTCCGCATCAAACTCTCCTCATCGGCGAAGGCCGACGGTGCGAGGGCGATGTGGTCGCCTGACGTGCTCGCACTGGCGCCCACACTGTCGTAGTAGCGAATGTCGTCGGCAGAGTTCGCGATGTCGAAACGCACGCCCGTCAAGTCGACCCCTGCGCGGCGTGCGTATTCCTCGACGGTCTCTCTGGTCATCGGCAAGTGGTTTCCGCTGTCCAACACCTCACGATTTGTTCTACTCCCCATCCGTGAGAACAGGCGGCCATCGGACAACACGGCGCCCCCGCGATCGAGCGGTGTCAGCTTGACCTTTGCTGCATCCACCCAATTTCGCACTTTTTCGAAGATGGGCTTCATCTTGCCGACAAGCGGTTTGATGGCGTCAGTTACGATCTTCGCGATCTTGGTGGAAAGCTCGCCGATGATGGTTGCAATGCGGCGCCCTTTCATAGCGATGCGCCCGGCCATGGCGGTGTTTCCGACCCACTCGGACAGACTCCCCGTCACAGGGGCGAGGATGGCGAATACCCCCTCGGCTACCGCGGTCTCGACGACGAACTCCTTCAGTTCGTCCAGGATTTTGTGATGCGCTTCGTCCAGATGATGGGCGTAGTCGCCACAGGCGTTGCCGAGCGCATCGCACACATCTGCCAGCGCGTTGAAGTCGTTCTGCCGTTCCTGCGACGTCTGGACAGCGATGTCGATCTCGGGAGACTGCTGATTGGCGAGAAGAGTCTTGGCCTGCGGCACCTGTCCGGCGATGGTGCGGTAGTCGGCAGCGGCAGTCTGCCACGCGGTCTTTGCGGCATTCAGCTGATCTTGGTGTCCGTTCGGCCACGCGAACCCGACCACATCCTTGATGATCGACCATCCAAATGGTTCGGGGATACCATCACCGGCCGCGTTGGGTGCCGTCGAGGGCATACAGGGGTCCGGAAGCAGCTGCGGTGGAGGCGGAACCGGCAGATTGCGCTGATGCGCGGTGATCTCCGCAACCTCGTGATTGTGCGCTCCAACGACGAGAAGGTCACGGATCTGGCCACATGACGTGGTCAGCTTCGAGGACGCGGAAATCGCCAGCTGTGCCGATTCGTGGTAGGAGTCGGCCCACTGCTGACCGATGCTGTCGCTGCCGGCCATGCCGACGTACGAGTTGAGCACGTTGATCAGCGACGAATGGGTCGTCACCGAGTCGGTTGACATCTGTCCGAATACTTCTCCGGCAGAATGATATTCGTCTGCTCGGTGGACGATCACCGGGACGGTCGGCGTCGTCATTGTGGCCACATCCCGTGGTTTGTCTCTCCTGCGTTGTGGTAGGCCGACCGCGCATGGTCTAGCGCCTTCCGCAATTCACCCAGGGCGGTGTGCATTTCTGTTGCGCCCGTATCCCATTCAGCGCTGGCCTGTTGGTGCGTCTGTGCTGCCTGGCCGGTCCAGTCGATATGGAGATTCGTGACCTGTTTCCGGATGTCACTCAGGCGATCCTCGAGCCGCTTCTCGAAGTCGACTGCCTTATCGATCAGGTTCTGCATACCGACGAGGTCGACGCGATAGTTGCCGGGTTGCATCTACGCGTTCCCCGGGAACGTCGAGCCAATCGAGCCCGCGGATCCTTGGTCGGTGTCGTGCATCAGGCCCGCAGCCTGGTGTAGCGCGGTGGCGTCGTGTTCGAGGCCGGCGATAATCTGCCGTGCGCCTTCCTCCCACTCATCCCAGGCATCGCCGTGAGATCCGGACGCGGCGCCCTGCCATTCGCCTCCCACGAAGGTCCGCACCTCCTTCATCAGTGAATCCAACTCGTCGCGGAAGTCCTGAGCCGACTTGTCGAGCCAGTCAGCGGTCGCATGCACTTGCTCCGGGTTCACTCCCACCGAATTGCCCACGTCGCCTCCCCTTTGCATGTAGCCGTCAGACGTGCCGTCTGCACTATACGTGCCCAGCGTTGTCTTCTCCTGCGAAGTTTCCTGGGACAACAAATCCAGCCGTTATCGGTCGCGCAGGTGGGTATCGCGGCAGTGTCCTGGCCGAATTGCGTTGCCCCACGGATGATTTCGATCTAACGACCGGATGGTGAACCGTCAGGGCTGCTTCCACCTGAACGGGAGACAGCGTCCTTAAGCGGCAAGAGGTGGGCTCGCAATAGTCACAACACCACAATAGGATTCAGAGGACTGGCCGGACGGAGGCCGGATCGAACGCGAGGTCCGAGTGGTCCCCTACGACCTTCTTCGCCCTTGACTTGGCACGGGGTGTGCCGAGGCATGAGCGGCAGAGTTTGCTCCGCCTGCTCGCGGTCCACGTCGATCCGCACTTGTCGCACACGCACGCGAGGCCCACCATGCGCAACCGTGTCCCGTTCGCGTTTCGGCCCGAGCGCAAAGCGGCAACGAAGTCTTCGGCTGAAACAATGGGCTTCCCGTGCTTGTGTGCCGTCTTCGCTTTGCCGGACATCGTCGCCGGGGCCGCGGCGATCAGCACATCGACCGCCTTGGTCATGGACGGCGCGGGTGTCAGACCGTATTCGAGCGCGAGTTGCTCCAGTTCCTCGCGTGGACGACCGTCATCGCCGGTGAAGCACACAATGGTTCCCGCGCCCAGATCGACAGCGACGGACTCGGCGCGGTGCTGGTGTGTCCGCGCGGTGACCACCTCGGCGGGAAGACCCAGTAGCGCCGCGACCCGCAGAAGTCGGTCGATTTCGTCGTCGGTCACGACGGAGTCTTCGAGTGCCGCTTCTATTGCGGCACTGAGGAAGTGGGTGTGCGCGGCGTGCACTGCGGCGTCATCGAGCCCCAGGTCCGACGCGAGGCGTTGAAGCTCTGTCCGCTCCTCTGCTGTGAGCTGTAGATCGGCCAGAGCCTGGTCCAGCAGAATCTCGTAGGGCGCAACGTCCGCGGCGGTGCGCAGGCCCTGACTGATGTCGGCCAGGAAGGGGAGAGGTTGGGCGATCGATTCGCCGTGGCGGGCACAGACCCTGGCGCTGTGTGCCTTTCGATACCGGGTGGCAGCGGTGGGGTCCCCGGCTCCGGGAAATGACCTGCGATGGCCTGCAGCAGGCCCGCGGTGCCCGCGCGTCCCCCAGTGCCCGGTGCTGGTTCTCGTGCTGGACGCCGTGTTCCAAGCAAGCGGCTGCCAGCTTGCAACGGGTCACCGCCAACGTGTCCAGACCCGAGCCCCACTGGACGTCGATGCCTGACCGCTCGAGTTCGAAACCCACCATTCGTGTGTCGAAGGGCCGGTTGTGCGCGACGACGATTGCGCCGTCGAGGAGCTCCGCCACTGCGTGCGCGATCTCCCCAAATGTGGGTGCGCCGGCGACGTCGGCCGCCGTAAGTCCATGGATCCATGTGGGGCCTACATCGCGCATCGGGTTGACGACGGTATCGAAGGTGTTCGTGACCGTCCCCGAATGATCGAGGGTGAGCACGGTGATTTCCACGACCCGGTCCGAGTGTCGGAGACCGGTCGTCTCCACATCCATCACCGCGAAACGTGAGGCTGTGCCGAGAAGCGAAGCCAGCTGCGGCGCAACGCCGGCCACCGATCGAATGCTTGTTGATGCGCCGGCTCCGGGATCCAGCGGGGCCGGCGGGTGGTGAACTGCCGGCGGCTGTAGTACGTCGGTCCACAGGTGCCCGTCGAACCAACGATAGGGCGCTTCCTGCCACGGGTCGGGA
The DNA here is from genome assembly GCF_000720265.1 of Nocardia sp. NRRL WC-3656. NCBI lineage: Bacteria > Bacillati > Actinomycetota > Actinomycetes > Mycobacteriales > Nocardiaceae > Nocardia > Nocardia sp. NRRL WC-3656. Next base: position 28,049 of record NZ_JOJF01000009.1, on the reverse strand, counting down.
TACCAGCCCGGGACGTTGGAAACGGCGTCGGTCCAGCGGAACCCATCGAACCAACGCAGCGGCACATGACGTGAGGGGTCTGCATACCAGCCGGGTTGTGCGGCAGAGCCGTTGCTCATTGTCGACGACTCCTCTCATCAAGACCTGCCGGCCCCACGCGGTCACTGAACTCTGCCGGGAAGATCGCGATCGCCGGATTGTTCAGGTCTTCCGGCATGATCCACGGTGTTTCCCCGGTCCTCGGGTTGATCGTTCTGCGAAGCCGCTGCTCTTCGGTGAAGAGCCAAGCGGTCCAGACGTTCCCGACGTAGTTGGCGACTGCCAGCGCGCGAAAGCGGGGCTCGTCCTGCGCTGGGGCCGCAAGCTGTGGGACGGGCTGGAAAACCGGCACGACCAACTTCGACCGCTGGCGCCGGGAGTAGTCATCGACGGCTTGGCAGATGCGTTCCTGACAAGCGGTGGTCAATTTGATCAGATCGTCGAAAAGGTCGACCTCGACAGCATTCTCGAAACACGATTGCGGTGTGGTGCCTGCGGTCAGCACCACCGATCGACCGCTAACCAACCACTGGACCTTCGAGTCATGGTCCGGATCGTCGTGTGGAATCACCACAGCGTTGGTGTTGCGAACGATGATGGTGTCGGTGCGGCTGGTAAGCCACACCGCGGTAGCGTCAGCGGCGGGCTGTCTGTCGACAATGGCGAAGCCGAGCATCGGTCTCCGTTCGGGTCAGGTGATCTCCGGTTGGGCGCGCAGCACGCCGTCGAACGCTGCGGCGTTGAGGGGAACCGTCAGCGTGAGGCCGAGTTCATCTGGACGCGTCGAAGTCGTCCTCAGCAGCCTTCCGCAATTCCTCGAGTTGCGACACCGACAAACGCCTAGCGGTGTCTGCGCGACCTCCGGCCACGAATTCGAGACCTTCTTGTTCGAGAATCTCTTTGGGGCTATCCGTTCGGCCGGGCTCCACCCATCGGAATGAGGGGGAGACCTCGCCTTGCGATGTGAGGACGCGGTGGGCATTCGGCGCGGCTACCGTTGCCAACCGGTTCCCCAGCGGCTGGGCTGCTGTTCCCAGCACGGTGGCCACATCGCCGTAGGTGGTCCAGTGTCCTGCCGGTAGCAGGGCGAGCAGGCGGTTCATCGACTCCCACAGCGGGTTGTCGTCGCCGTTTGTCGCGAAATCGGTGAGCGGTCCGGGCCATGCTCCGATGATCAACTTGGCGAGTTCCCGCCCGCGCTCCTCGATTTGCTCGGGCCCCCATTCGGCAAAGGCCGCGATCGCTTGGTTCATCCGGATGCTGCTTGATCCCAGCACATCTCGTTTGTGATCGAAGGGTTGGTTGCCGAGATTCTCGTTGTATCCGGTGAGCGTGAGGTTACCGAGCGTGTGGACATGGCTGTCGTGCAATTCATCGACGTTCTCGGACCCGTAGATCCCACCCAGTTCATTGCGCCACTGTGACGAGAGGGTCTGTGGCATAACGTGTTCGACGGTGAGCGATTTGGGATCGACTTGTTCTTTAGAGTTGAACAGCTGCTCGATCCAGATCAGCATCGTCTTACGATGTGCCGCGCGGCCGGTGGTGTACAGCGGTGAAGTCAGGATGGCCTCGGTCAGCTTCTCGTCGGTGGCGTAGTGCTTGCGCCCCGCTGAGAGATAGCGGTGTAGGGCCTCGTCGACCGGGAGCGACGCATCCAGGTCTTGCACTGCAGCAGGGAACAAGCGGTTCAGCCCCTGAGTGGCCCGCCCGACCAGGAACCGGCGCACCAGAAGCGATTCGACATACAGCAGTGCCCGGGCGATCTGTTCGGAGGTAGCGTCGCCGCGGTCGCGCAGAACGAGGAGGTGCAGAATCAGGGGTGCCGGGGTGATGGAATCCCACTCCGACAATCGCTTCAGGCGCTCGCCCACCGCAGCATCGGTTTCCTCGTCCGGATGCAGCATCAACCGGTAGAGCTTGCCGAGCGCGGCGATCCGACCTACTTCGGAGACGATTTCGTCCTCGGTTTCGAACCGGTCCAACCTGGCCTGTTGAGCTGCGAAAGTCTGTGTCTGTTTAACCTTCGCTGTGGTCTGCAATAGATCCAGCCAGAACAGGGACTCGAGTCGGTTATTGTTGCCCAGCGCATCCTGAAGGGGAAGCCACAGCGTGCGATAGACCTCCTCGCTGCGGGTCGGCATCCGCATGAACAGATAGTTGCGCAGCAGGTCGCCTTGCGTCAGATTCAGTCCGGTGTTGTTGAGGGACTGGAAAATGCGATGGACATTGTCACCGGGATGCGTACTGATCGACACCACTGACAGCCCCGACGTCACTGCATGCGCGATCTGTGCTGCGTCATAGCCGAGATCCGGGTCCACCGGTGCCGCCAGTTGCGCACGGAAGAAGCGGTATGCCGCACCGACGTTGTCATCACCACCTGCGGTCGGAAGCCCATCGATGACCGCGGCGTACGAGGCGCGATCCATCTGCGTCGGTAGCAGTTTCAAGCGGTAGGGATCATCCTCGTATTGGTTGGTCAGTAGCTGGTTGTGAATGCGGTCCGTGTCACGACGAGCTTCCTTGTCCAGCTCGCGAAGGTGGTCGCGGATCGCTGCGAGCAGCAGCGTCAGGGTGGTGAGACGCTGCTGACCATCGACGACGAGGTATCGGGTAATCGACCCTGCGACGCTACCCGGAACCGGCGCCAGCACAACGGAACCGATGAAGTGTGTGGTTTCGACATCCTCGGCCCGGTCCTCGGCGAGCTGGGTAACATCACGCCACAATTCCTTGAAATTGTCCAGGCCCCACTGGTATGGCCGCTGATACAGCGGAACGAGGTACTGCGAGGTGCCTTCGAGTATCTTCTGCAGACTCGTTTCCTGTGCGGCGACCACGGTGGACATCTCCTTGGAAAGTGCGGCCGTGGACAGCGCCAACGAGCCGGAAAGTGATGTGGGTGCTGCCCCACGCGGACATCAACTCTGGCGCATATCGTCGGCGGGTGCGAGGTTGTTTCACAATGGTTGTGTTGTGGAACCTGTTGCGGCGAGCAGAGTTTGACCGTCCAGTATGTTTCCGTTTGCATCGGTCACGCTCGGCATAACTGTCTGCTGTCGAAGGTGGATGGAGGGAGGCGCGCGAGCGCTCCACCCCTTCGACTACTCGTCGGTGGCCAACGGGAGATTCTTTGGCGTACGCGGAACCTCGGCAGGCGGCGTGGCTGCAACTGGTTCGGGAATGTCCGAGTCGTCCTTGGGTTCGACCCATCGCGCAACCGCAGTCGCGCCTGCGGACAGTTGTCGTCGGCCCGAATTGGCAGCAGCGACCGTGCGATCACGAGCCAGTGACCAAGCTTCGCGGATAGTGGCGTTGTCAGCGCCTCCCCAGCTGCCGATCTGAAGTGCGCGGGCTTCGATGAAGGAATCGACCGTGTGGCTCAGCGCATCTCGGTTCTTCGTCAGCTTGCGCCCTGCGAGTTGCCGATGTACCTCCGTTACGCGCAGCACCGTATGGCGGTCGAGTACATCGCGCAATCGGCTTGCCAGGTCATGGTCAGCCTCGAGGTGTTCGCTGAGGGTCGCACGGGCGCTGGCCGCTGTTTGTTCGAGATACTCGGGCTCGGCGGACCGAACACGCTCCAGCCGCAGGCGTTGCCAGAGGTACAGCGAATGCTGGGCGACGAGTAGTAGTTTCAGCGTTTCCTTCAGCCGTCCTTGGTGAACGGCCGATTCGAGCTGGTCGGCACGTTTGTCCGCCGAGTCGTCCGGGTTGAGCTGATCGGTGAGCAGCAAGGCATGCCGGCGCAGTCGCTCGACTCCGACCTCCAGGTCAGCACCGAGTGCGGCGATACTCGACCAATCGGTATCGGTGAGCGCGACGCCCGAACCAAGCTCCTGAATGCGGCGTTGCAGGATGCGTCGGTGTCCGTATACGTCGCCGAGTCGTTGTGCGGAAGCCAGTCGGAGTACGTCATCGACCTTGTCCTCGATGTCGTCGAGACGTGCGATGATCCTTTCGGCGAACTGCTCGAGCGCCATCTGCACAGTCAATGCGGCGATGGCCGCCTGCCCGACTCCGGGTACCGCGGCTACTGGAGCAATCCTCGTGTTCGACAAGATCTTTCCCGACTCGGCTGAACGCACTGTCCGGTGGAAGGTGACCACCGTTCCGGGGCGCGGTCGTCCGGACTTCTCCCAAACGTCGGCCCCCGGGAGGTAGCGGGCCACAGGTTTGCCGGTGGCGAGAAGGGCGGTGGTGACTGAACTGAGCGTCGTGCCGATCTGCACCGCGGGCAGTTCGGCTACCTCGACGCGATTGTGTTGGTCCCACTCGTCGGCGAAATCCGTGAGTGCGTCATCGGTACCGATGATCAGTGCGCCGAACTCATCGGCGATCACTGCAATCTCAGAGGGATCCTGATCATCGGAACCTGTTGCGGTATCGGGCATTTGCGTCTGCGACCTTCTTGACTCGGGTCTCTCATGGAATATATCGGGTCCCACCGACACATGGGCGCCGAAATGCTCTACGGTTTCGTGCGAGGGGGTGTCAGGCCCCGGGTCGTATGTGCGAACCGATCCGGATGAGCCGTCCGTCCGCCAATCCGGCGGCGATGCATGATTCCAATCGCTCCCGGCTGGCGCCGGCGAGGCGACGCTGGTTGAAGATGGCCATGGTCGCGCGCATCAAAGGCTCCGACTCCAGTCCCGCACTGGAGCAGGCCGCCTTCATGGCATTGACGATCTCCTCCGGTGCGATTTCGTTCAGAGAGCGCGTCATGTCATCCGGGGTGGTGCGGTAGCCGGCCCACGTGGCCCTGTCGATCTGATGCGGCCACACGAACGTGCCGAGCGGGCCGGAGTGAACGAGCTCGGTGGGGACACAGTCGATGACAAACGCCTTGCGCGCGGCGGACACCCGGTCGTAGCCGAACCGATTCGCGACGACGCGCGCGAGCCGATCCAAAGCGATGGGTCCCTCGGTCTCCACGGTTTCTCGTACGGCATCGGTGATGATGCGCCGCACCGACGCCGAGTTGGTTCGGTCGAGATCCGTCCGATCGCCGAGCGTTGTCGTCGGTGCGGAGAGATAAGTGGTGCCGCGGCCGTTCCAGTCGCGCGCGGCCGGCTTGTCCACAACACTCGCCGCCGAGCCGAGGCTGCTCGCGATCGGTGCGCTTGCGACGAACTCCGGCTCATCCAGCTGCACCGAGTTGTAGGCCGACTCGACCGTCGAATTGTGTTCTGTCTCAACGGCTACCACATCAAGCTGCTCGGATTCGTCCGCGCTTTCGGCCGCCGCCTCCGCTTCCATCTTCGCGATGAGGGCCGCCCGCTCTTCCGCCGCTGCGGCGAGTTCGGCTTCGAACGCCTCATGTTTCGAGCGCGATGTTTCGATCGCGGCGTCGATGCGGTCGAGTACGGCGCGGCGGTTGTCGATCCAGTCCGGCAACCACACCCGCAGCGACGAACCCCAGTGCATCATAGTTTCGAGTAGCCGCGGTGTCAGATCCCGGTCTGCGGCCGTCGGCCGTTCCGCCCACCGTGGGCCGTCGAGCATGATTGCCACTTGCCAATGCTCGCAACCGGGTTCGCGTACGACGAGGTCGAGGACGAAGTCGGAGAGCCCGTAGTTCGTCTCCACCTCGTAGCCACGCTCGCGCAGTCCGGCGCAGATGTCTCTTTGGATGGGGTCGAGCCCGAGGCCGTCGCGGGGGTGTTCACCCGTGCTCGGTCCGTGCGACGCCATTTCGAGGTAGCCGCGCAGGTGTGCCATACCAACGGATTTCGTCCGGGACAGGTCGATGTGCGACGGGTCGAACGAGGTGAACACGATGACCTTGCGACGTGCCCGGGTGATCGCGACATTGAAGCGTTTTTCGCCGCCCGACCGGCTGAGCGGGCCGAAGTTCAGCGGTAGCTGTGTCTCGCCCGGTCTCGTCGAAAAGGCGGTGGTGAACAAGATGACGTCGCGCTCGTCACCCTGAACGTTCTCCAGGTTCTTGACGAATATGCCTTCTTCGGCATCCGGCCGCAGGTTCTCGCGAACGAGCGGATCGTCGCACTCATCGAGGAGGTCCTCTACGAGAGTGCGTTGTTGGGCGTTGAACGTCACGACGCCGATGCTCTGGTGAGCCAGATGTGGTGTCGCCAAACGGGTTCGAATCTCCTCGACTACGGCTTCTGCTTCCACACGATTCGTGCGGTGCTCACGGCCACGATCCTCACGGTTGAACTGCCCGGCGACGCGTCGCCATTCGACGCCCGCAGTGCTGTCTCCGCCGGGGGAGGGCAGGCTGGCGAGCCGCCCCTCGTAGTACTTCTGGTTGGAGAAGCTGATGAGTGTCTCGTCCTGGCTGCGGTAGTGCCACGACAACCACAGACGCGGAACGCCCGACTCGACACATTCGGTGAGAATGCTGTCCAGATCCTCCGGGGCGAGTTCGCCCTCCTCGTGCGCGTCGTCGTCATCGGACGCGGTGACCTGACCGAACGAGGTCGGCGGCATCTGCTGCGAGTCGCCGACGATGACTGCCGACCGGCCGCGACCCAGGGCGCCGATCGCTTGCGCCACGGTCACCTGCGACGCTTCATCGAATACGACGATGTCGAACGTCGCGGAACCGGGCGCTATGAACTTCGCGAGCGAGGCCGGACTGACGAAAACACATGGGGTGGCCGCCAGAATGTAATCGGCGTATCTATTCATCAATTGTCGGAAGCTGAGGCCGCCACGCCGTCTGTCCAGCGAACGTCGCAATTCCCCGACCTCGCCGGTGAGCGAACCGGCTTGGAAGGGCCGCCGCTTGAGCAGCGTTGCGGCAAGGGCCTTGACCTGTTCATCTCGCAACGACTCGGCAGCGCGCACGAAGTCGTCGATTTCGCCGTCTCGAAGGTCGGAAAGGAAGTTGTTCAAGCCGCTCGATCGGCGGCGTTCGTCCAGCGATGTAGCAGCGGTTCCACGAATAAAGGCCGCCGTTGCGTCGGCCGCCGGAATGCGAGCGGTCAGAAGTGCTTCCACGAACTCGTCGAGTCCTGCTCGGCGCAGGGGCGCGAGATAGCTGGACATCCTGGACCAGTCGAGCAAGTGCCGGGCATTGAAAAGCTCGGCGTCTTCGATGAGTTCGCCACTCGTGCGCTTCCACGCGGTGAGCCAGTGTTCGCTGTTGCGCCAGCGGGTCACATCGTCGTCGGTGGTGCCGAGGCACCCACGCAACTGGGTCCACGCGTCGCTCACTTCCTCGAGCAACCCGATCTCTCGATCGGCCGGGAAACCCGTAGTTTCGAGCAGGCGCCACTCGGCGGGGGAAGAATCGATGAATTGGAGCGTTGCGGCGATGTAGCCGAAGATCGGCCGCAGTTCTTCCGCGCTGCCGGGGGCCAGGGGATTCCAGCGCGCCGGCATGAAGGGTCCGAGCAGTTCCCGGGCGAGCGTCTGCGTTCGCGAAACGTGCTCGCGGGCACCCGGGATCGCCCGCAGCAGGGGCAGGACGCTCTGCGGTGCGAGATCGGCGCCCGACTGAGCGAACGGAGCCATATTGCGCTGAAACTGCTCGGCCTTCTTCTTCCGGCCGAACATCCCCTTGTCGCACTCTTCCGCCTCGGTGACCATGGGGGCGATATCACCGGTCTCGACGAACATCGGCGTGAACGTCGCCAGCAGCGGAGCGCAGTTTCGCTGTAGCTGTTCGATTTCCGCCAACAGCGCCTTCAGCGAGCCGGCGAATTGCGGACCGCGCATCCAAGCAAGCATGGACGCGTCCGGAGCCGGTCGACCGAGCTGGCGCTTTGCCGGTTCGATCAAAGAGACGAGCTGCTCGGGGCCGTCGATGGCCGCCAGCAGGGACCGCACGCGATCGCTCGCTTCCGCCGCATCGACCGCGTTGGCAAACCGACGCACCATAGATGCGATCTGCTCCGCGCCCACTGAGTTCGGAATGTCGCCTGCCAGAGCCCATGGCACACCGGGAGCGATATCCAGAGGACGGGCCGCCCGCGAAAAGAGGTCGAGGGCAGCCTTGATCGCCGACCAGTTCTCGGAAGGACGAGCGACATAGGAAATCGGAATGGGTGCTACCGGACCGTCGCCGGTCTCGAGGATCTCCTCGAAGGCGCTCCAGAGCGAATAGTCGATACCGTTGCGCTGATGCAGTTTTCTCGGATAGTCGGAAAGTGGTGCGAGCCTCGCCTGAAAGTCCGCTAGCCGGGCGTCCCACGTGCGCTCGTTGTAGCGGATCGAATTGTCGATCGCCGCCTTGAGCTGATCGCGAATCATGTTGGGACTCTGACTTTTCCCGTGCAAGTCGAGAGTGAAATTCTGCAGACCGACTCGTTCGAGGCGCCGTTTCACCACGTCGAGCGCTGCCTGCTTTTCTGCGACGAAGAGAACGGTCTTGCCTTGCCCCAAGGCGTGGGCGATCAAATTCGTGATGGTCTGGGACTTACCTGTTCCGGGCGGGCCTTCGAGGACGAATGTGCGGCCGGCCGCGGCGAGCGCGATCGCTTTGAGCTGTGAGCCGTCGGCCGGAATCGGCACGGGCACAGTACTTTCGTCGACCTCGAGGTGCTCCAGACCGGCATCACCGTCCGAGTTCGGGTCATGGAACGACTCGCCGGGATGATGCGTCAGATGCCGCACGATAGGACTCTGCTCGAGGATTTCCCAGCTGTCGCTGAGGTCCTTCCACATGCCGAACGTACCGAATTGGCAGATGGCGAGCGTTGCGACCTCATCCACCCGCAGATCGATGTTGTTCTCGACCAGAGCGCTCCGGATCCCGCGAAGGGCGTGGACGATATCGATTCCGCTGTCGTCCAATTTCGGTGCTTCGAGTGCCTCGATCGAAACGTTGTGCTTCAGGCGCAGCCACTCGACCAGGCAGTAGTTCGGATTCGCGACTTCGGTTGTGTTGGTGCTGATTTGGAACTGTTTACGTCCCGTACCGCCAGTGATTTTCACCGGAAGGAGAAACAGCGGAGCCCGCGCCTCGGCGCCCGTACTCGTGTGGTGGACGAGCGCGCCGAGCGTCAGGTAGAGGTTCGAACTGCCGGTTTCTTCGAACAGCGTCCGTGCGGTCCGGGCGAGCTCTTTGAACCTGCGCGTGTAGGCGGTGTTCGGAACGGCGGCGTACAGCTGGTGGTCTTCGGAGAGATAGGCCCGCAGTACATCCGGGTCGATCTCGGCGGCACGACGCGCACCTTGGAGTTGATGAATGGACGCGAGGTCGTCGTGCGGCGCCAGTGTGAGAGGAGTACCCGAATGAATGATGTCGTCGAGGATCGGCAGGCCGTTGTGGGGGACATGCAAGTCGATTACCTGAGATGACGCCTTCAGGTTCAGCAACCTGTTGCGGGTGCTCAGATCGAGGAGCGATCGCTTCCACTTTCGGACGCGTGCCGGAGCGGAGTCGGTCGTGTCCAAGATTTCGTCGTTCTGATTCTGAGCCCGAAGCTCATCGGGCAAGTCCAGAACGATTCCGCCGATTTTCGTCGGCTCGGGGGAAGCCGCGGCGGCGACGTCATCGGTGCTGGGCAGGGGGCGTACACCGCTTCTCCTGGCAGCAGCGATGTCGACAACTCCAGCCAGTGCCTCGGGGTTGCTGAAGTGTTGTCGTGCCGTCGCTATGGCGCTGGTAAAGCTGCCTTTCGACGACTCCTCGTAGAACACCGCCTCGACCGGCACGGCGATACCCGACTCGACGAGATTGACGAGAGCGTTCTGCTCGGTCAACGACGGATGAGCCAAGTTCACTTCTTCACGCAGAAAGCCGGCGAAGGCGTGACCGGTCACCAACCACACGAGCGGGCGCAGACCCGATGCCTCGAGGCACGCCGCATAGGTCACGGAGAGATCGATGCATGTGCCGAACCGCTCGTCGAGAACTCCTGCGGTGGTGCGGATCTTCTGTCCGGTCGCCTCGAACGAAGCAGGAGGGTTGATGTAGCGGATTCGCCGTGCGCGCAGGACCTCGTAGATCGCGGCGGCAATGAGCGCGGCTCGCTCCGGGCCTGCTTGGTAGCCGCTGATCGAGGAATCTCCGGTGTTGGTACGCAGGAGCTCCGCGGCGTCATCGAGAACCGACTGAACGGATTTGGTATTCGGTTGGACGAACGCCGCCAGCGAGTCGTAGAAGATCGGCGCGTTGAACCACTCGTTGTGTGCGAGAACCCGGATCGGCGTCGTGAGATGGACGTCGGGTCCCCACATTCGCGTCACGGTGATACTCAGTGTCGCTGGGTGACTTTCGTTCAGCTCCCGGAGGTAGGACGTCTGCGGCGCGAAGGTGCCGAAATCGTCCCAGAACACGTCCGCGCCGTCGGACAGGTCACCGTCGTAGGTCCGCTGCCATGCCGGGGTCAGTTCAGCACCGTCGCCGTGCAGGCGGACGGTCACGGTCATGTCGACCACCGACGAGCCCGAATCGTTCGTGACACGAAGTCCGGAGATCAGCGGCACGCCGTTGTGGACGAGCGCCAGGTTGATCGCGGGTTGGGTCAGAACCTGAACGGTCAGCCCGGACTCCACTGCGGTGGTGTCCTCCCACAGCGCGGTTTGCGCCACCTTTACCTCCTCTATGCCCCGGAACTCTTCGTCGGCTCGGCCGCGCCCGGATGCGCCCCGGCGATCACCCCAACTGACATCGGCGGACGACCTGAAAATGTGACAGACGCAATCGCTACCCGCGTGTCCCGATATCTCACGCCTGCTGCTGACGCGCCAAACTAGAACACGTTGTAGCGCAACGGTTACCGGCTCGTGCCGGTGTGTGCGCGCACTGCCGCGTCGATCGCTGCCACTACACGCTCGGAACTTTCTTGCCACCGCCGCAACTGCTGCACGGTCGGGTTCAGTTCGTAGTCGTGATGATGAGTGACGACCGACAGCTCCGCCCACAGGACACGCGCCTCGCCGGCAGCCTGCGCACCGATGTACTTGGGAAGAACCAGCAGCTGGGCACGCCGGGTTACCGAGACCATCCGTGGCGATACCGATTTCCACAGTTCTTCGATGGCGTGCTCGACGGCAATGCGCAGCATCCATGCTGATGCCCTCGGCCAGAGGCCGTCCAGGTCGGCCGTAGCGTCGGTGATGAGCATGTCGGCAGTGCCGAGCCTGGAGCGGACGAGGGTCAGTTGCTGAGCCATGCCGTGATCCTCTCCGCGCGATTGATGAGGTCTTCGAGGTCGCCGCGGGTGCTGCCGTGCGCGCCGCGATTACACGCCTCGATCACCGACGATGCCCACGGGGCGAGTTCCCGGTCCAGGCATGCGAGGGCCGCGGCTTCTTTCGTCCGATCCAGAAACAGGGCGAGTGCGAGCTTCTGTTTGGTTCGTTCGGCCGCCGCGAGCTGCTCGTCGATGGCGATCTGGCTGAGGCCATTCTCACCCAGTATCTTTCGGACTTTTGCGGTGCTGGCGGACTCGATCGCTTGTCGGCAGCACAACGCGATCAGCTCATTGGCTTCGTCCTTGGGCAACCGGGGCGTCGACTGCAATGCGCGAGCATCGGCGAGGTTGCGGCGGATCGGGTCGACCGACACCCGAACTTCCACGACCGACCGCTCCCGACGCTGTACATCGAGAATGGTGGCCGGAATGTGTAGGCGGCGTACGGCTTCGGACAACCGCAGGTCGTGTGTGAAAACGACTACCTGCCGGGATCGCGCCACCTCGTCCAGCACTCGGGCCAACCCGTCGACCTTGGCGGGATCCATGGACTGAACCGGGTCGTCGATCACGAGGAACCGGAACGGACTCTGCGCCGCCGTGGCACGCGGCAGGAACAGCGACAACCCCAGCGAGTGCAATTCGCCCTGGCTCATCACTCCCAGCGCGGCACCGGCCACCCCGTCGACCGTCACATCCAGGCTCACCCGGCGCTGCTGCGCACTGCCCGTCAACACGACTCCACCGAGCTCGACATTGCTCTGCTGGCGCAGCGTGGTCCAAATATGTTGCGAGAGCTCGGCGAGTGGACGCATGCGCTCGGTGCGCAGACCGGCGGCGGCATTCTTGAGCCACGCCTCGGCGGCCTTCACGGTCTTCAGTTCATCGGCGGCGGTTGCGGTCGAAGTAGCCCGCTCGACCCAGGCGGCGATCCGCACCGCCAATGGCGCCCAGACCGTGTCCAGGCGGGACAGCTCGGCGCGCGCTCGCCCCTGCAGGTCCGACAGCGCAACGGTGAGTCGTTGGTAGTGGTCACGCATCAGTGTCGGCAGCTGTGCGGCATCTGCGGTTCGCAAATCCGCCCATGCCCGCCACTCTCGCAGCGTGTCACCGGCATCGATCGGGCAACTCGACAGTGCTTGCGGGACAGGTTGAATCAGGCTGCGTGCCTCGGACACCGCCGCGTTGTGCGCGCGCCTGGCCGCCGCGAGGTCGGCGGTGCGCCGTCGGATGTCGGCGATCTTCTGACCCGTCTGCTCCCTCCACTGCGCGTCGAGTTGCCCTTCCCCGCATACCGGGCAGAGGCAATCGTCGGCGGCGTAGGTGGCGGCGAGGTCCAAGATCTCCAGAATCGCGGTGTCCGCGTCGGCTTCTGCTGTCGCCGCACTGGCCAATTGTGCTAGGGCGGCGTCGAGACGGCCGGTGGCTTCCGCCAGCAGAGTTGAGTCGGGGAGCCCGAGCGCGGCAATGCCGCTGAGGGCCGTCGCGGGGCCGGAAGCATCCTCTTCGGCACCGAGCACCGCCTGAGAGATGGCAGACAGGTTGTTGATGCGCCGGTCGAGCAGCTCGAAGACCGCGCGCGCACGGTCGTCGTCGACGGCCGACAATTCCGTCAGCAAAGCCTCTTTGCCTTGTTTGACTTCCTTGGTGGCCTTGTCGATATCGAGTCGTCGCCGCTGTAGGTTCTGCAGCGCGACGCTGAGATCGTCGAGACCGAGCAGGCGGTGCAGCGCGTCGTACATCGCGGTCGGCGTGCCGTCGATCAGTGAGCCCAGCTCGCTGTAGGACAAGAATGGACGGAACAATTCCAGCGGCCGGGCAAGGTCGTCGCGGTCCAACGGCATCGGCTCACCCGTTTTGCGGCGGGTGGTCCAGCTGCCGTCGTCGAGTCCCGCCCCGGCGCTCCAGGTACCGGTGATGGTGAGGGGGTTCTCTGCGGACTCGGTCTGCAGTTCGACTTCGATGGCTGGTTCCTCGCCGTCGTGCAGATTCCGCCAGCCATCACGCCAGATTCGGCCGCGGTCGGACCATCGCTTGTTGTCGCCGGTGATCGCGAACTCCGCAGCCTCGGCGAAACTGGATTTGCCGCAACCATTTCGGCCGACGACGAGCGTCAGGCCGGGCGCGGGCTGGAGGTCCAGCGTTGTCGTCGGTCCGATACCTCGGAAGCCGTTCACCGTGATCGATCGCAGGAACATCCCGGCCAGCACCCCGCCGGATCCGGGGCCGGCGGGGGCGGTGTCGGGGAAGGCAGCCAGTATGGTTGCGGCCACTTCCGGAGAGACCGACCCATCGGCGGAAATCTCGTCGCACACCAGGTCGCGCAGGCGGTCGGCATCCCCGTCGGACACTCCGTCGGTGGACAGCGTGTTCTGCATAGAAGATCCCCCAATCAATGCGAATGCTTATGTCGCACAGGCGAGGAAAGGCACGCTCGCCGAACTGTGCGAGAAGTGAAAGTTTATCGAGAAGTGGGTGGCCGAGGGACGGGTTCGAGCGTCGGCGTCCTCGTGGCAACCCTCGGCCGGATGCGGCCACGGCTCGATGCTGTCGGGCATGGTCGCGTCCGGGACGCGAAAGTGCCGCCTACTTCACCGCGACGCGAGCGCCGCCGGAAAACGCGGAGTCGTGGAACTCGATCGCTGCGGCCTGAGTGCCCTTCGGCACATCGAATGCGATCGTCACGGAGATCTTGTTGCCCGGATTGATCTCGGTCGACAGATCCTTGTTCAGATTGATCTCGGCGCCGGTGTCGTTGCTGTAGAGCCGGCCTTGGTCGTCGACGAGTTTCTGGTTGTCGCCGAAGTATGTTTGGGGACGGTCCCCGGTGTTGGTGACATCGACGTGGACCAGGACGTACTCGCCCTGAGCCTGTTTGCGCAGGTACGGGTTATCCCCGACCTCCGAAACCGGAGGGGCGAGGCTGGTGACCACGAAGGCGAACTTGCCGTCGCGCACCTCCGAACCCAGCGGTGCCGCCGTGGTTCGCTCGGCCTCTTGTTTGGAGGCTTCGTGTGCGACGCCCCCGATGAGTGCGGCGCATCCGCCGAACAGCAGCAGTATGCAGGCGGCGAATCCGCCGAGAATCCAGGGCCAGACGCGCCTCTTCTTCTGTGGCGGCGCGTAGTAGGGCGGGTGTTGAGGTGGGACCGGAGCGGTCATGGGGTTCCGTTCTGCCGCCGAGAAGTCTCAGCGGCGTGTCGTGTTCGATCGTGACCGAACGATTGCGGGGTTGTCGCGCAATGGGTTTCATGTCGCGCCCACAAGGCAATAGGGGATGGGCGTTGTGCCCGCGATCAGTACTGGCAGTCCGACCACCACACGGTGACCCCCAGCCCCGGGTTCTTCATGATCGCGTCGAAATCCGCCTCACTGAGGCTGTTCCCGACCGACCACGAGTACGTGCTGCCGACCGCGTCCCCGTCGGAATACCGGGTGCCGGTGGCGACCGCACCGCATCGACCGCTCGGATACACCAGAACCAACCGGCAGTCGTGTGCCGGCGCGCTGGAGCCGGCCGGCGGGGGCACCCGGTGGTCGCAGTCGGCTAGCGCGGTGTTCTTCGCCTCCTCCACGTCGGTGTAGTTGCGGGAGGCGTTGAGCAAGCCGTTGCTGGTGGAGACGGCGACCGCGGTCCAGCGGACATCGTCCGCGTGGGCGGGGCCGGCGACCAGCGCGGTGCCGCCGACGGCGGCGCAGGTGAGGAGGAGACCAGTGGCAAACGAGAGTTTCATCGTGATGACTTTCTTTGTGATCGAGAGGTTTTCGTCGACAGCTGGCTCGGCATGAGGAGCGGATCGTCGACAGGTTCGTTCCGCGGCGTCCGGCGCCGTGGAAGCGGACGGGCTCGAGGGACTACCAGCAGTACCGGTACTCGCCGCTGCCGTGGCACTCCTGCTGGTAGTCCCACTGGTCCGGCACATCCGAGTTCGGGATCGCCGCACCGGCAGCACCTCCGACAGCCATGCCGCCGAGGACGCCGACGAGCAGGCCGACTGGCAACGTGATCGGAATGAGCATCCCCATGGTGGCGATGCCGACGACGATGCCGAGCAGCGCGCCACCGATTCCGCCGAGCGCGGCCCCGATTCCCATCCCCGCTTCGATGCTGCGTTGACGCGGAGAGGTCTTGCGCCAGTGGCCGATCGGGCTCGCGGCCACATCGGCGGCCAGCTTGGTGCCGTCGCTCTCGACGCGGGGGTGAAGATCGACAACGTGGTCGCCGAGCTGCAGTTGCAGGGGCAGGCTCGCAACCTGTGTGCCGTCCGTGGCGATCACATTGATGGCGTCCTCCGTGACGTCGAACCGGCCACCACTCAGTTCGGCGGTGAGCGTCCTACCGTCGGCGCCGCGGTCGACGTTGTACGCCACGCCACGGTCCTCCCCGTGCACACTGCCGGGCAGGACCGGTGCCGACGCATTCGGTTGGGGCACCGGCTCGGCATCGGCTGTGCCGCACGTTATTCCGACAGCCGCCACGGTCAGGGCGGCGGTTGCGGCGAACTTCTTGATCCTCATCATGTTTTCCTTCGTTCGGCTCGTCGAGGCGGGTCGGTTTCTCGATCGGGTCGCCGAGGGACCCGGTGGTTACGCCGACAGCGGCGTCTTTCGTTGCGACAACGACATTCGGATCTTCCGAGGCAACCGCCGCAGTTCTTCTCCGGTGCATCGCGTGAAGGGCCGCGTGCCCTTGGCGCTGCGCCGGCTGCGGCCGTGGCAATGGCAGTGCGAGTCGTGGTGGTCCTGGTGCTTGCTCATCTGCGGCTCCGAAGTGCGCGGCCGGAAGTTGGACTTCTGCTCCCGGGTTCGGTCCGCGAGCGGATGTACACAAGCTAGGCGGCGTTGAAAACATTGTCAATCATCGATCTGGTGATTGACTTTGAGTTACACGTAAGCGAAGCTGGCCCATGTACACGGAAGGGAGAGGTATGCCGAAGCCCGCATCGCCTGTCACGGCCTCCGAGATCTCCCGGCTGGCCGGCGTGACCCGAGCGACCGTAAGCAACTGGCGCCGTAGGTACGCCGACTTCCCCGGCCCGATCGGCGGGACCGAGTCGCGGCCCGTCTTCGACTTGCATCAGGTGCAGAAATGGTTGAACGACCATGGTGTGGAGGCGCCGCAATCGCCGACAATCGAACTGCGAACCTATCTGCGCTCCCAGGCCGAGCCGAGCGATGTCGCGCACCTGATGGAATCGCTCAGCTGGACCGGCGCGGGCTGGGCGCCCCGCTCGTCGGCATCCGTGTCCGCACCTGTGCTGAAGATGTTGCAGCGCGCTGCCGACGCCGAAGGCAGCCGGACCGCTCTGGATGTGTTGGCCGAGCGTGGATTGGAGGACGCACCCGCAACGGGCGTTTACCAGACCCCGGCACCGCTCGCGGCGCTCATGGCCGAACTGGCCGGAGACGCTGCCTCGCAACGGCTTCGAAGTGTGCTGGATCCCGCGTGCGGTAGCGGTTCACTGCTGCTGGCGGCGGCCCAGGCCGGCGCGACGGAACTGTACGGCCAGGATGTGGTGCCCGTGCAGGTGCAGCGCACCCGTCTCGCCTTGGAGTCGGTGACAGGGCTGGAGCCGACGGTGTATGCCGGTGACACCATGTCCGACGACGCTTTTCCGGGCCTCGAGGTCGACGCGGTGCTGTGCAATCCGCCGTACTCCGATCGTGAATGGGGTGCGGACGAACTCGCTCTCGATCCACGCTGGCAATACGGCGTTCCGCCACGCGGCGAATCCGAGCTCGCGTGGGTCCAGCATGCGCTTGCGCACGTGAAGCCCGGCGGAACGGCGGTTCTGTTGCTCCCGCCCGCGGTGGCCTCTCGCGCTTCGGGCCGCCGGATTCGGGCTGAGCTGTTGCGCTCCGGCGCGCTCCGGGCTGTGATCGGTTTCGCGCCCGGCGCCGCTCAGCCGCGGCATGTCGGCCTGCAGCTGTGGGTGCTTCGGCGGCCGGAAACCGTTGATTCCGTTACCGATACGATGCTGTTTATCGACGCCTCGGCGGTCGATGACGGCTCGGGTGGCGGCCTCGACTGGGAGGTACTCGGTCGCACTATTCTCGATTCGTGGCGGTCGTTCGACAGCGGATCCGCCGAAGCCGCCACCGTGCCCGGTGTGGCAGCAGCGGTTCGGGTCATGGAAGTGCTCGACGAGAGTGTCGATCTGACCCCGGCCCGCTATGTTCGGTCGTCGTTCGACCCGGCACTGCTGTCGACCGAAGTCGAGGACGCCGTTCGCGAATTGAGCAGGGATGTGGCCGCACTCGCGGGCCTGGTGAGCGATCTCGGCACGTGGCGGCAGGCGGGTGGAAAGCCTTGGCGCACAGCTACCGTGGCCGATCTGTCCGGCGGCGGTGCACTACAGTGGTTCCGGGCTTCCCCGCCACGACCGAAACAGGCTGCCCCGGGGGATGATCCCCGGCCGATCCTCACCGCAACCGACGTCGTGACAGGCCACCCGCCGTCGGGCAGCTTCGCCACATCCGAACCCACCGAGGTGGTGGTCGTCGCCGCCGGTGACGTGCTGATCCCCGCGGTCCGCAGCGACTCGAGCGGGGCCCGCAGCGCACGCGTCGCCGGTGCCGAGGACGACGGAGCGGTGCTCGGCCCGCACGTGTATCTGCTGCGGCCCGATACGCAGCGACTGAATTCGTGGTTCGTCGCGGGATTCGTCAACAGTGCGGAGAACGCGTCCACCACTCGCACATCGACGATCCGCTTCGATCCTTCGCGGTTGCGGATACCGTTGCTGCCGTTGCGTGAGCAGCAGCGTTACGGTGCGGCCTTCCAGCGACTGTACGAGCTGCGGGCATCGGCTCGCCGCGTCGGCGATGCGAGCGAACACGCGATCGGACTGCTGGCATCCGGTCTCACCGCCGGGGCGCTCGAGCCGGCAAGTAACACAACGCAGTCCGAAGACGTTGAGACAACGAAGCAAAAGATTCCAGGAGGCAATAAGTGAACACCAGCAAGCACACCGAGCTTGCCAATCACGCCTGGTCGGTCGCCGACCTACTGCGCGGCGACTACAAGCAGTCCGATTACGGCAAGGTGATTCTGCCGTTCACCGTGCTGCGCCGGCTGGAGTGCGTGCTGGAACCGACCCGCGACAAGGTGCGCGAAACCGTCGAGCGGTTCGAAGGCCAGGACATCAACGTCGACAGCTTCCTGCGCCGCGCCTCGGGCAACAGCTTCTACAACGTGACCGACCTGCGGCTGAAGACGGTGCTCGGCGACCCCTCGCACCTGGCGAAGAACCTGCAGGCCTACGTCGGCGGCTTCTCGGAGAACGCGCGCGAGGTACTGGACCGCTACGAGTTCAACCAGCAGATCAAACGTCTCGACACGGCCAACCTGCTCTACAAGGTGACCGGCAAGTTCGCCGACCTCGACCTGCGCCCCGAGGTGGTCTCCAACCACAACATGGGTTACGTCTTCGAGGAACTGATCCGGCGTTTCGCCGAGCAGTCGAACGAGACCGCGGGTGAGCACTTCACGCCCCGCGAGGTGATCGAGCTGATGGTGAACCTCCTCGTCGCCCCCGACGCCGACCTGCTCAGCGTCCCCGGCGTAGTGCGCACGGTCCTGGACCCCGCCTGCGGCACGGGCGGCATGCTCAGTTCCGCCGAGGAACACATCAAGCAAATGAACCCGCAGGCCAAGGTGGAGGTCTACGGCCAGGAACTCAACCCCGAGTCCTGGGCCATCTGCCGCTCCGACCTGATGATCAAGGGCCAGAACCCCGACCACATCGTCTTCGGCAACTCCTTCAGCGACGACGGCCACAAGAACGTGAAGGCCGACTATCTGCTCGCCAACCCGCCGTTCGGTGTGGAGTGGAAGAAGGTCAAGGAAGACGTCGAGTGGGAATACAAGAACCTCGGCGACGCAGGACGTTTCGGGGCTGGGTTGCCGCGGATCAACGACGGGTCGCTGCTGTTCCTGCAGCACATGCTTTCCAAGATGAAGCCGGCTGAGGTGGGCGGCACCGGTGGCAGCCGAGTTGCCATCGTCTTCAATGGTTCCCCGTTGTTCACCGGCGCGGCCGAGTCCGGCGAATCCAACATCCGCCGTTGGATAATCGAGAACGACTGGCTGGAAGCCGTTGTGGCGCTGCCGGATCAGCTGTTCTACAACACGGGCATCTCCACCTACTTCTGGATCCTCACCAACCGCAAGTCTCCCGAACATCGTGGCCGGGTGGTGCTGCTGGATGCCCGCGACTACTGGGAGAAGATGCGCAAGTCGCTGGGGGACAAGCGCAAATACCTCACGCCCGCGCAGATTGAGGAGATCACTCGGCTGTACGGCAACGCAGTGGAGGTCGCCGGCGATCCGGAGCATCCGCTGCACGGCAAGGTGAAGGTCTTCCGCAACTCCGAATTCGGATATCGGCGAATCACTGTCGAACGGCCACTGCGCTTGCGGTTCGAGCTGACCGCCGAGGCTCTGGACCAGCTCGTCGAGGCAGCTCCCGTTCGCAAGCAGTACAGCGACCCGGGGGTTTTCCGAAAGCTGTTGGCCCCCTTGGTTGGCTCCTCCTGGGACAAGAAGACCGACGCCATTACGGCGCTCAAGGACGCGGTCGCTGGTGCTGGTGAGCCGTGGCCTACTGGTGCGCCCTTCGCGAAAACTCTCCGCGACGCTCTCGGCGTTCGTGATCCCGAAGGTGAAATCCAGCTTGTTAAGGGTGCTCCTGAGCCCGACGCTGATCTCCGTGACTTCGAAAACGTGCCTTTGGAGGAGGACGTCGACGGCTACTTTGCCCGCGAAGTCCTGCCACATGTTTCGGATGCGTGGATCGACCACACCAAAACCAAGGTCGGGTATGAAATTCCATTTACCCGGCATTTCTACGTTTACACACCGCCACGTCCTCTGCAGGAGATTGATGCGGAGTTGAAGTCGTTGGAGGCGCAGATTCAAGCGCTGCTCGGGGAGGTCACGAAGTGAGTTTGTCGGGGGCCGTTGCCGCGGTTGGTAATCCGCAGAATTGGGAAGTCGCCCCGTTGCGATCTGTGCTGCGCCAAATCAAGTTGATAGGGCGACCCGAGTTATCACTTCTGGGAGTAAACCTACACTTGGGCGTAACTCGTCGATCTGAATCTGACGGTCGTCCGGCGCCCAGTGAAGATCTGAATGGGTACAAAGTAGTTTCGCCGGGTGATATCATCATGAATCGGCTCGGGAAGCCGCACGGCTCCGTCGGTATGTCACCATGGATGGGAATTACCAGCCCCGCCTATTGGGTGATGCACATCGATCAGATTCGGGCAGAACCGCGATTTCTTCATCACCTTCTTCGGTCGAAACATATGGTCGCCGAGTATGAGCGACTTGGAAAGAATCAACCACCAAATCAGTTCGATATATCGTGGGATGCGTTCCGATCGATCGAAATTCCGCTGCCTCCTCTGGATGAGCAGCGCCGCATCGCCGACTTCCTCGACGCCGAAACCTCCCGCATCGACGCGCTGATTGAATTTCGGCGGCGTCAGGCTGCGCTCTTCTCCGAGAGGTGGGTTTCAACACTGTCGCACAGGCTTCTCGAATGTGCGCAGGAATTCGGTGGTATACGTCTACGCCACTGGTTAACGAAAATCGAGCAGGGGTGGTCCCCTCAATGTGAAGATCGTGCTGTCGAAGCTGACGAGTGGGGCGTGATCAAAGCTGGTTGCGTCAACTCGGGCATGTTTGATCCGATGCAGCACAAGGCTCTTCCGCGCAGTATAGATCCTCGTAAGGAATATTTGCTTCGCAAAGGCGACCTGCTGATGTCGCGTGCTAGTGGCTCGCCGGAACTAATCGGAAGTGTAGGGATCGTAGGTGAACTATCCGCGAAATTACTTTTATGCGACAAAGTGTATCGCCTAAATTTGGACTTGAGACTGGCGGAACCTACGTTTGTGGCACACGCGCTGCGCGCCCACCAAGTTCGCGAGCATATTAAGCTCGGAATTTCGGGCGCGGAGGGAATGGCGAACAACCTGCCGACCAGCGTGGTGAAGGATTGTATTGTGCCGGATGTTCCTATCGCTTCCCAGCGCTCGCTGGCGGTTGAATTCGATGCGTACCGTCTTCAGATTGACGGCGTTAAGGCTGCTCTGGCTCGTTCGGTTACGCTGCTTGCTGAACGTCGCCAAGCCCTTGTTACGGCTGCCGTGACTGGCCAATTTAATGTCACCACCGCCTCCGGGCGAAATCTCACACAGGGGGTATAGATCGGTGAGCCCGGTCCACGACGAGCACACCTTCGGTGGCGAAATCGTCGCCGCGATGGTGGAAAACGGTTGGCGACAAGGCAACCCGCACGAGTATCGGCCCGAGCTCGGGCTCGATATGGGGGAGCTGCTGGCGTTCATCGAGTCCACTCAGCATGACGAGTGGGAGGACTTGCTCGGTGCCTACGGTGGCGACTCCGACGAGGCGCAGCGTGGGTTCGCTCGGGCCGTGGATCGGGAAATCGGCTCGAACGGTCTTGTCGAGGTGTTGCGTTCGGGTGTTCGAGACCGCGGGGTTCGCATCCGAGTGGCGTACTTCAAACCGAATCTGGTGACATCCGAAGACGCGCTTGCCGAGTACAAGGCTAACCGGCTCACGGTCGTTCGCGAGTTGCCCTACGCGACAAAGCAGGCGGATGCCGGGCACCGGCTCGATCTTGCGTTGCTGCTCAACGGAATTCCGATCGCCACCGCCGAACTGAAGAACCCCCTCACCGGACAGAACGTCGAGCACGCGAAGAACCAGTACCGCACCGAGCGCGACGCCACCGAGCTGATCTTCACTCGTCGCGTAATCGCGAACTTCGCTGTCGACCCCGATCTGGTATTCGTCACCACACAGCTCAGGGGCGCGAAAACTCGCTTCCTGCCGTTCAATACGGGGTCGGAGGGGGCGGGAAAGCCCGGCGGTGCTGGCAACCCGACGCCAATAGAGCCCGGGAAGTATCCGACCTCATACCTGTGGGAGCAGGTCTGGCACCCGGACAACTGGCTGGACATGCTGGAACGGTTCGTACACATCCACGAGTCCAAAGGTCCGGGCGGGCGCGGCGCCAAGACCATCATCTTTCCTCGCTTCCACCAGTGGGATGCGGTGAAGAAGCTCACCGCACACGCGGCAACCCATGGTGCCGGTCACGACTACCTGGTCATGCACTCGGCGGGTTCGGGGAAGTCGAACACTATCGGCTGGCTCGCGCACCGCTTGAGCGACCTGCATACGCCCACGGACCCGTCCAAGCTGGACCCCGATGCCCGCGCGGCCGGATTGAGACCTGGTACACCGGTTTTCGACAAGACCATCATCATCACCGACCGCCGCAATCTCGACAGCCAGCTGAGCGAGACGGTCGGCGGCTTCGAGCGCGTCGACGGCCTGGTGGTGAAGATCGACGACAAGCAGGGCGCGAAGTCGGAGAAGTTGGCGAAAGCTCTCTCGCAGGAAGAGGGCAAGATCATCACCGTCACCCTGCACACCTTCCCGGCGTTGCTGGATTACCTGCGCCGCTCTCCGACCGAACTGCTTGGCGGACGGTTCGCCATCATCGTCGACGAAGCGCATTCTTCGCAGTCTGGTGACGCGGCCAAAGCGGTGCGGTCGGCGCTTCGCGATCTGGGTCTGGACCCCGAGGACGAGGACGCAGGCGCTGCCGAGCTCACCTTGGATGAGCGTCTGAAACAAAAGGCGGCGGAGCGCGGCAAAGCGCGGAATATCTCGTACTTCGCGTTCACTGCTACGCCGAAGTCCAAGACGCTGGAGAACTTCGGCACGCTGGTCGGCCAGAAGTACGAGCCGTTCCACACCTACTCCATGCGGCAGGCTATCGACGAGGGATTCATCCTCGACCCGCTGCGCAACTACGTCACATACAAGACGTTCTACCGGCTGGTCAACGACAATCCGTCGGATTACGAAGTGCCGGAACGGAAAGCGAATGCGCTGCTGGCACGGTTTGCGATCATGCACCCGCATACCGTCGATCAGCATGCGCAGGTGATTGTCGAGCATTTCGTCGCCCATACGCGGCCACGGCTCGGTGGTCGCGCCAAGTCGATGGTGGTGACGGCTTCCCGGCACAGCGCTGTCGCGATGTCGCGGGCGATCAAGCGGTACATCGCAGAGTGCGAGTACGACAAGCTCTACCCGGATATCGGCGTGCTCGTGGCATTTTCGGGGGCACTCGACTACGAGGGTGAGGAAACGACCGAGCCGAAGGAGAACGACGGCCTCCCGGAATCTCAACTGCCCAAAGCATTCGGTTACACCCGTGCCGACGACGTGGCGACTCGCGCCGGCGGAAAAGGGCAGAAGGAATATCGGATCCTCGTTGTCGCAGAGAAGTACCAGACCGGCTTCGACCAGCCGCTGCTGACCACGATGTACGTCAACAAGACTCTGGCCGGTATCGCGGCGGTACAGACGCTCTCGCGGCTCAACCGAACCCACGAGCGCAAGAGCCAGCAAGACCTTGTCGTCCTCGACTTCGTGAACGACGCCGAGAAGATCCGCGAGGCCTTCCGGCCGTACTACGAAGAAGCCCATACGCTGCCGACCGACCCGAACCTCCTGTATCTCGCGCAGGATCGGGTGATGTCCGCACAACTTCTGTCCACCAAAGAGATGCGGGAGTTCGCCAATGCGTACTTGCTGGCGGAAGACCAAGCCGCCGGCTCACAGGCGAAGTGGCAGAAGTTACACGCCGAGCTGTACCGGCTGCTCGCTCCCGCGGTCGAACGCTTCACCGAACTACTGGACAGCGATGAGGAAGACGACGTCGAGAAGGCCGAGAACTTCCGCGCCGACCTCAACGACTACGTCCGCAAATACGGCTTCCTCGCCCAGATCGTGCCCTACCAGGACAGCGACCTCGAGCTGCTGCACCTGTACGGCCGCCATCTGCTGAACCGGCTTCCGCGCCGGTCGGACGGCGGAGTGGATATTGGGGATGTGGACCTCTCGCACATGCGGTTGGTCAAGACCGGCGAGCACGACATCGGCCTGAATCCCGAAGGGCCTTCGGAACTTCGGGGTTTCGGGGACGGTTCGGCAGCCGCCCAAGAACCGGAGAAGTCGCCGCTGTCGGAACTCATCGACGAGTTCAACAAGCGCCACGGCACCAGCTTCACCGAAGAGGACGCGGCGAAACCCTTCAACGAAGCCGCTGCCGAACCGCATGTGCAGTTGGCAGCGGTGGCCAATCATTCGGAAGAGGAGTTCGGCCGGGTCTTCGATCCAGTCTTCGAGGAAAAGATGATGGACCACTACGAAACCATCTCCAACCTCGGCAAACGGTACTTCAGCAAATCCGACCCGGCGTTCAAGGAAACGCTGAATCGCCAGGCGCGCAGCGCAGCATGGCGCATGATCAGAAGACAACAGGGCGTTGCCTGACAGCAGAACACGGGGATAGGGAACGGCGATGCGGGTGGAACGGATCGACGGCCGCTACGAGCTGACCGAGCAAATCAGCTCCGGCGGAATGGGTTCGGTGTGGCGGGGGTACGACGTTGTCCTCGACCGTGAGGTCGCGATCAAACTGATCCGCGTCGACCAGGTAGTGACCAAAGCCCAAGCAGAGGAGTTCAGCCAGCGATTCCAACGCGAAGCCCGCGTCACCGCCCGCATCCGCCACCACGGCGTGCCGCAGGTGTACGACGCCGTCCTGGACGCTTCCTACGAGAACGTCTATCTCGTCATGGAACTCATCGACGGCACCCCGCTGCGCAACTACATCGACCCGTCGACTCCGCTCCCGCTTGCCTGGGTGGCGGCCGTCGCGGCGCAGATCGCCACGGTCTTGTCCCATGCACATGCCCTGCCCGTCGTACACCGGGATCTGAAACCGGACAACATTCTGGTGACCCGCGACGGGGCGGTAAAGGTCATCGACTTCGGCATCGCGGCCATGCTCGACCCGGACGCGAAGCGACTGACCTCGACCGGGCAGATCATCGGGACATTGCGGTACATGTCGCCGGAAAGCGTTCACGGCCTACGAGTCACCCCACGCAGCGACCTCTACGCCCTCGGCTGCATCATGCACGAGATGGCCTGTGGTTCACCGATTTTCCCCAGCGAATCACAAGTCGAACTCATGCACCTGCACGCCCACGTCGAGCCGACGCCGCTTCGCGAGCTGAGACCCGACGTGCCGGCCGAATTCGAACGACTGGTGCTCGACCTGGTACGCAAGGACCCGGCTGCCCGCCCGTCCGACGCCTACGCCGTGTACGAGCTGCTCCTCCCATTCCTGCCCGGCCCGGACTCGGCCGTACCACCAACCGAGCTCTACCTCTCCGGCTTCCCCGACCCGACCAGGGTGTTCCGTCGCCCCAACGCACCCCTGGAAACCGACCAGATCGAGCCGACCCGCTCCTTGCGACCGGAGATGCCGCCGACGGCACCGCTGTCGGCCATGCACCTGCAGACCGCCATCGAAAACGCCGAGCGCCGCTACTACGAGCTGTGGGAAGAGCAACGCTTCGCGCAAGCCGCGGATGCACTCAGTTCGGTGATCGCCAGCGCGGGGGAGGTACACGGGCCCGACAACGCCAAGGTCCTGAACCTTCGCAGTTTGGTCGCCATCGCCATCGAACTCAGTGGCGACCATCGCAGCGCGCGCCGCGAGTTCGACTCCCTCGCAGCGGCATACCGCCGAATCGAAGGCAAGTTCAGCGAAAGTGCGTGGGATTGCCGAGCCTCTGCGGCTCGGTGCCGAATGGCGTTGGGGGACATCGAGGAAGGGCTGGCCGACATGGAGCACCTTGTCGCTGAGGCCGTCGAGTTGACCAGTGACGGGTCGGAAGCGTCGCTGCGACTACGCGCCCAATATGGGGAACTTCTGGCCGGCGCAGGGGACTTCGCCGGAGCGCGCGACGTGTTGCGGCCGTTGTACGACGATATTTGCCTGATCAAAGGTCCAGAGGATGAGCTGGCCGTTGAAGTCGCCGCGAGCCTGAAGGATATAGTTGGCGACCCTTGATAGGAAGAAGACCTAACAGATACTTCAGTTCTTTGCGAAAGCGTGAGCATAAGCGGCTCGGGCACCTGTCGTTCAGTTTGGTTCGTGTATGTCGCAGCGAGGAGTGGGATTCGGGGCGCAGGCGTCGCAGCCCTTGTGTCGCATATGTCGAGATGCTTCAAAATCGTAACAACTGCAGATGTGATCAGAATTTATCAACGTAGATTTTTCTCAGGTCAGGGAAATGTTGTGAAGAAGTATAAGAAGGTACTCGCCCGCATCGCCGAAGACGGGCGCTTCACTAAGAATGATGTACAGGGCTTGCTCGACGAGCTAACCTCTCTGATTTCTGTTCTCGAGGGACATCGATTCGATCTCTCCAACTTCGGAGATGCTGATCTCCCCGATATAGACAGTTTGTCTTCGTGGAAACGATTCGATGAGTTGACCGAGGCCTTTGCTGCTATCGAGAACGCTCAGGAGGATGTCGTGGATATTCTTGCCGCAATCGACGAACTCGATAGTCAGCTCGACACACTTCGTGACAATGCCGAGCAATGGATGGACCCTGATCTTGAGCGGGAGGAACGCGGCTACGCGCGGGACGACTTGGTTAGTGCAGCCGCTGACCTACTGGAGACTT
The DNA here is from genome assembly GCF_000720265.1 of Nocardia sp. NRRL WC-3656. Lineage (NCBI taxonomy): Bacteria > Bacillati > Actinomycetota > Actinomycetes > Mycobacteriales > Nocardiaceae > Nocardia > Nocardia sp. NRRL WC-3656. The sequence goes on along the minus strand of NZ_JOJF01000009.1, from coordinate 1,296 downwards.
TCGATATACTCGACGAATCCGGCCTACTGGACATAGCATGAAACATGCTGCACGAGGGAACTCGCAGTTAACGCGAGTTGAAGCCATCAAGTCGAGTCATCTGCGCGAAAGCGGAAATATAATCAGCTCAGCTTTTGGAGCTACTTGAATGTCTCGCGTATCGCAGCAAGGAGTGTGACGTGGGGCGGAAGAGATCGCAACCCGTGTGTCCCGGTTGCGGAAAGGCTGCAATCATTGACGACGCAGGCAATATCGCGTTCCACACACGGACCGATGGGTCGTACTATTGCAGTGTGAAACCTGTTGGTATGCCGAAGGTTCAACGTCGGTCACGACCGGTCGCGAAGAACGAACAAGATGTTAGTCGCGGCGCCTCAGGGACTGTTTCTCGAGCCTTTCCCGATCCTGGGAGTGCTGCTCTGCGACATGCAGTCGAGGTGACGACTGAGGTCTCAAAAACTACTAGCACCAAGGTGAGTTCTTCGGCAGCGCAAGAGGTCACACCCGGAAGGCTAGTGTCGATTTGCACGCGCTGCGGGGACATGACCAAGGCTGGGCGAACTCTTTGTTCTGCCTGTCGTCGAAGGATTCGCGCTGCGGGAAAGGCTCTGCGAGGGCTGTCAGACTCGCAGCCGCCTTCCAAGAAACCGAGACCGCCCCGAGGACGTGTCGACCCTAACCGGTCCTGGGTACTCGAGCGGGCGCGGGACGCACTGATGGCTGGATTCGGGGTGCGTCGAAACAGTGGTGGTATCAAGCAACTCCGGTCGATGGTGCCTTCGCTGCTGGCGGATTTCGAGGCCAGCCTAGTCGATGCGCAGCGCGCGAACCTGAAAACTGATCTGGCCGCCAGGGGGTTCGTGGGTAAGAACGCGTTGAACGAGTTTGGGCAGAGTGTGGTGACCGACATCCGCCGTCAACGCGAAGGCAGCTTCAGAGGTATATCGAGAGGGGGGCTTCCAGGAACGCGGCGATAGAGCTGAAAGTGAACCGCTCTCGGTTCGGTGCGGGTCCATTGCCCTCCGGTCTGTGAGGCATAGCGCGGGCCACCGCACCCGCTCGCGAGGTCGTGATGCGGGGGGAGGGGATTGGGAGTCGACGGCGAACGTGAGGGCCACTGTCGTGAGTCCATCCTGTTGGTGATAGTGGAACTGTCACGTTGTGGAGGGCGACGTATAGTCGTGTCGGTATTCCGGCAGGTTGAGTCCAGCAGGATGGTGTACGACCGGACGCCAGCAAATGTCTGAGCGTGTCGTAGCCGGATAGAGGGTGGTCACCGCGTGATCCTTCAAAAGA
>NZ_JOJF01000008.1:0-217154 GCF_000720265.1 Nocardia sp. NRRL WC-3656 | reverse complement strand
GCCCGGCCGCCGAGTCCTGGTGTCCCGCAGGTGGACCGGCAAGACGCTTCCGGATCACAAGGCCGATCGCGCGGAATTTGTTCGGCAAATGCTCGCCGAAGTCGGAATCCAGCGCCCGGACACATCACACCTGCGGATCACGCCGGTAGAGCCGGGCGACAAGGAACGGCCCTTGCGTGAGCACCTGATCATGGGCGCGATCGCCAAGCGAACGAAATGGCGAGCGGAGTACTTGAGAGCCCAGCTCGCCCTCGGACCGAATGGGCCACAGAAAACTTCGGCAATCGACCACGCAGCATAGGAAGGGGATCGGTGATGGACACCCAGGAGCAAGAGACGTACCTACGGGCCAAGCAGTGTGAGGCGTTGACAGGAATTCCCGAAGCCACCTGGCGGTGGTGGGCGCACGTCGGTTACGGCCCGGAGAGCTTCAAGATGGGTCCGCGGCGGCGGGTGTGGAAGAAGTCGACGGTGCTGGCGTGGATCGCTGAGCAGGAGCGTCAGACCGCACGTGGTGGAGAGGCGGCCTGATGGCGGCGAAGCGCAACCAGCGATCGGGTATCGAGGATCGCTGGTATGTGACTGTGGTGGAGGTCGATCCCGTTACGGGAAAGTCTTCGAAGCGGCGCGAGAAATCCCCTGAGCGATACGGCAAAGGCAAGCGGTGGCGTGCTCGCTACGTCGATCCCAACGGTGTGGAGCGGGCTCGGTCCTTTGCGTCGAAGGTTGAAGCTCAGCGCTACCTCGACAGCGACGTGACTACGAAGGTCGTGACCGGCAGTTGGGTTGATCCTGACCGCAGTGGCGTCCTGTTCAAGGTGGTGGCCGAAAAATGGTTCACCACAAAGAAATTGCGCAAGCCCAAGACGGTCGCCGGCTATCGTTCGCTACTGGACACGTTGGTACTGCCGCGATGGGGTGAAGTGCCGCTGCGTGATGTCGAGTTCGAGGACATTCAGACTTGGGTGATCGAGCTGAGCGAGTCCGGTGGGCACCGGTTCAAGGGCAAAGGACTGTCCGCCTCGCGCGTGATCCAGGCGTATCAGGTGGTCGATCAGGTGCTTCGGTTCGCCATCAAGGCCAAGCGACTGGCTGTGAATCCGGCGGAAGAAATCGACCTCCCAAGCAAGTCGCCGGCCGAGCGACGGTATCTGTCTCACCGGCAAGTCCTGGAGTTGGCGGTGGCGATCGAACGGTTTCGACCGCTGGTTTTCGTCTTGGCCTACACCGGGATTCGGTTCGGTGAAGCGGTGGCACTGCGCGTCGCGAGCGTGGATCTGGACCGCCGGCGAATCACCGTTTCTCGTTCGGCAACTCATGTGGCAGGGCTCGGGATTGTCGAGACGACTACCAAGAACCACACCACGCGCACCGTTCCGCTCCCCTCGTTCCTCGTCACCGAGTTGACCGACCTCGTCGGTGAGCGCGATCCCGAAGCACTGGTGTTCGAGAGCCGAGACGGCGGCATTCTGCCTCTGGGCGAATTTCGGTGGGCCTTCGATCGGGCGACCGAGACGGTGGGTTTGGCCGGCCTCGTGCCTCACGGCCTGCGGCATACGGCTGCCTCGCTGGCGATCAGCGCAGGGGCCAATATCAAGGTCGTACAGCGGATGCTCGGACACAAAACGGCCACCCTGACCCTGGACCTCTACGGGCATCTGTTCGATGACGACCTCGACCCCGTTGCGGACGCGATGAACCGCGGAGCGACGGCAGCTGCGGACGAACTGCGGACGAAGGACAACGAAAACGACCAGGGCACAGACGAAAACCGTGGTCTACCTGCGGCTTCGTAGTGCCCCCGGTCGGATTCGAACCGACACTGTGCGGATTTTAAGTCCGCTGCCTCTGCCAATTGGGCTACGGGGGCGGCTGGGATAGCGTACCTAAGTCGTACGTCCGTCTCGGAATTGTCCGGGGATTTGCTCAGTGCACGCCTTCCATCAAGCGGCTGACCTGCGGGGCTAGGAAGTAAACGACGATTCCCACTGCGATCGCGACCAGGCCGGTGATGCCGAAGTAGGCGACTTCGTGGCTGGTGTCGTAGAACTCGGACAGGACGCCGGACATCGAGGTGCCGATGCCGACGGAGAAGAAGTAAAGGGCCATCATCTGGGCTCGGAAGGCCTCGGGGGCGAGCTGAGTGGTAACCGCGAGGCCGATCGGGGACAGCAGCAGTTCGGATATGGCGAAGCCGGCCAGGATCACGAAGACGAGCAGGGCGGGAACGGTTTTGTCCTCGAAGCCGGCCAGGGGGACGAACAGGAGGAACGATGCGCCCATCCCTATCACGCCGTAGGCGAACTTTCGGGGCGTGGTGGGGGCTCTGGTGCCCAGGCGGGTCCACATGAGCGCGAACAAGGGCGACAGCACGATGACCCAGATCGGTTCCTCCGAGCCGATCCAGCTCGCCGGCGCGGTCCAGCCGAACAGCGTCCAGTTCATCCGCTCGTCGGAGTAGACGGCCAGCACCGTGAAGATCTGCTGGAACAGCGACCAGAACACGGCGTTGGCGATGAACAGCGGTATGAAGGCCCGCACTCGGACTCGTTCCACCGCAACCACTTTCGGACTGGTCAACATCAATCCGAAATAGAGTATCGATACCGCCGCGATCACGCCGGTGGTTACCCACGACAGATTCGAAAACCGGACCAGCCCGGTCCACATCGCGACGGCGACCACCACCCCGAGGACCAGCACGAAGGCGATCACGTTCCCGATCTGGCTGCGCGGCAACGGGTTCGGCACTTCCCGCCCGTGGGTACCCAGATTGCGCCGGAAGATCACGTACTGGGTGAGTCCGAGCGCCATGCCGACCGCCGCCGCCCCGAATCCGTAGTGGAATCCGAGGTGGGTCTGCAGCAGCCCGGTGATCAGCGGGCCGACGAACGCGCCCAGATTCACGCCGAGATAGAACAGCGTGAAACCGCCGTCGGCACGCGGGTCACCCTTCTCGTAGAGCGTGCCCAGCAGTGAGGACGCATTGGCCTTCAACGCGCCGGAGCCGAGCGCGACGAGCGCCAACCCCACGCCGACACCGGTCAATCCCGGCAGCACCGCCAGCGCGATATGCCCGGCCATCACGACCACGCCGCCGTAGAAGACGGTCCGCTCCATTCCGAGCACCCGGTCGGCCAGCCAGCCGCCGAGCACGGTCGACAGATACACCAGCCCGCCGTAGGCGCCGACGATGCCCGTCGCGGTGGATTTCTCCAGCCCCAGCCCGCCGTCGGTCAGCGAGTAGTACAGGTAGTACCCGAGAATGGTGAGCATGCCGTAGAACGAAAACCGTTCCCACAGCTCGACTCCGAACAAATTGACCAGCCCGATGGGATGGCCGAATATCGTGCGTGCCTCCGGCGACGCCTGCTCTCCCGGGACGGGTTCCACCCTGCTCATGAGACGCAATTGTCCAGCAACGAGGGACGCCGATCGCGCAAAACGCCGATCACGCGGGGATGTCCGGACCGCCCTCAGGCGGTGCCGCCTCCGGCCCGTCTCAGGCGATCGACAGCGCGATCCCGTCGAGAATGTCGTGCTCGCTCACGATCAGCTCGGAGATCCCCGCCCGGCGCGCCAGCTCGTCGGCCAGCACCTCGGTGATCACCGCACCGCCGCCGATCACGTCGACCCGGCCCGGATGCATGGGACCGAGAGCAGCGCGTTCGTCGTGGTTCATCCCGATCAGACGGTGACAGACCTGGCGGAGCTGATCGAACGTGAGACGGGTCAGATGCACCCGATCGGAATCGTATTCGGGCAGGTCCAGTGCGACCGCGGCGATCGTGGTCATGGTGCCGGCCACACCGACCCAGGTGCGGGCGCGTTCGACCGGAACCACGCCGAAGGCCTGGGCCAGCTGCTGTGAGGCGATGAATCGCGCGGACGCGACCTCCTCGCCGGTCGGCGGGTTACCGTGCAGGCAGCGTTCGGTGATCCGCACACAGCCGATGTCGGCCGAGTAGGCCTCCTGCACGCCGGAACTGTCGCCGAGCACCACCTCGGTGGACCCGCCACCGAGATCGACGACCACGAACGGCCCTTCGGCACTGGACAATTCGCCGACCGCACCCGCGAACGAGAGCCGCGCCTCCTCGTCACCGGTGATCACCTCGGCCTGGGCGCCCGGCACGACGCGGCCCAGTTCCACCCCGGTCATGGTGAAGAAGTCGTCGCGGTTGCGCGCGTCGCGGGTGGCGCTGGTGGCGACCATCCGCACCCGGCTCACGCCGGTCTCGATCATGCGGTCGACGTAGTCGTGCAGGGCGACGCGGGTGCGTTCGATCGCCTCCGGATTCAGTTCGCCCGTGGCGTCGACGCCCTTGCCGAGTCGCACGATCCGCATTTCGCGGTGCACGTCGGTGAGGTGGCCGTCCGCGCCGACATCGGCGATCAGGAGCCGGATGGAATTGGTGCCGCAGTCGACGGCGGCAACCCGGTCACTCATCACTGTCTCCCGCATCGGTATTCGATTGGTACTGCTCGTATTTCGGCCAGTCCTGCGGAATCGCGGTGCCGCGCAGTCCGGTATCGGCGGCCAGCGCGACCGCCTCGTCACCGAGCGGATTCAGCCCCGGGCCCTTGGCCAGCGAATGCGCGATCAGCACGTGCAGGCATTTGACCCGCTCCGGCATTCCGCCACCGCTGAAATCCGTTCCCAGCGACTCGATTTCGTCGCGCTCGGACAGGTAGCTCTCGTGCGCGGCGCGGTAGGCGGCGGCCAGTTCCGGGTCGGCGGCCAGGCGTTCGGTCATCCCGCGCATCAGTCCGGCGGCCTCCTGCCGGCTCGCCTCGGCGGTCAGGCGCGGATCGGTGAGGTAGTAGAGCGTGGGGAACGGGGTGCCGTCGGGCAGCCGCGGCGCGGTCTTCACGACCGCCGGTTGGCCGTCGGGCGTGCGATACGCGATCGCGAGCACCCCGCGTGGCTCACGGCCGAGCTGACGGGCCACTATCTCGAGATCAGCCTCCGCGGGCGCACCCTGCTCATCACCCGCCTCGCCGGACGAAGGCACGGGCGTAGCGGGGTCGGTCACCGGGGTTCTCCTTCAGGATGGGGCGGGGGCGGTGGTGGAGGGGGCGGCGGGGGCGCCGGCGTGGTGGGGGTGGGCTGCGGCTCGGACATACTGCGCCACAGCTGGGTGTACCAAGGATCGGGGCGGCGGGCCTGACTCGTCGGCACCGGCACCGCGGGCTGCTCGATACCGGGCACCTGCACGATATAGGCGGTGTCGCCGGGCATCACCAGGCGCAGCCGGTCGCGGGCCTCGGAGCGGATGTAGGCGGGATCTTCCTGTTGCGCGCGGCGGTCGCGCAGCCGTGTCAGATCGTTTTCCAGATCGCGGCGCTGTTCGGCCAACTGCGCCGATTCGGAACGCTGACTGAAATACGTGCGCATCGGTACGGCGAGGGTCAGCGCGAGCGCGCACAGCACCGCGGCCAGGATGACCGCCCGCCCGGTCGACAGCCCGAAAATCCGGCGATCGTGGCGATCCTCGGACTTCTTCGACTTCGCGCGCGTGGTGCGCGGTTCGGATTTCGTGCCGGCCGGGCGTCGTTGCGCGGCCCGTTTGCCGGCGGACGTGCGCGCGGAGCCGTTCGCGGCCCGCTCGGGCCGGGGCGACCGCGTCGAGCGGCGGTCACCGCGTCCTGCCGGACTGGTACCGCGCGCCCGTCGCTCCGTCATCCCCACACCTCGAAATCGCCTGCCTCCATAGCGGCGCTGCGATTCGACCGCACAGCGCAACGGTTCCGCGCGGTGACCGGCCGCTGTATCGACCGGCCCCGCACGCCACAACCGTTGACGAGGCTACTACCCCTCGAAGACGAACCGGGGGAATGCGACGTCACCGGCGTAGCGAGCCGAATCACCGAGCGCGTCCTCGATGCGCAGCAGCTGGTTGTACTTGGCGACGCGTTCGCTGCGGGCGGGGGCGCCGGTCTTGATCTGACCGCTGCCGACCGCGACCGCCAGATCGGCGATGGTGGTGTCCTCGGTCTCGCCCGAGCGGTGGCTCATCATGGACTTGTAGCCGTTGCGGTGGGCCAGCTCGACCGCGTCCAGCGTCTCGGTGAGGGTGCCGATCTGGTTGACCTTCACCAGCAGGGCGTTGGCGGCGCCCTTGGCGATGCCGTCCTCGAGCCGCTCCGGGTTGGTGACGAACAGGTCGTCACCGACGAGCTGAATCTTGTCGCCGATCAGGTCGGTCAGCGCGACCCAGCCGTCCCAGTCGTCCTCCGACAGCGGGTCCTCGATCGAGACCAGCGGGTACGCGCCCAGCAGGTCGTTGTAGAACTCGGCCATCTGCTCGGCGGTGCGCTCGGTGCCCTCGAACTTGTAGCCCGTTCCGGCGGTGTAGAACTCGGTCGCGGCCACGTCGAGTGCCAGCGCGACATCGCTGCCGAGGTTGTAGCCCGCCTTACCGATCGCCGACGCGATCAGGTCCAGCGCCTCGCGGGTGCCGCCGGCCAGATCCGGCGCGAAACCGCCCTCGTCACCGAGGCCGGTGGCCAGGCCCTTGGACTTCAGTTCGGCCTTGAGGGCGTGGTAGACCTCCGCACCCCAGCGCAACGCCTCGCGGAAGGTGGGCGCGCCGATCGGGGCGATCATGAATTCCTGCACGTCGACACTGGTGTCGGCGTGGGCGCCACCGTTGAGGATGTTCATCATGGGCACCGGCAGCACATGCGCGTTCGGCCCGCCCAGGTAGCGGAACAGTTCCAGGCCCGAGGACTCGGCGGCCGCGCGGGCCACCGCCAGCGATACACCCAGCAGGGCGTTGGCGCCCAGGCGGGACTTGTCCGGGGTGCCGTCCAGATCCAGCAGCACCTGGTCGACGGTGCGCTGCTCGACCGCGTCCAGGCCGATCACGGCCGGTGCGATCTCGTCGAGGACGCCCTCGACGGCCTTGCGGACACCCTTGCCGCCGTAACGGTCGCCGCCGTCGCGCAGCTCCACGGCCTCGTGCTCGCCGGTGGAGGCGCCGGACGGCACCGCCGCGCGGGTCAGCGTGCCGTCGTCGAGAGCGATCTCGACCTCGACGGTGGGGTTACCGCGTGAATCCAGGATCTCGCGAGCTCCGACCTGTTCGATGATGGCCACGAAACGACTCTCCTTCGGCTGCTGGCAATCAATTCGGGGGCCCTGCCCACCGCCGTCCACGAGCAGGTCGCACGGCGGGCCCGTGCGCCTGCGAGCCTAATGGGTACGGTCCGGACCGCACGACACAGGTGGGCACGCGGTCCCGGTCGCCGGGCGCGCGGTCGTCAGGCGCGGCGGCCGACGCTGTATGCCGCCGCCTTCGTCCGCACGGTCGCCATATAGGTAGTGGACTGGTTGTAGGTCAGCACCGCCTTCTGCCAGCCCTCCGCGGTGCGCAGATCGCCGCCACTGGCACACAGGTAGCGCGCGGCGGTCAGCGAGGCGTCGTCGATGCTGTCCGGATCCGCGCGGCCGTCCCCGTTGGCGTCCACACCCCAGTGCTGCCAGGTTTCGGGCAGGAATTGGAACGGCCCCTCGGCGCGCACGTAGACCGGGGCGCCGGCACGTGCGGTGGCCTCGTCGTCGAGAATCCTTGCGACACCGGGTGATCCGTCCAAGGGGATGCCGCGGATCGGCGGGCGGACCTCGCCGTCGGCATCCAGCGCGGAACCGCCGTGGCGGCCGTGCTTGCTCTCCACCCGCGCGATGCCCGCGATCGTGGTCCAGCCGATGCCGCAGTCGGGACGCGACCGGGCCATGACCTCGGCCGCGTATCCATAGGCCTCGAGCGCGACCGTGGGGATGCCGAGCGCGTCCGACTGCGCTTGCGCCCAGTCACGCAACTGTTCGGCACTGCGACCGGGCGCATCGAGGTCGATCGGCGGAACCGGTGCGCCCGCACCGGGCGGAATTCCGTCCGGAATCGGGGGCAGGTTGTCGGTTCCCGCGCATCCGGACAGCAGCGCGACCGCCGCGACGGCGGCGAACGCGAGGGGCCGGAATCCGGGGATGGTCGGACGCACGTTTCCATCATCCAGATTCGCGCGCGGATGGCACGCACCGTGACGGCGCACTCCACCCGCCTCCGGCATACGAGCAGCTACCTTTCCCGCATCCGTTCCATATCGAAACGCTATGTCCAGCGGCGTACTTTAGGTAAGCCTTGCTTAAGATCAACGGAGCGACTAACTTCGCAGTCCGAGTCTTCACCACCTGCTTCATCCCCATTGCGAGGAAGGGAACTCCTGGTGAAAAACGTTCTCCGCGAACGTAAGACACCCCAACACGAAGAAACCGAACCGATCGACCGCCGTACGCTCGCCCCCGAAGCCGCGGCGGCCGTGTTCTGTTCGGCCGAAGAGATCGCGATCACACTCGACCGCACCCCCGGTGGTTCCGCGCCGATCCGCCGCACCCTCTCCGATCCGGCGCTGATCCGGCTCGTGGACGCCTACGCCGCCGAACTTCCGGCCGCGGTGCGCACCGCCCTGCGACCGCCCGACACCCCTGCCGGTGCGACTATCATCGGCCGCCTGCCGGTGCGCGACGACGAGCTCGGTCCCACGCCGCCCGACTGGACCCATGCCGCCGAACCGGCGTGCCCGGAGTCGTTTCGCCTGGATATCGCGCTGTTGCTGCTCGCCCGCTGCGCCGGCGAACCCTTCGGCTGGCAGGGCCAGCAGGGTGGGCGGCTGGTCAACAACATCCTGCCCACATCCGGCCACGAACACGAACAGTCCGGCGCCAGCAGCACCACGCTGCTGAGCCCGCACACCGAGGACGCCTTCCATCCCGAACGTGCACATCTGCTGTTGCTCGGCTGTCTGCGCAATCCCGATCGGGTGGGTACCACCATCTCCTCGGTTCGCCAGGTGAACCTGGATGCGGACGGGCGCCGGCTGCTCGCCGAACCGACACTGCCGATCCTGCCCGACGTCTCCTACGGCGAGGATTTCGGCGAGCACCGCCCCGCACCGGTGGCCACCGTCGGCGCCGGTGACGGCGGGCCGACCCTGCGCTACGACCCCGCCTACACTCCACTCGACGACGCGGGCGCCGAATACCGTTGCGCCTACGCCCATCTCGGCACCGAATTGGAACGAGTCTGTCACCGTGCGGTGTTGGAGCCGGGCGAGTTGCTGCTGATGGACAATGATGTCGTCGTGCACGGCCGGGTTCCGTTCACGCCCCGATACGACGGGACCGACCGCTGGCTCAAGCGGGTCAACATCCGGCTGGCACGCCGCCGAGCACCGGCCGAGTCCGGCGAAAGCGGATACGGACAGCGAACGGTGCGGCCGTTCGCGCCGAATCTCTGTGCGGCACCGAATATCTCGCCCCGATGAACCGACCAGTGAACCGAGGAACGCAGTGAGCAGCCGCCCCACCCCGTTGCGCGTACTCAGCCGCAGCGATCTCGCCGATGTCCCGATCGCGCCCAACGAGGTGGTGCGCGCGGTCGAGGACGCCTATCTGGCCCTGGCACAGGGTGATTCGGACAACCCTCGCAAGCTCAGCGTGGCGCATCCGGACGGCTGGTCGGTGGCGTACGCGATGCTCGGGCGCGACGGCCGCCGCCGGGTGGTCGCGATGAAGACCTCGTACAAATTCGATCCGAGCCACGACCGCAGCACCAAGCGCTACTACACCACCATCACCCTCTACGACGACGCGACCGGCACCCCGATCGCGATGATGGACTGCGCGCGGGTCGGCGCGCTGCGCACACCGGCGGTGTCGGCGCTGCTGGTTCGCGAGACGGTGCGGCCGGGTGCGCGCAGCGTGCTGCTGATCGGGACCGGCACCCAGGGCCGAAACGCCCTGCCGCACTTGCTCGCCGCGAATCCGCAGTTGAACCGGCTGATGGTGTACGGCACCCATCCCGAGGGGCTGGAAGCGGTGGGCAACCACCTGCGCGCGCACGCGCCGCACCTGGATCTCGACGTGGTCGACGATCCGCGCGCCGCGGCGGCGACGGCCGATGTGGTGCTCGCGACCGCCGGGCCCGGCACGCAGGTCGCCCTCGAATCCGATGATCTGGCGCCGGGTTCGGTGGCCGTGCTGGTCGGTTACGGACTGGCGCCGTCGACTTTGACCGATGCCGATCGGGTGGTCGCGACCAGTGCCGAACAGATGGCGCTGACCGGTACCGATATGGCGGGACCGGACGGTCGGCTGCGGTCGGTGGACGCGGAACTGCCCGCGATTCTCGGACGCCGGGCGACGGCGCGTACGAGGCCCGATGAGCGATTGTTCGTCTACAACAGCGGGCTGGTACTGACCGATATCGCCGTCGCGCACGCCTTGGCCGAGCGGGCCATCGCCGAGGGCCGGGGAACCGAGGTGCCGCTGTGGGATTGACCGCAGCGGGCTCCCCTGGTGCTGCCCAGCCGTCCCCGCGCACCGCGACCCGGACGACGATCGGGCCGCGCTCCACACTCGTAGCGGGCCGGCCGGCGACACGGCGGCGACAGCGCCCATTCGGCCCTCGGAGCGGAGCGCCCTCCGCCGAAACGACTTTCCGAGGCGCCCCGTCGTCACCACCGGAGACGACGCGGTGACCGCGAGCCGGAGTACGCAGGCGGCCAACGATACGTTGACCTCTCCTTCGATCACGGCGCCGCCCCTCCCCGCTCACCGGGACGAGTGGGAGCGCCTACTGCTGGCCGACGCCCATCTGCTCGACGACATCGCCTACGCGATCGGCGGCCCGTTCCACGTGCTGTACCCCGAGCGGGTGGGAGTCAACATCGACGGCTTCCGCGAGCAGTTCCGGCGCCACGGGGTGGACGGCGCGATCTACTACGGCAAGAAGGCCAACAAGTCCGCGGCCGTGGTGCGGGTGTGCGCCGAACACGGCGCCGGCGTCGATGTCGCCAGCGTCGGCGAGCTGAGTTCGGCTCTGGCCAACGGCATCCGGGGTCACGATCTGGTGGTGACCGGACCGGCCAAATCCGATGAGCTGCTGTGGCTGGCCACCCGGCACGGCGCCCTGATCGCCGTCGACGACCCCGGCGAACTCGCCCGGCTCACCGACCTCGGCGCCACCACCCGCGTGCTGCTGCGGGTCCTCGCGCCGGATTCGACCAGCCGATTCGGCATGACGGACATCGAGCTCGACACGGTGCTGCACCGCACCGATCCGGCCCCGATCCGGGTGGAGGGGTTCAGCTTTCACCTCTCCGGCTACGACCCGATCGCCCGTTCGGAATTGGCGGCCGCCCTGGTCGACCGCTGCCGGCACGCCCGCGCCCTCGGACATCCGGTCACCACCATCTCCATCGGCGGCGGATTCGGCGTCGAGTACCTGCCGGACACGGCCTGGCGCGCCTTCACCGAGGCACACGGTCCGCACTGGTTCCACGCGGACAAGACGTTCGATTCGTATTACCCCTACCACCAGCGTCCCGCCGGATCGGCCGCGCTGGCCGCCATCCTCGACCACGGCGACCTGGCGAAAGTTCTACGCGCCCATGCCATTCGGCTCGCCGTCGAGCCGGGGCGCGCACTGCTGGACCGCGCGGGAAGCACCGTGTTCCGCGTTCAGGGCGTGAAAACCCGCACCGCACAGTCGATTCCCTACCAGCTGCTCACCGTCGACGGCACCAGCCTGAGCCTGTCCGAGCAATGGTTCGACAGCGAATATCTGCCCGACCCGGTGCTGTGGCCGATGCGGCCGGGTGCGGTCACTCCGGCCTGCGTCGGCGCCGCGACCTGCCTGGAGTCGGACATGCTGAGCTGGCGGCGCATTCCGCTGCCACGTCCGGCCGTGGTCGGCGATCTGCTCGTCTACCCGAATACCGCCGGATATCAGATGGATTCGAACGAATCGTCGTTCCACGATCTCCCCATCCCGCCGAAGGTGCTGCTGTCGAACAGCCCGGACGCGGATCCCGCGCAGCCGCCGCGGCTGCGCTGGGCGCTCGAACGATAGCCCCTTCCCCACCACACTCCCGAGGAGACTCGCATGCCGATCGTCACGCGCGTGACGGACCTGATCGGAAACACTCCCTTGTTCGAGCTGGCCGTCACCGACGGCGGCACTCGGCTGCTACTGAAACTCGAACAGTTCAATCCGACCGGCGCGGCGAAGATCCGGATGGCCCGCGAAATGGTGCTCGATGCCGAACGCCGGGGTTTGCTGAGAGATGGCGGACATATTATCGAGTCCACATCCGGGAATACCGGACTGGGACTGGCGGTGGTCGCGGCCGAACGCGGCTATCGATTCACCGCGGTCGTGGACCACCACGCCTGTAAGGACAAACTGCGCGCGATGCGAGCCATGGGTGCCGATCTCGTCTACGTCGCCGCCGAGGGCGACGACAGCCTTGCCACCTCCGCCCGGGAGGATCTGGCCGAGGCGATGGCGGCCGCCCGGCCGGACGCCTACTTCACCGAACAGCACAACAACGAGGCCAATCCGGTCGGCTACTTCGCCGTCGCCGAGGAGTTGCTGGCCGACCTCGGACATGTCGACATCCTGCTGTCGGCGGTCGGCACCGGCGGATCGCTGTTCGGCACCGCGCGGCGGCTACGCGACCTGGGCCATCCCGCGCGGGTGATCGGGGTGGAACCGGTCGGATCGATCGCCTTCGGCGGGCCGGGCGGACCGTACTGGCAGTCCGGCACCGGCACCCCGGCCGGCGCGACCGTCGGTACGGCCGTGGACTATTCGCTGCTGGACGAGGGAGTCACCGTCTCGGACGTGGACGCCTTCGCCACCGCCCGCGCGGTCGCGCAGCGTTCCGGTCTGCTCATCGGCGGATCGGCGGGCGGCTCGGTGTACGTGGCGCTGCAGCGGCTCGAGGAATTCGAACCGGGCTCGACGATCGTCACCATCGTCTGCGACGGCGGCGAGAAGTATCTCGACACGGTCTTCGACGACGAATGGATGAGCGATCGCGATCTGCTCGATCGCACCGCCGAGCACGCGGTCACCGACCTGCTGGACCGCTACGCCCCCGGAGCCCCGGCCGCGTTCGAGGCACGAAATCTCGTGGGGGCTCGGTGAATCCGGACGATGCCCGGGAGGTCCGGGCATGACCACCGCCACACCCCGCGGCGACGGACGCCGGCTGACGGCACTCGCGACGCCCATCGCGCTGACCCAACTGGCCCAGGTCGCGATCTCGACCACCAATATCGCGTTGATGGGCAGCCTCGGCGTCGACCAGGTGGCGGCCGGCGGGCTGGCACTGGTGTTGTTCAACCAGATCCGCACCATGTGCGTCGGGTTGATCACCGCCAGTGGCAATCAGGTGGCAACCGTGGTGAGCCGGGCCGAGAAGCAGCACCGCGACCCCGAGCCCGAGATCCGCGATGTGGTCCGATCGAGCTTCCTCATCGCGACCGCGGCGGGGTTGCTCGGCGGTCTCATCCTGGTCGGCCTGGGCTGGTCGCTGCAGTGGCTGGGCCAGGACGCGGCGGTGCTGGCCGCGGCCCGGCCGATGATGGTGGCGCTCGCCCCCGGCCTGCTGCCGTGCCTGTGGTTCCAGGTGTTGCGCCAGTACACCGTCGGCATGCAAAAGCCACAGGCACTGCTGGTGGTGACGCTCGGCTCGGTGGCCTTGAACGCGGTGGCCGCGCTGGCGCTGATCCACGGCTGGGCCGGACTGCCCGCCCTGGGACTGACCGGCGTCGGCGTGGCGTCCTCGGTCGTCTTCCTCGTCACCTTCGCGGTCTTCTGGGTGATGGTGCGCCGCGACGCCGCGCTGGGGCCGACGCTGCCGATGCGGATGTGGCCGGTACGCCGGCGAACGGTCACCGCGGAACTGCGACTCGGCGCGCCGATCGCACTCACCTACGGCTCCGAGGCCGGCATGTTCTCGGTACTGGCCCTGGCGATGGGCACGCTCGGCCCGGCGGCGCTCGCCGCGCATAACGTGGTGTATCAGCTCGTCTACATCGTGTTCCAGGTCGCGGTGGGGCTCTCGCACGGGGTCTCGATTCTGGTCAGCCGGGCCGTGGCCCGCGACGAGTTCCGCCGCGCCCAGAACCTGGCCTGGCTGGTGTTGCGGCAGGCGGCCGTGGTGGCCGCCGTGGTCGGCGTCCTGTACGTCGCGGCGCCCGATCTGGTGCTGCGTCCGTTCCTCACCGGTCGCGACGGCGCCACCGTCGAACTCGCGCACAGCCTGCTGCTGATCGCCGTCGTCCTGCAGTTCTTCGACGCCGCACAGAACATCGGCAACGGCCTGCTGCGGGGAATCAAGGACACCCGCGCCGGATTCCGGTTGTCGCTGGTGGGTTATTGGATCGTCGGACTGCCGACCGCGTTGCTGCTCGCCTTCCCGCTAAGCCTGGGCGCGAGCGGCGTGTGGTGGGGTCTGACCGCGGGCCTGGCCGCGACGGCCGTGCTGATGCTGCGGCGATATTTCTCGCTGCTGCATCACCGCGAGGTCGCCGAACCCCGCCAATTGGCCGACAGCCTCAACTGATCCGTACGCACCCCTACCACCAGTGCGGTTCACCTCGGCGGCTCGCACCCCAGCAAGTAAGCGGCACAACGGTTTACACTGGGGTGCCAGTCGCGGCCGATGCCGCCGCGTGAGCCGACCGTGAGGTGACGAGATGGTAGCCAGTGCCGGAGAACGTCAGCAGCCCGCGACCGAGCATCCCGAACTGGACATCCTGCCCACCTGGCCGCTGGACACCATCGCCGTCCTGGTGACCACCGATCCGTCGCCGCACGCGATTCCCGTGAGCTGGCCGGTGCGCGCCGATGATCGGCGAATCCTGTTGAGCCTCAAGTTCGATCGCGGGTCGCTGGCCCGGCTGCGCAAACGTCCCGACGTCGCGCTGCTGATCCTCGGCGGCGGCAATGTGGCACTGTGCGCCCGCGGTCGCGCGCGGGTGATCGCCGATCCGATGCCCGGCGCCGAGGACTATGTGGCCGTCGCCATCGATGTCGAGGTGATCGACGACCACCGCCAGGGCGCGTTCGAGGTCGAGGCGGGCATCCAGCGCACGGTTCTCGACGAACCGGAACTCGAATACCTCCGCTCGCGTGTCGCCACCCTGCAGCAGATGGTCGACGCGAAGAATTGACGGCATGATCGCCGCCTTCTCGGTCACCCCGCTCGGCACCGGCGCCGATGTGGGCCGCGCCGTCGCCGAAGCCGTCCGCATCGTCCGCGCCAGCGGGCTGCCGAACGAAACCAACGCCATGTTCACCACGCTCGAGGGGGAATGGGACGAGGTGATGGCGGTCATCAAGCAGGCCTCCGACGCCGTCCTCGCGGTCGCGCCGCGCTGCAGCCTGGTGATCAAAGCCGATATTCGTCCGGGAGTCACCGGTGCCCTGACCTCGAAGGTCGAGACCGTCGAACGCTATCTCGCCGAAGGCTCCTGACCAACCGACACGGGCGAGCTGACCGGGCGCGACCTCACGGCCGGCGCTGCCGGTCCCCCAGCGAGTCGGCGAAGGTTTCCCAATGGGCGCGCCACTCGTCGGGACCCAGCGGTCCGCGTACGCCGCGGGTCCGCTCGGCCGCGTCCTCGGCGGCCCGGATTCGCGCCGCGAAGTCCAGCGTGGCCTTGCGGAGCCGCTCCTCGGCGCTTTCGGGTCCGCCCAGGTGAATCACCCGCAGCTCCTCCGGGACCAGATCCTCGGGTAATCCCGCCTTCGCGCTGCGGGAGCGAACCTTTTCCGCCAGCGCCAGCGCGGGTTGCGCCATCGCGATCCCGTCCAGGCAGGAGCGGCGCGCCTTCTCGGTGAGTTTGCGTTCCTCCCAGGCCCTTTCCTGGGCGGCGACCTTCGCGGCCACATCCGCACCGGCGTCCACGACCGGATCCGACAGATGCGGACTGCGGTGCACCAGTTTCGCGACCAACGCCGCGGCCACATCGTCGACCGTGAATTCGCCTGCGGCTTGCGCGATCCGGGAATGGAACAGCACCTGCAGCAGCAGATCGCCGAGTTCCTCCTTGATCGTCTCCGCGTCGCCGTGCTGGATGGCGTCGAGGAGTTCGTAGGTCTCCTCCAGCAGATACGGCCGCAGCGAGTCGTGGGTCTGGGTGACCTCCCAACCACCGAAATCCCACAGCCGGTCCATGACCTCGACCGCCTCGGTCAGGCCGTGCGCGACCCGTGCGGAATCAGCCGCGGCGTCGTCGGTTCCGCCCGACGGGCGCTCGCCCCGGTCCTCGCTCACCCGACCGCGACCTCCGCGCCCATCGCGAGGTCGACCATGCCCTTCGGCTTGCCGTCGAGCGCCAGCAGCAGATCGGCGACGAACTGCAACAACTGCACATCGCGCACCCGCGCCGCGCCGACGCTGTCCTCCACCCGCGGCAGCGGCAGCTGCACGATGCCCGTGGTGGGCCGGTAGTTCGCACTCGGATACAGCCGCTTGAGCCGCATCTGCTTCGAATCGGGCAGCTGCAGCGGCGACACCTTCAGCGTGGTGCCCGTGACACCGACCTCCTGGATGCCGTACTCGCGGCACAGCAGTCGCAACTTGGCGACCGACACCAACCGGCCGACCTCCACCGGCAGCGGGCCGTACCGGTCGACGAGCTCCTCCACCACGGCCGCGAGCGTCGAATCATCCTGTGCCGCAGCCAGTTTGCGGTAGGCCTCCAGCCGCAGCCGGTCGCTGGCGATGTAATCGGGCGGAATGTGCGCATCCACCGGCAGGTCGATCCGCACCTCCCTGACCTCTTCCTCGGTCGTGATCGGCCGGCCGTCGGCGGCAGCGCGATAGGCCTCCACCGCCTCACCGACCAGGCGCACGTAGAGATCGAAGCCGACGCCGGCGACATGTCCGGACTGTTCGGCGCCGAGAACGTTTCCGGCGCCGCGGATTTCGAGGTCCTTCATCGCCACGGCCATACCCGCGCCGAGATCGGAGTTCTGCGAGATGGTGGCGAGGCGGTCGTAGGCCGTTTCGGTGAGCGGCTTCTCGCCCGGGTAGAGGAAGTAGGCGTATCCGCGTTCCCGGCTGCGCCCGACCCGGCCGCGCAGCTGGTGCAGCTGCGAAAGTCCCAGAGCGTCGGCCCGTTCGACGATCAGTGTATTGGCGTTGGAGATGTCCAGACCGGTCTCGATGATCGTGGTGCACACCAGCACGTCGAACTCGCGCTCCCAGAAGCCCTGCACGGTCTTCTCCAGCGTGTCCTCGTTCATCTGGCCGTGCGCCACCGCCACCCGCGCCTCGGGCACCAGATCGCGAATTCGCTTGGCGGCCTTGTCGATCGAGGAGACGCGGTTGTGCACGTAGAAGACCTGGCCGTCGCGCAGCAGTTCCCGGCGCACGGCAGCGGCCACCTGCTTGTCGTTGTAGCCGCCGACGTAGGTGAGGACGGGGTGGCGCTCCTCGGGCGGGGTGAGAATGGTCGACATCTCGCGGATCCCGGCCAGACTCATCTCCAGGGTGCGCGGAATCGGCGTGGCCGACATGGTCAGCACGTCGACGTGGGTGCGCAGCGCCTTGATGTGTTCCTTGTGCTCGACGCCGAACCGCTGCTCCTCGTCGATGATCACGAGGCCGAGTTCCTTCCACCGCAGACCGGTCTGCAGCAGCCGGTGCGTGCCGACCACGATGTCGACCTCACCGGTGGCCATACCGTCGATCACCTCGCGCGATTCCGCCGGATCGGTGAAGCGGGACAGACCCTTCACCGTGACCGGGAATCCGGCGACGCGTTCGGCGAAGGTCTGCAGATGTTGCTGTGCCAGCAGCGTTGTCGGCACCAGTACGGCGACCTGCTTACCGTCCTGAACGGCCTTGAACGCCGCGCGCACCGCGATCTCGGTCTTGCCGTAGCCGACGTCGCCGCAGATCACCCGGTCCATCGGGACCGGGCGCTCCATATCGGCCTTCACCTCGGCGATAGCGGTGAGCTGGTCGTGGGTCTCGGTGAACGCGAACGCGTCCTCCATCTCCTGCTGCCACGGCGTATCGGGGGCGAACGCGTGGCCGGGCGCGGCCTGCCGCGCGGCGTACAACTGCACGAGTTCGGTGGCGATCTCGCGAACGGCCTTGCGCGCCTTGCGTTTCGTATTCGCCCAGTCGGATCCGCCGAGTTTGGACAGACTCGGCATCTCCCCGCCCACGTAGCGGGAGAGCTGATCCAGCGAGTCCATCGGCACGTACAACCGGTCGCCGGGCTGGCCGCGCTTGCTGGGCGCGTATTCGATCACCAGGTATTCGCGCCGAGCGCCGCCGACGGTGCGTTCGATCATCTCCACGAACCGGCCGATGCCGTGCTGATCGTGCACGACCATATCGCCCGAGCTCAAAGCCAGCGGATCAACCTGATTGCGCCGGCGGGCGGGGAGCTTCTTCCCCTCGCCGGGCGCGGTGACGCGGTTGCCGGTCAGATCGGATTCGGCGATGACGACCAGTTTCGCGTCGTCGAACACGATGCCGTCGTGCAGTGAACCGCACAGCACACCGACCAGCCCGCGCACCGGTTCGGCGCCCGGCTCGAGCGCCGCGGCCGGAACCTCGGCATCGGCGAGGCGTTCCTGAATGCGTTGCGCCGTACCGTGTCCCGCGACCACGATCACCGCGCGCCCACCGGTCGTCACGTGCGCGCGTAGCGAGGCGAAGACGGTCGCGACCAGTTCCTCCGAACCGCGGGCCGCCGGGGCCGACAGCACCGGCAGCACGATCTCCGCGGGATCGTCGGCTGCCAGCGGGCTCAGCGTCCACCACGGCAATCCGCGCGACTCGGCACCGGCCCGCACGACATCCAGGCCGCGATACGCCGAGGACCCCAGATCCAGACCGTGCGCGCCCAACGGGGCCGAACCGCCGAAGGAGGCGGCCGTCCACGACGCCTCGAGGAATTCCTGTCCGGTGCGGACCAGATCGGCGGCGCGGGTGCGGATCTTCTCCGGATCGCACAGCAGCACATGCGACTGCGTCGGCACCACATCGGTGAGCAACTGGAGCTCGCCCGGCCGCAGCACCGGCAGCAGCGCCTCCATGCCCTCCACGGGGATGCCCTGCGCCAGCTTCTCCAGCATTTCGACCAGCGCCGCGTCGGCCGGGTTGTCCGCTGCCACCTTCGCCGCGGATTCGCGCAGGTCCTCGGTCAGCAACAGTTCCCGGCAGGGCTGCGCCACAACGAGATCCACCTCGACCTCGGTGAGCGAACGCTGATCGGCGACCGAGAACGCGCGCAGTTCACTGATCTCGTCGCCCCAGAATTCCACGCGCACCGGGTGATCGGCGGTGGGCGGGAAGATGTCGAGAATGCCGCCGCGGACCGCGAATTCGCCACGCTTGCCGACCATATCGGCGCGCTCGTAGGCGAATTCGACCAGCCGCGTGGTCAATTCGTCGAAATCGAATTCGGCGCCCACGCGCAGCACGATGGGTTCGATCTCGCCCAGACCGGGGGCCATCGGCTGCATGAGCGACCGGACCGTGGTCACCACCACCTGCAGCGGTTCCGGATGGCCCGGATCCTCCGGATGCGCCAGCCGCCGCAGCACCTGCAACCGCCGGCCCACGGTGTCGGCGCTGGGCGACAATCGTTCGTGCGGCAGCGTCTCCCAGGACGGGAACAGCGCGACCCGATCGCCGATGATCTCGCTCAGCTCGACGGTCAGATCGTCGGCCTCCCGCCCGGTAGCGGTCACCACCACCAGCGGCCGCGCGGCCGCGACGGTCGCCGCCACGAACGGCCGGATCGCCGAGGGCGCGACCAGTTGCACCGAGGAGCGCCCGATCAATTCCCGAACCTGACTCAGCGCGGCATCGGCACCGGCCACCTCGGCCAGTCCCGCAAGAGGTGGGCGATGGCTCGGCATGAAAGAAACTCCCGGCTGCACAGATCGGCGAATCAGAGCGACCAATCGAGTCTAGTCACGCGAATGTGCCGCCAGCACGGTGGTCCCTGCCACTGTCCACGCGACCGGCAACACCTACGGCACGTAGCGACGCAGCCTCCGGGCCGCGAATTCCCGGAAGTACGCCACCTTCTCGTCCGGCACGATCGAGGGCAGCAGGAAGTACCACATGCGTTCCATGCGCACCGCCATCTGGTCGATGGATTCGGTGCCGACGGCGGTGATGTGGACTCCGGCGGTCATCTCCTGCAGGAGAAGGCCGATGGTTTCGGGGTCGAGGTCGGGTTTGAGGTCGCCCTGGGCGATGGCCCGCTCGGCGAGCAGTATCTGGGTTTCGCCCCAGGTCTTGGTGATGTTCTCGCCCGAGGCGCCGCGATAGTCGCCGATCTGGTGCGTGAGTTTGAGCATCGCGCCCACCATCGGATCGTTCATGGTGAGGTCGGCGACGACGTAGGTGATGCCGATGGCGGCTTCGAGCGCGGGCACGCGCGGGTCGAAGAAGCCCTGGCAGGCGCCGCGCAGTCGTTCGTTGCCCTGGTCGACTACGGCGCGCGCGAGTTCTTCCTTGGATCCGAAGCCATTCGGAGCCCAGCTGCGGATCGGCCTCGAGGTGGGTGAGTCCGTTCCAGCACAGGTTGACCAGATGCGCGGCGACCACCTCTTTGGACGGCTGCCGCTCGTCGAGCCACCAGGTGGCCGCGGTGGCGACCATGCCGACCAGGGCTTGCGCGTAGAGAGTCGCGAGACTGGTGTCGAAGCCGCGGCGTTCGAAATCGCCGGCGAGGATATGCGCGACCTGGTTGACCGCCTCGTTCAGCAGGCTGGAATAGGTGCCGGCGGCGGCCGAGGCGGGCTGATCGCGCATCAGGATCCGGAAACCGTCGGTGCGCTCCTCGATATAGGTCAGCAGCGCCAGGGCGACCTGTTCCAGCCGGACGCGGGAGCGGTTCCGGGTCAGCGACGAGGTGATCATGTCCAGCAGCGTCGACATCTCGCGGTCGACGACGACCGCGTAGAGCCCTTCCTTACCGCCGAAGTGTTCGTACACAACGGGTTTGGAGACCTGAGCGCGCTGGGCGATCTCCTCGATGGAAGTGGCGTCGTATCCGCGCTCGGCGAACAGCGCCCGTCCGATCTCGATCAACTGCTGGCGCCGCTGCGTTCCGGTCATCCGCGGGCGCGGCACCCGCGCCGCATCACCCGAAGTCATCGCTGCTCCCCCGCCTCTCTCCCCCGCCTCTCCGGGAATCTTGCCGGTCGTAGGTACCTGGAGATTTCTCGGCCGGGCCGGCGGTCGGCAGCGTACCCGCGGTCAGGGCGTGCCCGACGAGTTACCCATGTGCTTTCGAAATCAGATGTTGCGTTGTGCAAATTTACCCGACCG
Organism: Nocardia sp. NRRL WC-3656; assembly: GCF_000720265.1. NCBI lineage: Bacteria > Bacillati > Actinomycetota > Actinomycetes > Mycobacteriales > Nocardiaceae > Nocardia > Nocardia sp. NRRL WC-3656. The sequence goes on along the minus strand of NZ_JOJF01000008.1, from coordinate 195,986 downwards.
CGACCGGGCCATCTCGCAGACCCGCGACCACGCGTGGGAAAATCTGCCCGCAATTCGCGGAGATGCGGGGAAACGTGCGAGGATATTGCGCGCATGCCGTGCGTAGCGGTGGACCCGTAGGGTTCATCGGTGCGACGATCCGCCGTAGTGTAATGGCAGCACCACTGATTTTGGTTCAGTTAGTTCAGGTTCGAGTCCTGGCGGCGGAGCTGGCGATGGGGCTGTGACCTGCGTGAATATCGAGCGAAGCCCCGAGCCGGGGCCCGGGCCCGGGTGGACTAGGGTGTGGGCGGACGGCCAGCCGCCGGGCCCGCCGCAGGCCGGATCTGCGAAGGTCCGGCGCAGGCAGCGACAGCCGCGGGCCAAAGACAGCGCGTACCAGCACGATGACAGGCAGCCGAGGGAGATCCATGCCACAGCAGACCGCCGTCGTCGTTCTCGCCGCCGGTGCCGGAACTCGAATGCGGTCCAAGACACCGAAAGTGCTGCATTCGCTCGCCGGGCGCAGCATGCTCGAGCACGCCCTGCACGCGGCGAACGAGATCGACCCCACCGCCCTGATCACGGTGATCGGCCACGACCGCGAGCAGGTCGGCGCCGCGGTGAATTCCGTTGCGGCAGAACTGGGTCGCGAGATCACCTCCGCGGTGCAGGAACAGCAGCTGGGCACCGGGCACGCGGTGCAGTGCGCCCTGACGGCGCTGCCCGCGGACTTCGCCGGCGACCTGCTGGTGACCTCCGCCGATGTGCCGCTGCTGGACGGGCACACTCTCTCGGCCCTGCTGGACGAGCATCGCAGTTATCAACCGCGTTCCGCGGTCACGGTTTTGACCTTCGTTCCGGAGGATCCGAACGGGTACGGCCGGATCGTGCGCGACGCCGACGGCGGCGTGCTCGAGATCGTCGAACACGCCGATGCCACGCCGGGGGAGGCGGCGATCAACGAAGTCAATTCCGGCGTCTACGTTTTCGACGTCGCCGTGCTGCGGACGATGATCAGCCGCCTGACGACCGCCAACGCCCAGCACGAGCTGTATCTGACCGATGTCCTGAAGCTTGCGCGCGAGGCCGGTAATCCGGTGCACGGCGCGCGTCTGGTCGACGCCGCCAAGGTCACCGGCGTCAACGACCGGGTGCAGATGGCTCAGGCCGCCCGCACGCTGAACCGCTACATTCTCGAGCGCCATATGCGCGCCGGAGTCACCGTCATCGATCCGGCCACCACCTGGGTGGATGCGAGTGTGCGCATCGGCCGCGACGCGGTGCTGCGCCCCGGCGTGCAGCTGCTCGGCAATACCGTGATCGGCGAGGACGCCGAGGTCGGCCCCGATTCCACCCTGACCGATGTGCTCGTCGGTGAGGGCGCGAAGGTGGTCCGGACCCACGGCGAGGGTGCGACCATCGCCGCCGCCGCCACAATCGGGCCGTTTGCCTATTTGCGACCGGGGACCATCGTCGGCGAATCCGGCAAGATCGGCGCATTCGTGGAGACCAAGAACGCCTCGATCGGCGCGCATTCGAAGGTCCCGCATCTGACCTACGTCGGCGACGCCACGATCGGCGAATACAGCAACATCGGCGCATCGAGCGTGTTCGTCAACTACGACGGGGTGAAGAAACACCACACCGTCGTGGGTTCGCATGTGCGCACGGGCAGCGACACCATGTTCGTGGCGCCGGTGACCGTGGGCGATGGCGCATATTCGGCAGCGGGTACTGTGCTGCGTAGAAACGTTCCGCCGGGAGCGCTGGCGGTGTCCGGCGGAGCGCAGAAGAACATTGAGGGCTGGGTGCAGCGGTATCGTCCCGGGACGGCCGCGGCGCAGGCGGCGGCGGAGGCGATCGCGGCCGATGACAGAGCGAGTCAGGCAACCGAGCAAAAGGATGGCAACACAGAGTGACCGCGTTCTCCACCGATAACCAGAAGAACCTGATGCTGTTCTCGGGGCGCGCTCACCCCGAGCTGGCCGAGCAGGTCGCGAAGGAACTCGACGTCGCGATCACGCCGCAAACCGCCCGCGAGTTCGCCAACGGCGAGATCTTCGTCCGCTTCGAAGAATCGGTACGCGGCTCGGATGCCTTTGTGCTGCAGAGCTTTCCGGCTCCGCTGAACCAGTGGCTGATGGAACAGCTCATCATGATCGATGCGCTCAAGCGCGGTTCGGCCAAGCGGATCACCGCCGTCCTGCCGTTCTACCCCTACGCCCGCCAGGACAAGAAGCACCGCGGCCGCGAGCCCATCTCCGCCCGCCTGGTCGCCGATCTGCTCAAGACCGCCGGCGCGGACCGCATCATCACCGTCGACCTGCACACCGATCAGATCCAGGGCTTCTTCGACGGCCCGGTGGACCACATGCACGCGCTGGTCCAGCTGTCGGAGTACGTGCGCAACCACTACAGCACCGAGAACGTCACCATCGTCTCCCCCGACGCCGGTCGGGTGAAGGTGGCCGAGAAGTGGGCCGACGCGCTCGGTGGCGCGCCGGTGGCGTTCATCCACAAGACCCGCGACCCGCTGGTGCCGAACCAGGTCAAGTCGCACCGTCCCGTCGGTGACGTCGCGGGCCGCACCTGCATCCTGATCGACGACATGATCGACACCGGTGGCACCATCGCCGAGGCCGTGCGCGTGCTGCGCGAGGCCGGGGCCGGCGATGTGGTCATCGCCGCCACCCACGGCGTGCTGTCCTCCCCCGCGGCGGAGCGCCTGGCCTCCTGCGGCGCCAAGGAGGTCATCGTCACCAACACCCTGCCGATCACCGAGGACAAGAAGTTCCCCTCGCTGACCGTGCTGTCGATCGCCCCGCTGCTGGCGCGGACGATCCGGGAGGTCTTCGAGAACGGGTCGGTCACCGGCCTGTTCAACGGCTCCGCTTAAGCTCCCCCGCCTCTCCGCGTATTCAGCGTGTCGTTGGGTGGGCGGTGAGTTGGCAGTCGGTCTCGCCTTCGGGGCGTGTCGGCTTTCGGGCGTGCCCGGGGAGTTACCCATGTGCTTGCGAAATCAGTCGTTCCTTCGGGTGTCTATCCGAGGGGGCGGCTGATTTTGTATTGGTCTTTGTTCTCTCCTCTTCTTTCGTGATCAGCGGTAGCGTTGGTTGTAGGGTGCACCGCGAATGTTGAGGGTGTGCCGGGCCTGCGAGAGAGGTGGGCACGGATGGCCGACGACGACACTTACCCGTTGATGGACGAGGTGTTCGAAATGGGCGATGACGAGCGCGAAGACCTGGATTACGACCTCGGTGACGATGAACAGGCCGACGAGATCCGCGAATATCAGCGCTACATCGACAATCCGCCCGACGACCTGGAGATCAGGTATCACGAGAACGACGACGACGGCCGCCTGGGGATTCGCAGCGAACTCGACCAGGAATGGACCCGCCGCCGGCATCGTCAGGAATTGCGCGACGAGGACGAGCGGCCCGCCGAAGTCGCCGCCATCGAGGTGGTGGACGAGCCGGGCGACTGAGCGGCGGCCGGTCGGAGCGGGCGGCGCGGAACATGTCCGCGGCGGTCGCTAAGTTGGCGGTATGAGCGGATTCGCGGGGTTCCCGTTCGCCGGGCTCGACTTCTACGAGGATTTGGAAGCCGACAACTCGAAGGCTTTCTGGACCGCCAACAAACACGTCTACGAACAGTCCGTGCGGGCGCCGATGATCGCGCTCACCACGGAACTGGAGAACGACTTCGGACCGGCGAAGATCTTCCGGCCGTATCGCGACGTGCGGTTCTCCAAGAACAAGGCGCCCTACAAGGACCATCAGGGCGCGGTGGTCCGTACCGCCCCGGGAGCGGGGTGGTACGTCCAGATCGGCGCGCCCGGGCTGTATGTGGCCGGTGGGGTGTACGCGCCCACGCCCGAGCAGCTCGCGCGGCTGCGCACGACCATCGACGACGAGGTGCGCGGCTACGAATTGCAGGCGCTGCTGGACGGTTTGGCGGCAGTCGGCTATGTGATCGGCGGGGAGCAACTGAAGACCCGTCCCAAGGGTTTCCCCGCCGACCATCCGCGCATCGACCTGCTGCGCCACAAATCCCTCGTGATCCACAAGGACTTCGGCGCACCGCCCTGGCTGGAAACACCGCGCGCCGCGACCGAAGTCCGAGCCGCCTGGGAAGACCTGCGGCCGACCGTCGAGTGGCTGGCCGCGGTCATCGGCAACTGACCTCGGCGCAGAACCCGCGCCGGGCGATCAGCGTCGTTCGGCGAGAACCAGGGCGAAGCGGTCGTCCGGATCCGTCCACACCTGTTCGGTGGCGAATCCGGCGCTGTCCAGTTCCCGGCCGAGCCCGTCGACGCGGAACTTGGCCGAGATCTCGGTGCGCATCTGCTCACCCTGGGCGAAGTCCACGACCAGGTCGAGGTCGGCGACCGTGACCGTCATATCCCGGGTTGCCGCCAACCGCATCTCGATCCACTCGTTCTCCGCGTCCCAGTGGGCGATATGAGCGAAGGCGTCCGGGTCGAAGTCGGCATGCAATCGAGAGTTCAACACGTGCAGGACGTTTCGGTTGAATTCGGCCGTCACTCCCGCGGCGTCGTCGTAGGCGGGCACCAGCACGGCCGGATCGGTGACCAGGCCGGCCCCCAGCAGCAGTTGCTCACCCGGCTCGAGCACCTGCTGAATGCCGGCCAGGAATTCGGCCCGCTCCTGCGGGACCAGATTGCCGATGGTGCCGCCCAGGAAGGCGATCATGCGGCGACCGCCGCGCGGAAGATTGTGCAGGGTTCGGGTGAAATCGCTGACCACCCCGTGCACCGCGAGGTTCGGGAACTCGGTGCTGATCTGCTCGGCGGCACCGCGCAGCGCCGACACCGACACATCCTGCGGCACATAGGTCTTCAGCGGCCCCTCGGACAACAGCGCCGAGAGCAGCAGACGCGTCTTGGCGGCCGAGCCGGCGCCCAGCTCCACCAGTACCTCGGCCTGGGCGGTGCGCGCGATCTCGCCGACCACCCGCTCCAGTAACGCGCGCTCCGTGCGAGTCGGGTAGTACTCCGGCAGTTCGGTGATCGCTTCGAACAGTTCGCTGCCGCGCGCGTCGTAGAACCACTTCGGCGGCAGCGTTTTCGGATTCGCGGTGAGTCCGGTCCGAGCGTCCGATCGCAGGGCTGCGTCGAGATCGTCGTCGGTGAGGTGGATGTCCAGCGTCGGTTCGATCATGTACGGGCCCTTTCGGATTCATCAGGTCCTGCGGAGAGAACAGGTTGTGCCGCGTCCAGCGGCTCGACCACGAGAAGGCCGGGCCGCACCGTCAGCAGTTGCCGGTCGGTAATCGCCTGCCAGCGCGGGTCGTCGTCGTACGGTTCGGAGGACACCACCGCGAAATCGTCGGCGACGAGCACCGACAGGGAATGGTGAACGGTTGTGGCCCAGAGTGTTTCGCCGTCCCCGAGCAACAGGTTCAGCCGGGCACTCGGCGCCTGCGCCAGTACGGCGCGAACCGTTGCCGACACCGCGGCGGCGACCGCCCGGAGCCGGGCGTCGGACTCGCTGCGGCCGACGAAGGTCGAGGACATCGCGCCGATTCCGTTCAACGCGGCACGCAGCACCACCCAGAGCGCGGCCGAATCGGTCGCGGATTCGGCATCCAGCAGATCCGGCGACCCGAATCGCGTTGCCACCGCGGGCAATACCGTGCGCCAGTTCTGGATCACGCCGTTGTGGCTGAACGCCCATCCGCCGTCGGTGAACGGAGCACAGGCCGTTCGCTCCACCGGCATACCGACCGTGGCCGAACGCACCGCGGCCAGCACCGCGGGCGAGGACAGCTGCGGCAGCACCTCTTCGACCGCGGGGTCGGTCCAGATCGGCGCGGGGTTGCGATAGCGGCTCGCGGTTCCTGCCCCGCTCCACCACGCGACTCCGAAACCGTCGGCATTGACGGTTCCCCCGTGGCGCATATCGTCGGGCGCCCACGACTGGGTGCGCAGCGAATGCGTGCCACGAGTGAGCAGTTCACCGACCGGAGCCGGCGGTCCCAGATAGCCGAGATGTCGGCACATCAGCGCTCGTCCGGTCGCAGGTCGCGGGCGAGGCGGAAGCCGGAGAAGATCTGCCGGCGGATCGGGTGGTCCCAGTTGCGGAAGGTGCTGCGGCAGGCGACCGGGTCGGTGCCGAAGGATCCGCCGCGCAGGACGCGGTAGTCACCGCCGAAGAAGACCTCGGAATATTCGCGGTACGGGAACGCCGCGAATCCGGGATACGGCTCGAACCCTGAGGCGGTCCACTCCCAGACGTCGCCGATCAACTGATGCACCCCGGACGGTGACGCACCGGCCGGGTACGCGCCGACATCGGCCGGTTCGAGATGGCGCTGCCCCAGATTGGCGGTGGTCTCGTCGGGTTCGGCGTCGCCCCACGGATATCGCCGCGACCGCCCGGTGGCCGGATCGAATCGCGCGGCCTTCTCCCATTCGGCCTCGGTGGGCAAACGCTTCCCGGCCCAGTTGGCGTAGGCCTCGGCCTCGAACCAGCACACGTGCACCACCGGCTGCTGCGGGCGCACCGGCGCCAGCGTGCCGAAAACCCGTCGCCACCAGCGGTTGTCGCTGTCTCGCTCCCAGAACTGGGGTGCGGTCAGATCGGCCTCCACACGATGGGCCCAGCCGCGCTCCGACCACAGCTCGGGCCGGTGATAGCCGCCGTCGTCGATGAACGCCAGATATTGCGCATTCGTCACCGGCGCCGCGTCGATCGCGAAGCCGGGCAGTTGCACGCGATGTTCGGGACGCTCGTTGTCGAGTGCCCACGGGTCCGACGAGGTGCCCATGGTGAATTCGCCTGCGGGAATGACGACTTCGTCGCCGACCGCGACGCGCGCGGCCGGTGCGGGCGCGGCTGTCAGCACCGCTACGCCCGCGCGCAGCTGATGGGTGGCCAGCATGGTCTCGTCGTGCTGTTGCTCGTGCTGGGCGATCATGCCGAAGGCGAAACCACTGTCCACCAGCCGGTTTCCCCGCAGCGGACTGGAATTCAGGACATCGAGCACCTTGTCCCGCACGGTGCCCACGTACCCGCGTGCCTGCACCGGATCCAGCAGCGGCAGCGCCGGACGGTCGGCGCGGGCATGCCGGAAGGCGTCGTAGAGGTGGTCGATATCGGCCCGCACCGGCTCACGCCCGCCGACATCGCGGACCAGCCACAGTTCCTCCTGGTTGCCGATATGCGCCAGATCCCACACCAGCGGGCTCATCAGCGGCGAATGCTGGGCAACCAGCTCGGCCTCGTCGACCGCCTCGGTCAGCACCGTCGTGCGGGCGCGGGCGCGGGTCAGGACCTCCACGATCTGTGTGCGTAATCGCTCGGTCGCGGCGTGATCGGTTCCGGTGTGAACGGTCATCAGTGCTCTCCCAAGGGTCGTGCCCGGCGGCCTCGTCGCACCGAAGCGAGGTGCGCGCCGCCGGTCGTACTCATTCGGCCGTCTCGGCGGGTGCGCAGCGGGCAACCTCCCCGTCCGGAATGCGCCCGCTGCGACATCGCCGCACCGCGGCCCACACCTGCTCGGCCGCCTCGTCGCTGCGGGCGTATTCGGCGGCGAGAGTCAGCAATTCGACTGCTACGGAACGGATCTCGGGATCGGCCAGGCCGCAGCGGGCGGCCGAGGCCCATTCGTCGGCGACCGGCTCGGCCAGCGCGGTGGCCTCCGCGACGACCGCCGGCGCCGACATCAGCGCGTCGACTACGTGGATCGGCACCGACCACTGATCACCCGGCTGTGCGTCCAGATAGCGGACCTCGAGATGTCCGGCCGCCCGCACCGGGGGAAAGACCGTGGTCAGGTGGTAGTCGAGATCCTCGACCTCCGGCCGGCGGCCGATCTCGTCGTCGAGCGCACCGCACAGCCAATCCGCGAAGGTCGCGCCTGGTGGCGCCGTCCAATCCGCCTCGGCCGGGCCACGCCGCACGCAGAGCAACGGGGTGTCCAGCGCCCAGCGGCCGTACTCGGTGAGCGGATCGGCCCAGCTCCGCACCGGCGGCCGGGTGCGGGTGTGATCGAGCCGCAGCCAGGTGCGCATCCGCTGCGACGCCCAAGCGCCGGTGGGAGCCCCGTGCAGACTCGGCGAACAGGCGAACGCCGCCACCAGGGCCGGGCCGACCGCGTACAGCGCGTTCCAGCGGGCCGCGATCTCCGCGGGATCGGCACCCGCGTCCACGCTGACCTGCGTGGCGGCGGTATTGCACATCATCAGCTTGCCGTACGGGCCCACGCCCGCGAACGCGCGTTCCATCGCGCGATAACGCGGCAGGCGAAGCACCCGGCGGGCCTGCCGACCGGCATCGGCGGCGGCGGAATACGTTCGGATGGATCGGGATTCGAGTAGGCCGGAGAGAAAGCGAGAATCCTCGAGCAGCCGGGCGCAGAGTTGCGCGGCATCGGCGAAGGGGGCGCTGGACAGTTCGATCTGACCACCGGGTTCGATGGTGATGCGGCTGCCACCGGGAAGTACTTTGGCGGGCGAATCGGGCGAGATAGACTGCGGGGCATAAGGACCCAGCGCGTCCGCGAGCATCGACAAGCGCGGACGCGAATCCGGCGCCGACAGCTCCCCGCGAGCGGTGAGCCACTCCAGTTCGGCACCGATCAACGCGGGTGGGCCCTGTTTGAAACAGACACCTCCCACATATGCCTCCGCCGCGGCGCGCGAAGACAAACCGGCACCCAACCCGGCCGGCGCCTTGTCCACCGTTACCGCCATGCCAACCTCCGCTCGAGCCTGCGGGGGATCACCCACCGCGTTCCGCTCACCCTGAGCCCATGTCGGCGACAGTGCCGCATCGACCGAGTGCCGGTATTGCGTGTAGCAGTGCAACGAGAGACCGCGCCCGGTTCTTCCGTCGCTCGAACCAGGGTAGCCGCGCGCACCGACACAAAATCCGTCGAAATGGTGAACATGCCGGTCACGGCCGTACCACCAGCACCACCGCCCCCACCGAACGCCGCTGTTCCACTTCCCGATGGGCGGCCGCGGCCGCCGCGAGCGGCAGCCGGGCGTGGATCCGGGGCACGAGTTCACCGCGCACCGCCGCGGCGAGGGCCTGCGCGGCGTCCGCCCGCTGTTCGGCATCGGACTTGCGGATGACGACGCCGAGCGCACCGGTCACCGTCAGTCCCCGCCGGGCCACGCCGAGGGCGTCGAGGGCCGCCCAGTCGCCGGAGGCGAAGCCGTACAGGCCGATCCGGCCCGCACCGTCGGCGGCCGCCGCGAGGGCCTGTGCGGCGACCGCGCCGCCGACCGCGTCGAGCACGACGTCCACGCCCCGGCCGCCGGTGAGCGCGCGCACCCGCTCGGCCCAGTCCCCGGGCCCGTAATCCAGGGCGTGATCGGCACCGAATTCCGCGACGGCGGCCGTCTTCGCGGCACTCGACACGCCGATCACCCGCGCGCCCGCGGCCTTCGCGGTCTGTACCAGCATCGAACCGATCCGGCCCGCGGCCGCGGTGACCAGCACCGTCTCCGCGGGCCGCACCGCCATCGCCGCGAGCAGGCCGCGCGCCACCGCGCCGGATTGGAACACGGTGAGCGCGACCTCCGGATGCAGACCGTCCGGTACCGGAAAGGTATATGCCGCCGGGGCCAGGGCCAGTTCGGCGTATCCACCGGCCTGGCCGACCGTCGTCGCCACCACCGTCCGGCCGAGCAGCGCCGGATCGACGCCGGCGCCGAGGCCGACGACCCGCCCGCCGACCTCGAGCCCGGGGATCCACGGCAGCGGTAGCGGATACCGGCCGGATCGCACGATCACGTCGCCGAAGGCCACACCGGCCCGTTCGACCTCCACCAGAACCTGCCCGGCAGCGGGTTCCGGTTCCGCGACTTCCGCCGGAACCAGCACCTCGGGATCGCCGAACTCCGTCACCCGTACAGCACGCATGGCATCTTCTCTCGTTTCGCAGGTAGGGTTTCCGCGAGACAACCTGTCTCGTTCCGAACGCACTGTCCAGCCTCCGAAACTTCCTGTGCCACGACAAGATTCATCTCGGCGGATCTGTCCCGAAACAGACAAGGAGCCGAAAATGTCTCAGCAGAACGTGCGCGTCGTCCGCACTCGCACCCTTCTGCGGCAGGCGTTGATCGAGGCGATCGAAGAGCGAGGCTTCGACCGGATCACGGTCGGAGAACTCACCACGCGGGCGATGGTCAGCAGGGCCGCGTTCTACCGCAACTATCGCGACAAATACGAACTCGTCGAGCAGATCTTCGACGAGGCGATGACGGAGATGACCGCCGGCGATCCGGACGCCGAGCGCTCGCCCGAACAGCGCTGGGCCGGCTTCTTCGCCCATATCGACCGCTATCACCGCCTGTACGCGGCATTGCTGGGCCGCAAGGGAAGTCCGTGGTTCACCGACCGCATGCGCACCACCCTCGCGGCCATGTCCAGTGCACATCTCCCGGGACAGTCCGCGACGGATTTCGTGCCCGGCATCGTCGGGGCGATGTTCGTCCAGTCGATCGTGTGGTGGCTCGACAACGGCCGGCCGTGTCCGCCGGAACAGATGGCCGCGGAGTCCGCGCGGCTGATCCGGGCCGTTCTCGGGACGGCGTCCGGCGGCGGTGGTTGGTGATGGCCTACCGTCGACAGGGTGCTCGATAGCGACCGCCTGCGCGCCGATATCCCCGCCTACGACACCGCCGGACCGCCGCCGGTCTTCCTCGACAGCGCGGGGTCCTCACTACCCCCGCGCGTCGTCGTCGATACCGTCGTCGCGCATCTGCGGCGGGAGGCCGAGATCGGCGGATATCGCGCCGCCTCGGAACGGCTCGACGATCTGGCGGCGGTCAAGACCGCGATCGCGTCGTTGATCAACACCGACGCCGCGGCGATCGCCCTGAGCGACAGCGCCTCGCGTTCCTGGTCGGATTTCTTCTACGCCGTACCGCTGCGACCGGACGATCGCATTCTGGTCTCGGGTTCGGACTACGCCAGCAATGTGATCGCGGCCCTGCAGCGGGCGCGGGCGGCGGGGGCGACGGTCGAGACGATTCCCAGCGACGAGACCGGGCAGATCGACCTGGTGGCCCTCGACGCCATGCTCGACGACCGCGTGAAGATCGTCTCGCTGCTGCACGCTCCCACCAACGGCGGCCTGGTCAACCCGGTTGCCGAGGCCACCCGCATCGCCCATCGCGTCGGCGCGCTGGTACTGCTGGATGCCTGCCAATCCGCCGGTCAGATCGATATCGATGTCGCGGAGCTGGGCGTCGACGCGATGTCGGCCACCGGCCGCAAGTGGTTGCGCGGCCCGCGCGGCACCGGCTTCCTCTACGTCCACCCCGACGTCTGCCGCGAACTCGAACCCAGCCGCCTCGATCTGCACAGCGCCGCGTGGACCGGACCCCAGGATTACCGCGTGGCTCCCGACGCGAGCCGCTTCGAATTCTGGGAATGCGACGTGGCGGCGCGACTGGGCCTCGGCGCGGCGGTGCGGTATCTGCTGGATCTGGGGCCGGAGAACGTCTTCGCCGACGTGGCCGCCAAGGCGCGGCATCTGCGCGAGAATCTGCCGTCGATCCGGGGAGTCACGGTGCGGGACCTGGGAACCGAACATTCCGGCATCGTCTCGTTCACCGTCGACGGTGTCGATCCGAACGAGGTGCGCGAGAGCCTGCGTGCCGCAGACATCACGGTGACGGTCAGCTACCGTAGCTCGACGCTGCTCGACATGTCCGCGCGGCGGCTCGAGTCCGTCGTGCGTGCCTCGCCGCATTGCTTCGTCACCGTCGAGGAGCTCGATCGCTTCCTCGAGGCCGTCGACCGCCTCGCGGGCTGAGGCGGCCGAACCGAGTTCCGATTTTCATCGTGTTATTCGTAGTGCGACGCTGAAACGATCACGCTCCGGCGCCGGCTAACGCCGCGCCCGCGCACCGAGATAGTGCAGATGTGCCGACCGCCGGTCGGGTGGAGACGGGAGTTCGAGGGTGAGCCGGTTCACCGAGGAAATGTTCGCGACCGCACAACGTTCCCGCCGGGGGCTGATCACCGGGGAGCCGGAGGCGCCGCTACGCCGGGGGTGGGACGAGATCCACCGCCTCGCGCGACGGATGGCGGGCGGGCTCGCGGCGGCCGGGATCGAGCACGGCGACGCCGTCGGCGTGCTGGCGGGTATGCCCGCCGATATCGCGCCGGCCTGCCAGGCGATCTGGATGCGCGGGGCGTCGATCACCATGCTGCATCAGCCGACGCCGCGCACGGATCTGCAGTTGTGGGCCCGCGACACCGAGACGGTGTTGCGGATGATCGAGGCCCGCGCGGTGGTGCTGGGCGCGCCGTTCGAGGTGGCGGCGCCGCTGCTGGCCGAACGCGGTATCACCGTGGTCCTGACCGACGACCTGGCCACCGGATCCGATACCGATCCGGTGCCGACCGAGGACTCCGATATCGCCCTGCAGCAGTTGACATCCGGTTCCACCGGATCGCCGAAGGCGGTGCGGATCACGCACGAGAACTTCTATGTCAACGCCTACGCCATGTTCGACCGGGTCAAGTTCCAGCTCGATCAGGACGTGATGGTCAGCTGGCTGCCGCTGTTCCACGATATGGGCATGGTCGGATTCCTCAGCGTCCCGATGCAATTGGGCGCCGAGGTGGTCTGTGTGACGCCGATGGACTTCCTGCGGCGGCCGATCCTGTGGGCCGAACTGATCTCGAAGTACCGCGGAACGGTCACCGCCGCACCCAATTTCGCCTATTCGCTGCTGACCCGCCGCTTGGCGCGCGCCGAGGACGGGAGCGTGGATCTGAGCAGTGTGCGATACATGTGGAACGGCGCCGAACCGGTCGATCCCGACACCATGGAGGCCCTGGCCGCGGCCGGGAAACGCTTCGGGCTCAGCGCGTCCGCGCTCACGCCGGTGTACGGCATGGCCGAAACGACACTGGCGGTGTCGATTCCGGATCCGGGCGTCGGGCAGGTCGTCGACCTCGTCGACGCGGATCTGCTCGAAGCGCTCGGCAAGGCGATTCCGGTGACGGATGCGCCGGCCCACCACGGCAATCTGCGCCGCCTGCCTCTGCTCGGCCGACCGGTGGACAATCTGGAGATCCGGGTGGTCGACGACGAGCACCGGCCGTTGCCGACCCGAACCGTGGGTGTGCTCGAGGTGCGCGGACCCGCGGTCACCGCGGGCTATGTGACCGTCGAGGGTTTCCGGCCCGCGCGCGACGCCGAGGGCTGGCTCGACACCGGCGATATCGGCTATGTGACCGAGGACGGTTCGGTGGTGGTCTGCGGCCGGATCAAGGACGTGATCATCATGGGCGGGCGCAACATCTTCCCGACCGATATCGAACGCGCCGCACTGCGCGTCGCCGGCGTGCGGCCGGGCAACGCGGTCGCGGTGCGCCTGGACGCCGGGCAGAAGCGCGAGAGTTTCGCGGTCGTGGTGGAGAGCAACGACTTCCAGGATCCCGAGGTGGTGCGCCGGATCGAGCACGAGGTCGTGCACGAGGTCTTCAGCGCGGTCGGCGCCCGCCCGCGCAGCGTCACCGTCCTGGGCCCGGGAGCGCTGCCGAAGACGTCCTCGGGGAAGCTGCGCCGCTCGGCCACCGCGGCGCACCTGAACTGATCGTCACGAGAGTTGCTGCGGTACCGGATCTTCCGAGGCGTCCAGCGGATAGCGGTCGCCGAGCGGGGTCCGGTCGCGGTACACGAAAGCGACGACCAGATCGTCGGCGACGCGGGCCAGATCGTCGCGGCCCTCGACCGCACCGCACCAATCCAGCGGTAGCGCGTCGAGGCCGTGACGGGCGCCGAGGATGTTGCCGGCCACGGAACCGGTGGAATCGGAATCGCCGGAGTGGTTGACCGACAACAGGAATGCGCGGCGCAGGTCCCCGGTCCGCTCGGCGTCCAGCGCGCAGTAGACGCCGATGGCCAGGCATTCCTCGGCCACCCAGCCCGCACCGACCTGTTCGACCCCTTCGGAGGTGGCGAGCCCCGCGTCCGCGGTGGCCACGGCCTTGCGCAGGGCGGCGGCGGTTTCCGCACCACCGGCGACCGCCTCCACCTGACTCGTGGTGTCCTGCACCGCGGTTCGCAGATCGGCGCCGTTGACGAGCCGGTCGATCAGCGCGGCGAAGGCGCCGGCGGCCAGATATCCGGTGGGATGGCCGTGGGTGAGCTGGGCACACCGCGCCGATGCCTGGAAGGCGGCTTCGGGTCCGAGGGCGGCCAATCCGAACGGGGCGGACCGCATCACCGTCCCGCAACCCTTGGAGTCCTCGTTCACCGGACCCGGGACGCCGAAGGGATGGGGTTCGCGATAGCTCCGCGCCTGCCGATTCAGCCCGCCCATACACGCGTTGCCCGGTGCGCGCACCGCGTACAGATACGGCAGACTCGCCAGCCAGCCGTCGGGGCGGGCGTCGGGCGCGTGTTCGCGTTGGGTCCGCAGCCAGCGCAGATAGGCGCCACGCAGAGCGGGTGCCGGATCCGCACCCGGCACGCACCGCAACAGCCCCTCGGCGGTGAACAGCGTCATCTGGGTGTCGTCGGTGATCTGCCGGGGCGCGGATTCGTCTGCCGCCGGGGCGAATCCGGTGAGCCCCTCGGGACCGAACCGATCCCGGATCTGTTCCAGCTTCAGGAATTCGATCGGCCAGCCCAGCGCATCACCGACCGCCCCGCCCAGTAGCGTGCCCCGATACCGATCGAAAATCGTCGTGTAGTCCTGCACGGCCACCGATCTTCGCAGAGATCGCTCAATGCAGTTGGTTCTGGGCGGTTTCCAGCCCCACCCGCAACAGCAACTCCACCGCGTCGGCGGTCTGTTCGACCAGTACCGGAACCTCTTTGCGCTCGGGCGCGGAGAACGGTTTGAGTACGAAATCGGCCGGATCCTGCCGGCCGGGCGGGCGGCCCACACCGAACCGGACCCGCAGATAGTCCTTGGTGGACAGGGCATTCGAGATCGAACGCAGCCCGTTGTGACCGCCTTCGCCGCCCCCGCGTTTGAGCCGGATGCTGCCGAAGGGCAGATCCAGTTCGTCGTGCACGACGATGACGTCGGTGGGCGGAACCGAGAAGAACCGGGCCAGCGCCGCGACGGGGCGGCCGGACAGATTCATGTAGGTACGCGGCTTGGCCAGCAGTATCTTGCGCCCGTCGAGCCGGGCCTCGAACAGATCGGCGCCCGACTTCTTGTGCACGGTGAACCGGCCGCCGATGCGCTCGGCGAGCACATCGGCGACCAGGAAACCGGCATTGTGCCTGGTGCGCTCGTATTCGGGCCCGGGATTACCCAAGCCCACCACGAGCGCGGGGGCAGTAGATTCCGTCATCAGATTCCGTCATCGAAATCCGTTGAGCGACCGAATTATTCGGCGCTCTCGACCTCACCCTCGGCCTCGCCCGCACCCTCGCCCTCGACGGCCTCGGCGGCCGGAGCGACGATGATGTTGACGATCAGGGCCTCCGGGTCACCGGCCAGGGTGGTGCCCTTCGGCAGTTCGATCTCGCCGGCGGTGATCTGGGTGCCGGCCTCGACGCCCTCGATCGAGATTTCGATGGACTCGGGCAGCTTCATGGCCTCGGCCTCGACCGACAGTACGGTGGCCTCCTGGGTGACCAGGGTTCCCGCGGCGGCATCGCCGGTGAGGACGACCGGCACGTCGACGACGACCTTCTCGCCGCGCTTGACGATCAGCAGGTCGGCGTGCTCGATGTAGCGGCGGATGGGGTGCACGACCACCGACTTGGTCATCGCCACCTCCTTCTTGCCGTCGATCTCCAGCTCCAGCACGGCGTTGGTGCCGTGCTCGCGCAGGATCGCGGCGAAGGCCTGGGCGTTGACCGCCAGGTGCTTCGGCGCCTCACCGTGGCCGTACAGGACGGCGGGAACGTTGCCGTCGCGACGGGTGCGGCGCGCGGCGCCCTTGCCGAATTCGGTGCGGGTCTGAGCTGCGAGGACGCTGACGTCGGACATGACTGAAATACTCTCCTACGGCTTTCCGGGGCGGACGGTGTGCTGGCCAGGTACTGTCCTGATTCGGACGGCCCTGGCGAAAGGGTCTGCTCGTCGGGCGATGACCGCACGACAACGGCCGGAAGCCGAGCCGCGTCGATCACGGTGTGCACTGGGTGCGACACCCTCGCCGAGACAACCTGAGAACAATAGCATGTAGCGGAAACCGCTTCCGCGCCGCACCCCGATGCGGTATTGCACGCCGAACGGACACCGGTCCATCGTCGGCCCCGGCCGGTTCAGGCGGATTCGGCGCGGAAGTGCGCGGCGTAGCAATCCACGTAGCGGCGGCCGGAACGCATCGCCAATTCCACCATGAGGTCGTCGGTGGCGGTACGCACCGCTGCGCGATCGACAGGCGGAAAAGTGCGAGGCGCACCGAAGACGATGCGAACCTTGCCGAAGCGCAGCAGCCGCCGCCCACGCCGATTCACCCGATCGGTGCCGCTCAATGCCACCGGCACGACCGGGGCGCCGGTCTGCATCGCCACCCGGACCACCCCGGTGCGGCCGCGATAGACCCGGCCGTCCGGCGAGCGGGTCCCTTCGGGATGAATGCCCCACACCCCGCCGGATTCCAGAATCTCGACCGCCGCGGCCAGCGCATCCGCCGAGGCAGAGCCGCCGGAGCGATCGACGCGCACCTGCCCGGTCGCCGTCATCACCCACCGATGCAGCCGCCCGCGCGGGCCGGGCTCATCGAAGTACTGACTCTTCGCGAGGAAGGTGATCCGCCTGGGCAGCACGAGCGCCAGATAGAGGGAGTCGATCGCCGCCAGGTGATTCGCCGCGACGATCACCGGACCTCGCGCCGGAACATGATGCAGCCCTTCGACTTTCGGCCGACCGAGGATCCACAGAAGCGGACCTATCAGCACATACTTCAACAATCGGTACCACATGCGCACACCCTTCGACGATGGAGTAGACATTGTCTACGCGATGGTAGTAGACAGTGTCTACCGCCGCCCACCCTCGCGACGGGTCGACCGGCATCGCACACCGGTCTCCCCGACGCACCGGAACTCGCCTCACACGCGACAATGACCCGCATGGATGTCGACGAACCGCTGCGGGAGCGGCTGGTGAGTGCGGGGGTGGGGCTGCTGGAGGAGGTCGGGGCCGCTCAGCTCGGACTGCGGGCGATCGCACGCGAGGCCGGGGTCTCGCACGGCGCGCCGCGACGGTACTTCCCGACGCACAACGCCCTGCTGGCCGCGGTCGCGGTGCGCGGGTTCGCGGATCTCGGCGCACGTTTCGCGGTGCACGACAACGAGATTCCGCGGGTGCGGATCGACCGCATGGCGGGTGAATACATCGACTTCGCGGCGCAGCGGCCCGAGATGTTCACCCTCATGTTCCGCCACGATCTGCTGCAGGGATCCGGAGAGAACCTGCGCGGCAAGACGATTCCGATCTATCGGTCGTGGGCGGATCTGGTCGCCGGTTGCGTGCCGGACCGTGCGGAAGAACGTGCCTTCGGACTGTGGACGAATCTGCACGGCATCGCGACGCTGGTCGCGAATCGGAGCGTGGAACTGATCGCGCCGGGCATCGATCCGAACCGGCTGGTGCTGCGAACGGTCGCCCGACACCTGGCCGACTGACCTGGCACCTGCCGGATGCCCAGCGCACCGGCCCTGACCGGCGGCTTTCCCCACGGCACTCGCCGCCCGGCGCGGGCCGGACGGGCCCGTTCCCGTATTCTGATGCTTTGCCCTGTCCCGCGAAGAGGAGCCGATCGGTGAATTCCCCCTCAGCCAGCACGACCACATCCGGGCGGGTGGCGCAGGAGGCGGAACGGCGGCGCACCTTCGCGGTGATCTCCCATCCGGACGCGGGTAAATCGACGCTCACCGAGGCCCTGGCCCTGCACGCGAAGATGATTTCCGAGGCCGGCGCCATCCACGGGAAATCCGGCCGGAAATCCACCGTTTCCGACTGGATGGAAATGGAGAAGGCGCGCGGTATTTCCGTCAGCTCGACGGCGCTGCAGTTCGAGTACGGCGAGTGCGTGATCAATCTGGTCGATACGCCCGGCCACTCCGATTTCTCCGAGGACACCTACCGGGTGCTGACGGCCGTCGACGCCGCGGTCATGCTCATCGATGCCGCCAAGGGCCTGGAGCCGCAGACACTCAAACTGTTCCAGGTCTGCCGCCACCGCGGCATCCCGGTGATCACCGTGATCAACAAGTGGGACCGCCCGGGACGGGCGCCGCTGGAACTGCTCGACGAGATCAGCGAGCGGATCGGCCTCACCCCCACGCCGCTGTTCCTGCCGGTCGGCATCGCGGGTGATTTCCGCGGCCTGCTGCGCCGCGGTCCCGAGGGCGCCGCCACCGAATACGTCCACTTCACCCGCACCGCGGGTGGTGCGACCATCGCGCCGGAGGAGTCGTATTCGCCCGAGCAGGCCGCCGCTCGCGAGGGCGAACCGTGGGAGACCGCGGCCGAGGAGAGCGAACTGCTCTCGGCCACCGGCCAGGACCACGATCAGGAACTGTTCCTCGCCGGGCAGACCTCACCGGTCATCTACGCCTCGGCGATGCTGAACTTCGGCGTGCGCCAACTGCTCGACACCCTGGTGGCGCTGGCCCCGCCGCCCGGCCCGCGCGCCGACGTCAACGGCGCACCGCGGCAGCCGGCCGACCCGTTCAGCGCGGTCGTCTTCAAGGTGCAGGCCGGTATGGACGCCGCGCATCGCGACCGGCTGGCGTTCATGCGCATAGTCTCCGGAGAATTCGAGCGCGGCATGGTCGTCACGCACGCCCAGACCGGACGCCCGTTCGCGACCAAATACGCGCTCACCGTCTTCGGCCGCGAACGCGCCACCGTCGACACCGCCTACCCCGGCGATGTGGTCGGTCTGGTCAACGCGACCGCCCTCGCCCCCGGGCACACGCTGTTCGTGGACAAGAAGGTGGAGTTCCCGCCGATTCCGTCCTTCGCGCCGGAACATTTCGCCACCCTGCGCGCGCGCAGCGCGGGCAAGTACAAGCAGTTCCGCAAGGCCATCGATCAGCTCGACTCCGAGGGCGTGGTGCAGGTGCTGCGCAACGATCTGCGCGGCGACGCCTCTCCGGTGCTGGCGGCGGTCGGCCCGATGCAGTTCGAGGTGGTCACCGCCCGCATGCAGGCCGAATTCAACGTCGAAACGCAGCTCGACTTCCTGCCCTATCAGCTGGCCCGGCGCACCGACGCCGCCTCCTCGCCGGAGCTGGACCGCCAGCGCGGCGTCGAGGTCTTCACCCGCACCGACGGCGTGATCCTCGCCCTGTTCAGCGACAAGTGGCGGCTGCAGTACATCGAGAAGGAAATGCCTGAGCTGACGCTGGAACCTCTCGTCGCGACCGCGGACTGACGGGCTGCCGGGAGGCGGCAGCGCAGCGTCACCACGGAGGGCGGCCCGGCAGTCCGCCGATCGACACCGACCGACTGGCTGCCGGGAGGCGGTCAGCCGATCGCCTCGTCCGGTTCTTCCTCGACCGACCCGCCCGGCGTGTCCTCGATATTCGACACCACGGCCGGGATATCGGGCACCGAACCCGGTTCACCGGTGATCACGCCCCAGCGGCTGGCGGTCAGGCGCAGACTCGGCAGGTCCGACAGCGACAGCACCACCTCGTAGGTCCGCTCGTATCCGGTGTGGGCGATACGCCACTGGCCGTCGTCGCAGCGCACATACCGGTCGTTGTAGAACGCCGCCCCGCGCAGCAGCATGTTGTGACCGGGAATGAGCACGGTGTCGGCCAGGTACCAGGTGCCGGTCGCCGAATCGCCGTCGATATCGATCTCCGGATGGTCGCACCGATGTTCGGTGATGACGTGGGGCCCGAGGGTATTGCGCATGAACGCCAGGAACGCATCACGCGACTCGAACTGCAGGTACTCGCTGTAGGTCGCCGTCGCCTCCGGGATCATCGTGTCGGCGAAGTCTTCCCACGATTTGGTGTCGAGTGCTCTCAGGTACCGGAACTTCAGCCGGCTGATCGCGGAGACGGCATCGGAATCCATACCTCAACAATCCCACCGGATCCGGCGAATCTGCGCAGATCGGAAAATCTGTATCGTATCGCTACACAGCGTTGACCGGCGGCCGCGGGTCAGGACCCGTTGATGGTGAAGCAGGTCTTGCAGAAGTCCTCGCCGAATTCGGTGAGGCGCAAGCTCTTTCGCACGATCTTGGGCACCCGGCCGGCCTGCTTGAGCGCCGATTCCACGATCGGCTGGACCTCGAGCACCATATAACGGCTCAACACCACCGGATCGTCGGAAGTGGTCAGCAGACCGAGCCGGTTCAGGTTGATCAGATACAGCCGCGACCGGTCCGGATACCGCACGCCGGCCTGCTCCGGCACCGAGGTCAGATCCCCCGCGACCAGCTCGGAACCGATCCCCAGCGGCCGGTTGGTGCGCACATCGACCGAGGGCTGCGGGCCGTTGATGGCCATGAACCGCAGAATCCGCGCCTCGTCCGAGGACAGCTGATCGAGAATGCGGTCGTAGGCCGGATGGACTTCCTCGGTGAAGTACACATCGGCCGAGCGCGCGAGCAGATTGTCGCCGCGGCGGCGCAGATCGACCAGGGTCGAGGAGCGGACCAGCCCGCCGGTCGACGGGCCGGGCGCCTGGCCGTTGGTGGGGACGTAACTGACGATCTCGCGCACCGAACCCTCGGTGACGCCGAGGACGCTGC
The DNA here is from genome assembly GCF_000720265.1 of Nocardia sp. NRRL WC-3656. NCBI lineage: Bacteria > Bacillati > Actinomycetota > Actinomycetes > Mycobacteriales > Nocardiaceae > Nocardia > Nocardia sp. NRRL WC-3656. The sequence continues at coordinate 175,317 of NZ_JOJF01000008.1, read as the reverse complement.
GGGCGACGGACTGCAGTGCGGCTCCGGTGCGTTCGGCGATCTCGGTGGAGGATTCGCCGTCCAGCGCGGCCTGGGCGATTTGCTTGGTGACCTCGAGACCGGTGCCGACGGCCCACTGGCCGCCGCGGACCGCGGTCCCGGCTGCCAGGCCGGCAGCCCGGAAGACGCCGCGGATCATGCGGGCTTCGTTGCTGATCTGCCGCTTCTCCACGTCCGAGCTGCGTTCCACAGCGCGGGAACCGGGTCGGACCACATCCTGTCCGGTCCTGTCGTCTGTCACGTCATTCTCCGAATATCGCCAGGTGAACGAATCCGCTCACATATTCTTACCGCACCCCGAAGGCCACCGGCCATGTTCGGCGGCTCTCGGCCATGAGCGCCGACACCCGCACAGCGGTAGCGGCATGAATGTGGTTCCGGTCATTCTTGCGGCTGCCGCTGTCCGGTGCGACATTCCGATCGCACGATGTGATCGAAGTCTCCGCCGATACGCTACCGTGTAGCGGCTTCCAACCCGAATTGGATGGCGACTTCTGCGGCGGCCTCCGTGGTTACGCAGGCTGCCGCCTCCGGCCGCGTCGCTACAGCCGCCAATTGGACCCGTTTCCGGAATTCACAGTAAGGTTCGCCTGGCCGACGGGGTACGTTGTAGTGCCGGTGTGACGGCGGTCACCGGTAAGGGGTCGGCAGGAGGGTGTCGTGCTGGATAGTTTGCTGGGTTTTCACCCGACGATTTTGCTGGAACTGATCACGATCCCCCTCTTCACGGGTGTCATCGGCTATATCACCAACTGGACCGGCATCCTGATGCTGTTCAAGCCGCTACGCTTTCACGGGTTTCGGGTACCAGGTCTGAAATGGTTGTTCCCCTATCTTCCCAAGCGCATTCAGGTGCTGCCGCTGCTGCAGTACGACGGCCGCATGGGCTGGCAGGGAATCGTGCCCTCGCGCGCGGACAAGATGGCCTCGATCGCGGTCGACAAAGGGCTCTCGAAACTCGGCAGCGTCGGCGACTTCTATCGCGAACTAGAGCCCGATGAACTGGCCGCGCACCTGACCGATATGGCGCAGTCGCAGATCCGCGACATCGTCGAGGAGATTGCCCGCCGGGAACATCCACAGCTCTGGTACAACCTGCCCGCGCAGGTCCGGGAGTTGGTACACGAGCGGGTCCGGGAACAACTTCCGGATATCCTCAAGGAACTGACCGACGAACTCGGGTCGAACATCGAACAACTGCTCGATGTCAAACAGATGGTGATCCGATATTTCCAATCGCGGCCGCAGTTGCTCAACACCGTATTTCAGGTGCTGGGCGCCAAGGAGTTGCGGTTCATGCAGAACTTCGGCTTCTATTTCGGCGCGCCGATGGGTCTGGTGCTCGTCGCGGTGCTGCATCTGACGCATTGGTCGCCGCTGGTGGTGCTGCCGGTCGGCGGTGTGATCATCGGCTGGGTGGTCAACTGGATCGGGCTCAACATGATCTTCGAACCCGCCTACCCGAAGTGGTGGTGCCCGTGGCGGCAGGGTCTGCTGATCAAGCGGCAGCCCGAAATCACCGAGGGCTATGCCGAATTGGTGGCCACCCAGATCATCACGATCGCCAATGTCGGTGACGAACTGCTGAACGGCCCGCGCTCGGACCGCACCATGCAGGTTCTCGAGGACACCCTGCGCCCGGCCACCGACCGCGCGCTCGGGCCGATGCGCGGGGCGCTGAAGTTCGTGATCGGCAGTCGCGACTACGCGACCCTGCAGAACCGCTTCACCGACGAGGCCAAATCGCTGGCACCGGCCGCCTTCGCCGATCCCGGATTCAACGCCCAGCAGAGCCGGCAGGTCAGCCAGTACATCGCCAAGCAGATGGCGGCGCTGAAGCCGCCGGACTTCGTCGACATGCTGCGCGCGGCGATCAAACAGGACGAGTGGCTTTTGTTCGTCCATGGCGGTGTGCTGGGGCTCATCGCCGGTTACGCTCATCTTCTGATCTTCGGAACGGAAGTAGCGAACGTATGGCTGTGAGCGGATCCGCGCCGGAAACCGGTGACGGCGCCGAGTTTTCTATCGAATACGCCGAGGTGGTGGCCGAATCCGGCGCCGACGCGGCGGCCGGTACCGGTGCGACCGAAATCGAGACGGTCTTCCCCGACCCGGACGCACGCTCCACCGACCTCGTCGCGCGCCGGTCGGCCGAATTGATGCTGCCCGAGGATGCCCGCCCGGGCTGGGCGGGTCCCGTACGCACCACGACCGGTGTGGTGCGGGTGGCGCTCTCCGCGGTGACCGAGGCCGCGGCCTGGGGCCTGGGCACCGCGGTGGGTGTGACGGCCACGGTGGTGCGCGGCAGCATGTCCGGACAGCCGCCGCGGCATGTGCTCTCCGAGGCCGGCGAGCAGGTTCGCGACTCGGTGCGACGGGCGCTCGGCATCGATGCCGAGCCCGCGGGCGCCCCCGCGGGCTCGGCGCCGAGCCTGCGTGACCGCGGTGCCGAACTGCTGCGCCGCTCGGCCGATGTGCACTGCGAGGACAGCGACCATCCGGCCTTCGCGCGCATCCTCGCCGAACTGGCTCCCGACGAGGCCCGGGTCCTGCGCTTCCTCTACCTCGACGGGCCGCAGCCGGCGCTCGACATCCGCACCGGGCGGCCGTTGAGTTCGGGCACCCAGCGCATCGAGGTCGGCATGTCGCTGATCGGCGAGGCCGCGGCGCTGCGCTTCCCCGACCGGGCGATCACCTATCTGACCAATCTGCGCCGCCTCGGCCTCATCACCGTCGACGGCGATCAACTGGACAACCCGGCCCGCTATCAGCTGCTCGAATCACAGCCCGAGGTGCGGCGGTTGCTCAAGCGCGGATTCGGCACCAAGGTCGCCTACCGCAGCATCGCGCTCACCTCGTTCGGCACGGATTTCACCTGTGCGTGCCTGCCGGTGCCGCCACTGGGCCACGCGCTCTGAGGCTGCACGCCGTAACCGCTCGACCCGGCCGCCTTACGACGAACCGGTTCCGGCTGCGCGGGCGCAGGCACCTCCGGCTCAGCCCACCTCTTCGGCGAGTTCCAACCAGCGCATCTCGGTCGATTCCTTCTCGGCCTGCACCTGCTTCAGTTCCGCGCCGAGGCTCACCAGCTTCTCCGGATCGGTGGCGGCTTCGGCCAGTGCGGTGTGCAGGCGTTCCTCCCGCTCGCCGAGTTTCTCCAGGGTCCGCTCCAGCCGGCCGAACTCCTTGCGCGCGGCGCGGTAGGCGGCGGAATCGGTTGCGGGAGCGGATGTTTCGTTCGGCGCGGAGGTTCCGGAGGGGCCGCGTGCGGTGTCGGCGAGGGCCGCGCGGCGACGCAGGTACTCCTCGATGCCGCCGGGCAGGTTGGTGAGCTTGCCGTCGCCGAACAGCGCCCAGGTGGAGTCGCTGATGCGCTCGATCAGATACCGGTCGTGGCTGATCACGACCAAGGTGCCGGGCCAGCCGTCGAGCAGGTCCTCGAGTTGCTGCAGGGTGTCGATATCGAGGTCGTTGGTGGGCTCGTCGAGCAGCAGGACGTTCGGTTCACTCATCAGGATGCGGGTCAGCTGCAGGCGGCGACGCTCACCGCCGGACAGGTCACCGACCGGAGTGCGCTGTTTGGCCGGTGTGAATCCGAGCCGTTCGGCGAGCTGCCCGGCGCTGATCTCCTTGTCTCCCAGCCAGGTTCGCTCGGCGACATCGGACACCGCTTCCAGCACCCGCATATCGGTGGGCAGATCGTCGAGTTCCTGCCGCAGCCAGCCGATCCGGACGGTCTGGCCCTGAATCCGCTTACCGGCCGCCGGTTCCGCGTCACCGGCGAGAGCGCGCAACAGGGTGGTCTTGCCCGATCCGTTCACCCCGACCAGGCCGACCCGCTCTCCCGGCGCCAACCGCCAGGTCAGATCGCGCACCAATTCGCGGCCGTCGGGGGTGGTGAGGGTGGCGTCCTCGAGTTCGATCACCACGCGGCCCAGGCGTTTCCGTGCGAAGGAGGCCAGCTGCACGGTGTCGCGCGGCGGCGGCACATCGGCGATCAGGGCCTCGGCGGCCTCGACCCGGTAGCGCGGCTTCGAGGTGCGGGCCTGCGGTCCGCGACGCAGCCAGGCCAATTCCTTGCGGGCCAGATTGCGGCGGCGCGCCTCGGTGGCATCGGCCTGGCGGGCCCGCTCGGCGCGGGCGAAGATCCAGTCGTTGTAGCCGCCCTCATAGCTTTCGACCTTGCCGCCCACCACTTCCCAGGTGCGGGTGGCGACGGTATCGAGGAACCAGCGATCGTGGGTGACCACCACGAGTGCACTGCGGCGCGCCAGCAGATGTTCGGCCAGCCACTGCACACCCTCGACGTCGAGGTGGTTGGTGGGCTCGTCGAGGACCAGCAGATCCAGTTCGCGCACCAGCGCGGCGGCCAGCGCGACACGGCGGCGCTCGCCACCGGACAGATTCGCGACCGAGGTGTCCATGCCCAGATCCGCGATGCCGATACCGTCGAGCACGCTGCGGATGCGCGGGTTGGCGGCCCACTCGTGTTCGGCGACGCCGTCCGTGCGCGCGTCCTCGGCGAGCCCGGCCAGCACCACCTCGCCGACGGTGGCCCCGTCCGGCAGCACACCGCGCTGAGTCACCACCGCCATGCGCAGGCCGTTGATCCGGCTCACCCGCCCGCTGTCGGGCTGCTCGAGCCCGGTCAGCACCTCGAGCAGTGTGGTCTTACCCCCGCCGTTGAGACCGACGACCCCGATCCGCTCACCCTCCTGCACGCCGAGGGACACATTGTCCAGCAGCGGAGTGATTCCGAAGCTCTTGTGGACCTGCTCCAGATTGATCAGATTCGCCAAGGGGTCAGTCCTCTCCGAGTATGGCGGGGCCTCCGGGTGTGCCACGAGCTCGGCGGATCCGGCCGCGTCGCGCGCGCCGGCTGCGCTCCCGCAGCGGCGGGACCACGCCCGTCGGCTTCACCCGTGAAGATTACGGCACGAGGGTGCGCACTTCCGGCGCGGGTGAACCGGGCCCGAGCCCGCGCTCTCCGAATACGCCGCCCTGACGGCGACCACCGGCGGTGCGTTCCATGGAGCTCGCGGGAGACGCGGACCGCACGCACGGGCCGGCCTCCGGCTACACCAGCACGCCGATCTCGGAGCCCCACGCACACCGGTCCCCCAGCCACAGGCGTATGCCGATCTCGAGGCCACGCACGCGTGCGGCGGCGCGGCCCCCACATGCACGCAGATCTCGGCTTCGCGTTTACCCGTAGCCGCCCCAGTGCGGCCGTTTCCCTCCTCTGCGGCGGACCGAACCGCAGCGGTACCGCGTGGCTCCACATGGATCGCGGTTGCGAAAAAGGTTGAGGCATAGGTACTCTGCGGGCAATCCAAATGGGCTCTCCAGAAGTATGGCCGTAGTGCGGGAGCCCCGCCTCATGAGGGCGCGGAGTGGGCGGCGCTGATTTGCCGACCCCACATTCGGAGGATTCTCATGACCGACTCGTCATCCGCCATTGCCACCTCGTCGTCCGGCGACAGTTCCGGACAGCCGGAAGGACTACGCACAGCCCACGGCGTGAAAATCGGCATCGGGCTGCCGATCGCCGACCCCCAGTCACTCGTCGCATGGGCCGAGCGGGCCGAATCGGGCCCGTTCTCCACCCTCGGACTGCTCGATCGACTGGTCTACGACAATCCGGAACCCCTTGTGACACTTGCGCATCTGGCCGGTGCGACGCAGCGGATCCGATTGCAGACCGAAGTGCTCCTCGCACCACTGCGGGAGACCGCGCTGCTCGCGAAACAGGTCGCCACCCTCGACCGGCTCTCGGGCGGCCGATTCACCCTGGGGCTAGGTGTCGGCGGCCGCGCCGACGACCATGAAGCGTCCGGGACGCAATTGCGCACGCGCGGAAAGCGATTGGACGAGCAGATCGCGACGATGCGCCGGCTCTGGTCCGGTGAACCCTACAGCGAGAGCTGCGCCGCGATCGGCCCGCTGCCGCACACCTCCGGCGGTCCGGAACTGCTGTTCGGCGGATTCCAGCCCGCCGCGCTGGAACGCGTCGCACGCTGGGGCGGCGGATTCCTCGCCGCGGCCGCACCCTCGTGGGCGCCGGGCCTGTTCGACACCGTGCGGCGGTTCTGGCGCGACTACGATCGCCCGGGTTCACCGCGCATCGTCGCGCAGGTCAACGTGGCCCTGGGTCCGCAACACGTCATCGACGACGCCCGCGCCGCCATGTCGGCGTACTACGCCTTCAGCGACTACGGAACATGGTCGAGGGCATGCTCACCACACCGGAGCAGATCCGCACGGTCACAAAGCAATTCGCCGATCTGGGCGCCGACGAAGTGATCTTCTACTGCTACGGGCGAGACCCGGAACAGGTCGACCGCCTCGCCGACGTCCTCAGCTGAACGGTCATACGTAGCTACCGGCCGGCGCCGACCCGCACGCGAGCCGATCGGCGCCGGCTCGTCACGTCCGGTCAGTGACGCCCGTCGGCCAGCACACGCGCACCGGGCACCGGACCGGTCGCGGTGCGGACGCTGCGGCACACCCCGGCACCCGAGAGTTCGGCCGAAACCTCCACCGCATCGTCCTCACTACCGCACAGGAAGGCGCAGGTGGGCCCCGAACCGGAGACGATTCCGGCGAGGGCGCCCGCCTCGACGCCGGCACGCAGGGTGCGGCGCAGGGCCGGATTCAGCGACAGAGCGGCGGCCTGCAGATCGTTGCCGAGCAGGGGTGCGAGCTGGGTGGGGTCACCGGAGGCCAACGCCTGCAGCAATTCCTGCGGGTCGCCGAGGCGCGGCGGATCGCCGTTCTCGCGCAACCGGTCCAGTTCGCCGAACACCTTCGGCGTCGACAGCCCCTCCTTCGCCAATGCCAACACCCAGTGAAAAGTGTTGCGCGACAACACCGGGAGCAGCTTCTCGCCACGGCCGCGGCCCAGTGCGGTGCCGCCGTGCAGCGCGAAGGGCACATCGCTGCCGAGTTCGGCCGCGACCTCGGCCAACTGGTCGCGCGACATCTCCAGCCCCCACAATTCGTTGAGCCCCACCAGCGTCGCGGCGGCATCCGCGCTGCCGCCGGCCATCCCCCCGGCCACCGGAATACCCTTCTCGATCTCGATCTCCACCAGCGGAGCGCGGCCGGCCAGATGTCCGAGCCGGACGGCGGCCTGCCACACCAGGTTCGTGCGATCGGTGGGCACCTGGGCGGCGCCCTCCCCGTGCACGGTCACGGCCAGCGATCCGGCCGGAGCGATCCGCACATCGTCGGCCAGCGACAGCGCCTGGAAGACCGTGGTCAGTTCGTGGTATCCGTCGCTACGCAGGTCATCGACCCCTAGATGAAGGTTCACCTTGGAGGGGGCGCGGACGACCACGGAACTGGGTACTACAGACAGCACGGGGCTAGGTTATCCGTCCGCGCGGCAAACGGTCGGTTTGCCGCGCGACGCGGGGCTCCCGCAGCTGGGAACTCGCCGGGCACCGGCCGACGCGACAGGCGGCCGACGCCGAATCGCCGGCCGACGCCAGGCCGATTACCTGCGCAGACGGGTGTCGCCGGAGATGCGCGCCACCGCGGGCGAAATTCCCCGTCGTTCCCCTTGCGTCGGGTACCCATGGGGGGTATGTTCAGTGGTGTCAGGGGATACCCCCTCACCGTATAAGAGCGAGCGAAGGAAGCGATCATGGCTACCAGCACCTACACCGTCACCGGGATGACCTGCGGCCACTGCGTGGCGTCGGTGCAGAAGGAGATCGGCAAGATCGACGGCGTCACCAGCGTCGACGTAGACCTCGCCTCCGGCCGCGTCCAGGTCGAATCCGCCGCACCGCTGACGGACGCCGAGGTCGTCGCCGCCGTCGACGAGGCGGGATATCAGGTGGCGAGCTGAATGAACGACAGACTGAAGTTCGCGGCATTCGGCGGCGGACTGGTCGTGTTGTTCGGGGCCGCGCTCGGCATCGGCGCCCTGGTGGGCGATCCGGCCGAGCCGGCCCCCGGCCACGGCACCGGACTTCAGGCCACCCAGGAGGGATACACCCTCTCCGAGGTGAGCGCACCTACCGAACCTCGGACCCCCGGCACCCTCCGATTCCGGATCACCGGCCCCGACGGCGCACCGGTCACCCGGTACACCGATCTGCACGAGCAGGACCTGCATCTGATCGCCGTCCGCTCCGATACCACCGAATACCGGCACGTGCACCCGGTCCGCGACGACACCGGCACCTGGTCGATCGATTGGACGTGGGCCCAGCCGGGCACCTATCGCATCTTCGCCGATTCCCGGCCCGCGGCGGCGCCGGATGAACTGGTGCTCAGCCGCACCGTCACCGTGACCGGCGCGACCGCCGATCGGCCCCTGCCGCCGGTCTCGCGCACCACCACCGTCGACGGCTACCAGGTCCGCATGGACGGCGATCTCTCGACCGCCGGCGGTGAGGTGGGATTCACCGTCACCCGCGACGGGCGGCCGGTCACCGATCTGCAACCCTATTTGGGTGCCTACGGGCATCTGGTCGCACTGCGCGGGAACGATCTGTCCTACCTTCATGTTCATCCCGAAGGAGAGGTCGGCTCGACACCCGCCGGGCCGCGGGTCGCCTTCCACGCCCAAGCGCCCAGTACCGGCGCTTTCCGGCTCTACCTGGACTTCGCCCACGGCGGCGCGGTTCACACGGCGGAATTCACCGCCGAGGCGGTAGCCGGGCAGCAGAGCGGGCACCACGACAACGAGCACAACAACGGAGAGCACGGAGGAGGTCACCAATGAGCGCGCCCACGACAGAGCGCTCCGTCGAACTGGATATCGGTGGCATGACCTGCGCCTCCTGCGCCGCACGCATCGAGAAGAAACTGAACCGGATCGAGGGCGTCACCGCCACGGTCAACTACGCCACCGAGAAGGCGAAGGTCAGCTTCCCCGAAACGGTGACGCCGGATCAACTCATCGAACGTGTCGTCGACACCGGCTACACCGCCACCGTCCACGACACGCGTCCCGCGCAAACCGCAGCGGCCGAAGAGGTTTCCACCGATTCGCCGCTGCGGCAACTGCGGCATCGGCTGCTGGTGAGCCTCGCGCTGGCGCTTCCGGTCATCGCCCTGGCGATGATTCCGGCGCTGCAATTCCGGAACTGGCAATGGCTTTCGCTGACGCTGGCCACGCCCGTCGTGTTCTGGGGCGGCGCCGCCTTCCATCGCGCCGCGTGGATCAACGCCCGGCACGCCACCGCCACCATGGACACCCTCATCTCGCTGGGCACCCTGGCGGCCTACTCGTGGTCGGTGTACGCGCTGTTCTTCGGCGATGCCGGAATGCCGGGTATGAAGCACGGCTTCAGCTTCGCGGTCGAGCGCTCCGCGTCGGCGTCGAACATCTACTTCGAGGTCGCGGCCGGTGTGATCGTCTTCATCCTGGCCGGGCGGTATTTCGAGACCCGCGCCAAGGAGCGGGCCGGTTCGGCACTGCGGGCGCTGCTGGAACTCGGCGCCAAGGATGTGGCGGTACTGCGCGACGGCGTCGAACACCGAATTCCGGTGTCGGAGTTGCGCGTCGACGATCTGTTCCTGGTGCGTCCGGGTGAGAAGGTCGCCACCGACGGTGTGGTCACCGACGGTAATTCGGCTATCGACATGAGCATGCTGACCGGTGAATCGGTGCCGGTCGAGGTGGGCCCGGGCGATCCGGTGATCGGCGCGACCGTCAACGCCGGCGGGGTGCTGACCGTGCGGGCCACCCGGATCGGCGCCGACACCCAGCTGGCGCAGATGGCCGCACTGGTGGAGGAGGCGCAGAACGGCAAGGCGCCCGTGCAGCGGCTGGCCGACCGGGTCGCCGGCGTGTTCGTCCCGATCGTGATCGCGATTTCGGTTGCCACACTGGGCTTCTGGCTCGGCAGCGGCGCCGCGGTGGCGGTGGCCTTCGGTGCGGCGGTCGCGGTGCTGATCATCGCCTGCCCGTGCGCGCTCGGCCTGGCCACACCCACCGCACTGCTGGTCGGCACAGGCCGGGGCGCCCAGCTCGGCGTCCTGATCAAGGGGCCGCAGGTGCTGGAATCGACCCGGCGCATCGACACCGTCGTGCTGGACAAGACCGGAACCGTCACGACCGGCACCATGTCGCTGGCCGAGGTCATCCCGGCCGAGGGCCAGGATCGCGACGAGCTGCTGGCCGTCGCCGCGGCGGTGGAACACGGATCCGAACACCCGGTGGCCCGGGCGGTGGTGCGCGGCGCCGCCGAACAGGGTCTGGCCGAGGAGCCGGTGCAGCAGTTCGTGAGCCACGGCGGTAAGGGCGTGCAGGGTCTGGTCGGTGAGCGGGCGGTCGTGATCGGCCGCACCGAACTGCTCGCGGATTGGTCGATCCCGCTGCCGGAGTCGTTGGCGCAGGCCAAGTCCGAAGCCGAGACCGCCGGGCGTACGGCGATCGTGGTGGCCTGGGACGGGCAGGCGCGCGGTGTGCTGGTCATCGCCGATGCGATCAAGGCCTCGAGCGCCGAGGCCATCGCGGACATGCGGTCGCTGGGACTGACGCCGGTGCTGTTGACCGGTGACAATGCCGCGACCGCGCGCACGGTCGCCGATCAGGTCGGCATCGACGAGGTGATCGCCGAGGTGCTGCCCGCCGACAAACTCGACATGGTGAAGCGCCTGCAGGATCAGGGCAAGGTCGTCGCGATGGTCGGCGACGGCGTCAACGACGCGGCCGCTCTCGCCCAGGCCGATCTGGGTCTGGCGATGGGCACCGGCACCGACGTGGCGATCGAGGCCGGCGACATCACGCTCGTCCGCGGCGATCTGCGGACGGTCGGCACAGCCATCCGGCTCTCCCGGGCCACCCTGCGCACCATCAAGGGCAACCTGTTCTGGGCGTTCGGTTACAACGTGGCGGCGATTCCGCTGGCGGCGGCCGGACTGCTCAACCCGATGCTCGCGGGTGCGGCCATGGCCCTGTCGAGTGTGTTCGTAGTGAGCAACAGCCTGCGCCTGCGGCGCTTCCGCTGAACGAATCCGCCGAATGTCCCGTCCGATCGGACGGGACATTCGGCGTTCCCGCCCCGTTCCGCCATACTTTCCGTCCGAAGAGAAGAATGCGCTGTCGCGTCGGCTGTTTCCCGGCGACCGGCCGCGCACGAGGACAAGGCAGGGACCACATGAGCATCCTGTTCGGGATCGGTTTGGTGATCTGGTTCGTCAGCATCGCCGCGATGTTTCTCGCACGCGCCCTCGACGACCACAGACAGCAGGTCTTCCGGGCGAGCCTGGCATTGTGTGCGGTGGGATCGATACTCCTCGCCATCGGCACGCCCTTCGTCAGTGGCAATTCGATGAATAAGAACATCCTGGTCAGCGGCGGATTCACCGTGATGGCGTCCCTCTGCGCCTACTGGGTCCTGATCACCCGCCACCGCCCCGCCACTCCCCCGATACCGCTTCCGATCCCGTTCACCCCGCCGAGCGACAACCCCGCCGCCACCGCCGCGCCGGCACCCCCGTCACAAGACTTGCCGACCCGCACACCGACCGCGGACTCCCGCCCACACGATCCGAGCCGCATGTGATCACCACACCTTTGCCCGGGTCCGCCGCCTGACCTTGACGTTAACCGCGGTTCAGGTTTTAGCGTCGGAGGCGACCGTTTCCCACCGAAGGGCGCCGCGATGAAGATCCTCGAAGTCGAGCTCACCACAACACATCTCGCCGCCACAGCGGAGTTCTACCGTGACGTACTCGAGCTTCCGGTCATCGCGCAGCCTGACGGTGTTGTCGTCCAGATCGGCTCCAGCAGATTGAGGGTGACCGCGGGCGCTGCCTTCGATGGCGTGCACCATCTCGCGTTCGGCATCTCGCCACACGACTTCGACCTCGTCCGCCGTTGGTTGCGGCAGCGGACCGAATTGCTCACGGTCGGCGGTTCCGACATCATCGACGGCCCGGAAGGATGGGATTCTCGATCGCTGTATTTCCGGGGGCCGGACGGAATTCTGCTGGAACTGATTGCGCGCGAGGCCGATCGAGCGACCCCGGGCAGCCCCGGCGAAACCCCGCACCTGTTGTCGATCAGCGAGGTCGGCATCGGCGTGCCCGACGTCCGCCAGGCCGTACGCCACCTCGCCGAGGCCTTCGAACTCCCACCCTTTCCGCCACAACTATCCGAATTCGCCCCGATCGGCAGCCACGACGGGCTGCTCATCCTCGCCCGTTCCGGCCGAATCTGGTTCCCCACGGAGGAAGACATCCCCGCCACCGGACCGGTATCGGGCCGCATCGAATCCGCCGGCCACAGCGAAAAGATCGCTCTGACCGACGAAGCCGTCGTCCAGTGCGCTCAGACACACCCTGAATTCAATACGTACGGATAGACCTTGCCGTCGAATCCGTGCACGTACAACACCCACGGTTCGGAATCACAATGCCGCGATGATTCCTCGATCCGGAACGGAAGCGGCCACCGGCGCCCGCTGTCGTGCGGCTTTCCGTACCTGTTCTGCAGTTTGTCGAGCTCGGCGCTGTCGGCCGGCGCGGCAACGCGACCGTAGTCGGTGCCGTCGATACGAGGCGGAGGCGTGAACATCCATGTCCACGCCTCGTACCGGACCGTGGAGTAATAGAAGTCCACCGCACCGAGGACGACGACGGCCACGCAGACAGCAAACACCAATTTCCGACGCATACCGATTCGCCTTCAGTCTCCGGGATAGTTGACTTTGATCATGTGATATTTGACCGGGAACGACGTCCAATCGCCCTGCTGCAACGACCAGGCGACCTGCTTGTTCTCATGCGAGTGGTAGTCGACGACATCGGCCATCACCGTTTGGCCGTTGGGCAAAGTGACAGGCTTCTGTCCTACATATATGACGGTGTGGTTGATCTGTCCCGAGTGTTCGCCACTACTCAGCTCGTACTGGACGATGTCGCCCGGCTTCAAACCGGCATGACTGAGCGCCAGCGGGTCGGCCTGCGAAGTTGTCGAATCGATGGTGCCGGTCTGTACCTCCGTGCCACTGGGCGTGCCCGTGCCGGATTGTTTCGCAGAAGATAGTCGTGGAGATTAGGGGCGCCGCTCCATGAATACGAATTGTCATCAGGCATATCGTCGTGGTGGTTGTAGTACCACCGGCCCGATTCGTCGTGGTGCATGTACGGCACCCCACCGTCGCCTTCGTCCTTGAACCCACCGGCACGCAAACACTGCGAAACGAAGTTCGTGCAGTCGGCGTCGCCGTGGTTGTCATACTCCGGATTACGGCCCAGCGCCCATTGATTCGCGTAGGCGACGGCTGCTGCCCGTTCCGGTGAGAGGCCTCCGCCCGCAATCGCTGCGTCCTGCGAATTGGCCAGAGGAACCATCTTGCGGATCTCGTCGATCGCGGCTTCGATCTTCGGCTTCCACTGCGCATCGGCATTCGCGATCGTGGTCGCGTATCCCACGAGAGTCCGGCTGATCTCGGCAGCGTCATCCTCGTCGGCCATGTTGTGAACGGTCCACGCTGCGTCGTTTCCGATCACGACGGGCTCGACCTCGTACAGCCGCACCAACGACTTGATTTGCGCCACCGGGTATTCGATCGCTTGGTAGACCTTCTTGTACACGTCTTCCAGGTCGTAGTACGCGGTCGCCACCGCACGCATTTCGCGCTGTTCGCGATCTGCCCGATCGTCGGCTGCGTTCTTGGCGTCACCCGACCAACGCAGATCATCGTGGATCGTGGTGTGGACGGTGTCCGATGCCGTCTTGATCGAATCAGCAATAGCGGCGGCGTTGGCGGCGACGGTCTGAATGCCTTCGATATCCCAGGACGTGACCTGATCCCGTGTGGGAAGCGTCGGCTCGCCCGGCTGGCTCATCGCTGGGCCCCAGCGTGTGGATCTCCGGAATTGAGATCGCCGAGTTGGCTCAGACGCGCAGCGATATCGGTGTCCGTATCACTGTATTCGGTTGCCGAAATGCTCAGTACCAGAGAAATTTCCCGCATCCGAGCATGCAAAACAGCCTTCGCCTGCCGGCTGGCATTGTCTGCCGAGTCGAGCAAGGACGCAGCGGTGAGGCCTGTGAGGTAAGCGGCCGCTGCGTTGCCGCCCAAACGACACCAGTTGTCGACGTCGTCAGCGACCTTGTTGATCTTACCTGCGGCTTGACGCAGGCTTTCCGGGTCGACATCCATGACCCGCCCCCTTCGTGAGTATCGAACCGGCTGAATCTAGCACCGCCGGATGGGGCGCGGCCTCGTGCGCTCGACGCCCTCGCAGTCCGCTGCGAGCTGATCACCCCTGCTCGGCGAGGCGTACGAAGGCTGCCGTGTCGAGCGTTTCCCCCCGCGCGGTGGGCGCGATTCCCGCCGCGACCAATCGCCGCTCCGCCTCGGCGGGTGATCCCGCCCACCCCGCCAGGGCGGCGCGTAATGTCTTGCGGCGCTGGGCGAAAGCGGCGTCGACTACGGCGAACACGCGCTCGCGGTGGGCGGTGTCGAGCGACCACGGTGGGTCGGTGTAGCGCTCGATGCGGACCAGTCCCGACTCCACCTGCGGAACCGGCCAGAACACCTGGCGGCCGACGGCTCCCGCGCGGCGGACGGCACCGAAGAATCCGGCCTTCACGCTCGGGACGCCGTAGATGCGGGAGCCGGGTTCGGCGGAGAGCCGGTCGGCCACCTCGGCCTGCACCATCACCAAAGCCGTTCGGATGCTGGGTAATTCGGCGAGCAGGTGCAGGAGCACGGGTACCGCTACGTTGTAGGGCAGGTTCGCGACCAGCGCCGTCGGCTCACCGGGGATATCAGCGGCCGACACCCGCAACGCATCGCCGGGCACCACGGTCAGCCGGTCGGCGAGTCCGGTGGCGCGATCGGACACGGTTTCCGGAAGATGCTGTGCGAGAACCGGATCCAGTTCCACCGCGACGACCCGGTCCACGACGTCGAGCAGTGCCAGGGTCAGCGAGCCGAGTCCGGGGCCGACCTCGAGCACCACGTCGTCGCGTCCGACGCCGGCCGTGGCGACGATTCGCCGCACGGTGTTGGCGTCGTGCACGAAGTTCTGTCCGAGCTGTTTGGTCGGGCGCACGCCGAACCGTTCCGCCAGCACCCGCACTTCGGCGGGGCCGAGCAGTTCGGCCAGGCCACGGGCTTCGCTCACAGGTTCGGACACGCCCGACAAGGTATCAGTGCGGCTAGGGCCGGTACGGCGTGGACTGCACCCGCGCGACGAACGCGTCGATCGCCGCCCACATCTGCGGATTCAGGTCGCAGTGCTGCCCGGTGCCGACCACCGATTGCGCGTCGACGCCGTTCGCGGCCAGCTGGGCGGCCAGCGCGGCGTGCAGCGGCGAGGGCACGGTGCGGTCGGTGGCGTTGAGCAGCAACAGGATCGGCGCGTCGTAGCCACTCGTGGGCACGGCCAGATAGTCGGTGAGCGCGGCCGTGAACCGCGGGTCGCCCAGCGGCCGCGACAGCAGATCGCCCAGCGATGCGCCGTTGACCTGCGCGATCATCCCGTCCAGGCACAGGGTGCCGATGCTGTCGAGCAGTTGGCGCCCACGCGGGCTCAGATAGCTGTCGACGTCGATATCGGGCTGGGTTTCCCGCATTCCGACGAGCACTCCCGCGATGAAGGCGGTGCTGCCGTCGCCGATCTCCGGAATATTCGGCACCCACGGCCCGGCGATGGGCAGAACGTGCTCCAGATCCGATTCGGGGTCGACCGCGATGGTCCCGCGGAAGTCCAGGTCGGGCGCATAGCTCTGCTGGAGATGACCCGTACCCAATGCGGCCTGACCACCCTGCGACGCACCGACGGCGATCCAGGTGCGCGACAGCTGCGGATAGATCGCACGCGCTGCCCGCAGCAGGTCGATGGTCGCGGTCGCCTCGGACTGCCGTTCCAGATACGGATGCGGACCGGTGTCGAACGCACCCAGCCCGAGATAGTCCGGCGCGACCACGGCGAATCCCTTGGACTGGAAGTACTGCAGGATGCGGTCTTCCTTGGCGCGGCCGGACGGGTAGGGCGCGGTACCCGGATTCGAGATGCCGCTGCATCCCATGCCGAGCCCGCTCGTGCCGTGGTCGTAGGCCACCACCGGCCAGCCACCCGCGGGCGGTTCGCCCGGCGGAAGGAACACCGCACCGCTGGCGGGGACGGGCTCACCGCGCGAGGTCGTCGTCCGATAGTCGAACAGCGCCGCCCCGGTCATACCGTGCCAGCCGTCCGGCTGCGCGGTGACCGACATCGTCGTTCCGGCCGGCTCGGCAACGGCGTCCGGCACCGCGACGGCCGAACCGGCCGCCAACGCGGTGAACAGGGCCGCGGCCACGAGCGGCCGCCGCATCCGAGCCGAACATTTCGACAACCGCATGGCCACCTCACATCATCTGGGATCTGCTGATTTTACGGTGCACACACCGCACGGTCCGGAAATCCCCAGGCCGGGGCGTCGCGGAGCGTTGACGTCAATTGATACACGTTCTAGTTTCGGTGTACTCGCGGAACAGGCGGTGGCACATCAGGTCTCACCGCACCCGAAGCAGCAGGAGAGGACGGCCGCAATGATGCGCAGGCACGAGGGACGACGGGTGGTGGTGACCGGGGCGGGCTCGGGCATCGGGCGGGGCATCGTGGTGCGCATGCTCGCCGAGGGAGCGCATGTGGTGGGCGCCGACATCTCCGAGCCCGGACTGAAGGAGACCGTGGCGGAGGTGGGCGCGGATCGCGAGCGGCTCCATACGGTCACCGTCGACGTGGCCGACCCGGAATCGGTGCGCCCGGCCGTCGCCGCGGCCGTCGACCATCTCGGCGGATTGGACGTGCTGGTCAACGCGGCCGGGATCATGCGTACCGCGCACACCCACGAGATGGCGTTCGAGAGCTGGAATCAGGTGATCGGCATCAACCTCACCGGCACCTTCCTGATGATGCAGGCGGCCATCCCGACGCTGCTGCAATCCGAACATCCGGTGATCGTGAACTTCTCCTCCACCGCGGCACTCGGCGCGAATCCGTATATGGCCGCCTACGCCGCGTCCAAGGGCGGGGTGAACGCGATGACCCATGCGGTCGCGCTGGAGTACTCGCAGAAGGGCCTGCGCGCGGTGAACATCGTCCCGGGCGGAATAACCAGCGGAATCACCAACAATCTGCAAACCCCCGAAGACGCCGACTGGAACCTCTTCTCCCGCCTGACCGGCTGGCTCAACGGCGGCGCCCTGGGCGAACCCGCCGACGTCGCCGGCGTGGTCGCCATGGTCGCCTCCGAGGACGGCCGCTACATCACCGGCTCGGAGATCCGCGTCGATGGCGGCGCCCTGATGTGACTAGCTGATCCCCAAGCGACTCGTGCACGCGGGCCAGGCACCCCAGCCCTGCCGGGCCCGCGTCACCTCGGCGATGGCGATCTGCTCTTCCCGGGTGGCGAGATCCGGCCGCTCGGCGTACTTCAGCCCGCCCTGCCGCGACCAGGTGCTCTGGTCGAACTGGATACCGCCGAAATACCCGTTGCCGGTATTGATGGCCCAGTTGCCACCGGATTCACATTTGGCCAGCGCGTCCCAGACCGCGCCGTCGCGCACGGGCGGAACTTCGGTGCCGGGCTTGGCGCCCTTGCGGACGGTCTTGGGCTGGGCGGGGACGACGACGGTATGCCCGACGGCCTCACGCGAGGTTTCCTTGCCGTTGACGATCGAGACGGCGTAGGTGACGTCCTGCACCCCGGCCTTGCCGGGATTCTCGACGACGGTCCGGCTCATGTTGAGGTCGGTGTCCTCGATGACGTTCTCGGTCGGGTCGAGGGGTTCGCGTTCGGTGACCTTCTCGGTGTGCTTGCGGGTGACGGTGATCTTCATACCGTCGTGCAGCGGGGTGACGGCCACCGGCTCCACGGTGTCCTCGCCGGTCAGCGGCACGCCCTGTACCTGCAGCAGCTCCCCGACCGTCGGTGCCGCCAGCCGCACGTAGCTCATCGGTTCACCGTTGTCGGACAGCTGCACCGTGCGCGGGCTGGTGACGGCCAGCGCGGCGCCCTGCAGCGGCAGCGGGGTGGGGCGCGAGGGCGAGACGAAAACGTCGCCGGGCAGCTGCAGTTGAGTCAGTGCGTCGGCGACGGTGTACGCGGTGGTCCACACCTGTTTGGTCTTGCCGTCGAAGGTCAGCGAGAGCTGCCGGGCGCGATTGAGCGTGATGGTCGCACCGTTGACGACGTCGGCATCCCCGGACGGCGACACCGAGTCCTTACCGGCCAGCTTGTAGCCGCCGGCCTTGAGCACACCCTTCACGCTCGCGGCCATGGTGGTGACGGTCGTGCGCTGACCGTCGACGACCAGGATGACGGTCTTGCGGCTGACGATCGCCAGACTCGCCCCGATGATCAGGGTGATCAGCATCGCGGCGATCGCCGCGTAGAGCAGCGGCGAGCGCGACGTGTTGATCCGCTGGAGAGCGGATATCCGAAACTCCGGCATGGTCACAATACGATAACGAGGGGGTCAGTCCCTGGCAACTACATGCCGTGGAACAGGGGATTTCCACATCACGATTCGATATCGACGATCCGGAAATATCACGACCGCGCAATCGTAAGTGAACTGGAGCACACCTCGCATTCCGGTCGCGAGTTATGTGACGCACCGCACGCGCGCGGCCTCAGCCCCGCGGCAGCCGGTAGACCCGCTCGGCATTGGCCGTCGTGATCTCGGCCAGTGCCGCCGGATCCTGTTCGCGCAGTTCGGCCAGGGCGCGCACGGTGTAGGGCAGGCAGTACGGCTCGTTCGGCGCGCCCCGGAACGGGTGTGGCGTAAGGAACGGCGCATCGGTCTCCACCAGGATCTGCTCGTCCGGCACCAGCTTCGCGGCCTCGCGCAATTCGTGCGCGTTCCTGAAACTCACGGTCCCGGAGAAGCTGAGCAGATACCCCTCGGCCACACAGGCCAGCGCCATATCGGCGTCGGAGGAGAAGCAGTGGAAGATCACCGTGTCCGGCGCACCCTCGTCCAGCAGGACCGCCAGCACATCGTGATCGGCCTCGCGGTTGTGGATCATCAACGGCTTCCCCAGCCGTTTCGCGAGGTCGATATGCCAGCGGAAGCCCTCCACCTGATCCTCGATATCGGCACAGCCGTCGAGTTTGCCGGGCCAGTAGTAGTCGAGCCCGGTCTCGCCGACGGCGACCACGCGGGGGTCGGCGGCCAGCTTCTCCAGTTCGGCGCGGGCGGCATCGTCCAGGGCATTCGCCCGGGTCGGATGCAGTGCGACCGCGGCGTACACACGCGGATCCCAGTGCGCGGCGTCGACGGCGAAGCGGGCGGCATCCAGGTCGTCGGCGATGGTCACCACCCGGCCGACACCGACCGCGGCGGCCCGATCCACCATGGCGGCAACCGATTCCGCGTCCTCGGCGCCGCAGGCATCGAGGTGGGTGTGCGCGTCGATCAACGGCGACAGCGCTTCGGGCGGCTCGGGTGCGGGTCGTTTACCGGGCATCGGACCAGATTAGACACACCGCGCCGACGGCAGGTGAACCCGGCGGGAGCGAGGAGTGGACGACGGGATATCGACGCGAGGGATTATCGGCGGCGGATTAGAGTGGACACACCATGAGCGCACCCGAACGCACGTCACCGGCCTTCTACATCACCACGGCGATCGCCTACCCCAACGGCGCGCCGCATATCGGCCATGCCTACGAGTACATCTCCACCGATACGCTGGCCCGGTTCAAGCGGCTCGACGGCTACGACGTGTTCTTCATGACCGGCACCGACGAGCACGGCCAGAAGGTGCAGCAGGCTGCGCGCGCCGCCGGCGTCTCCGTGGAGGAATACGCCGCGCGCAATTCGGATGTGTTCGAACGCATGGACAAGGCGCTCGACATTTCCTACGACCGATTCATACGCACCACCGACGAGGATCATCTCGCCGCCAGCATCGCGATCTGGGAGCGCATGCAGGCCAACGGCGATATCTACCTCGACACCTATTCGGGCTGGTACTCGGTGCGCGACGAGGCCTTCTACACCGAGGAGGAGACCACCGTCACCGAGGACGGGACGCGACTGGCGACCGAAACCCGGACCCCGGTGGAATGGACCGAGGAGTCGAACTACTTCTTCCGGTTGTCGAAATATCAGGACCGGCTGCTCGAACTGTACGAGAACACACCGGATTTCATTCTGCCCGCCACCCGGCGCAACGAAATCGTCAGCTACGTGAAGGCCGGCCTGAAGGATCTGTCGATTTCGCGGACCACCTTCGACTGGGGTGTGCCGGTGCCCGGTGATCCGGCGCATGTGATGTACGTGTGGGTGGACGCGCTCACCAACTATCTGACCGGTGTCGGATTCCCGAATACCGATTCGGCCGCCTTCCAACGGTTCTGGCCGGCGAATGTGCACATCATCGGCAAGGACATCACCCGGTTCCACACCGTCTACTGGCCGGCCTTCCTGATGTCGGCGGGTATCGAATTGCCGAAACGCGTTTTCGTGCACGGCTTCTTGTTCAACAAGGGCGAGAAGATGTCGAAATCGGTCGGCAATGTGGTGGACCCGCTGGCGCTGGTCGACCAGTACGGCCTCGACGCCGTGCGGTTCTTCCTGCTGCGCGAAATCTCCTACGGCCAGGACGGTTCCTACAGCCACGACGCCATCGTCGGGCGGATCAACACCGACCTGGCCAACGAATACGGCAATCTGGTGCAGCGCAGCCTGAAGATGGTGGCGCGCGACTTCGATTCGACCGTCCCGACTCCCGGCGAATTCACCGAGGCCGACCGGGAGCTGCTCGATCGCGCGAACGGCTTGCTGGAGCGCTGCCGCACCGAATTCGACGGCCAGCAACTACATCTGGCGCTCGAGGCGATCTGGCTGACCCTCGGCGAGACGAACAAGTACTTCTCCGCACAGCAGCCGTGGGCGCTGGCCAAGTCGGGCACGCCCGAGGACGTGGCCCGCGAGGCGACGGTGCTGTACGTAACCCTCGAGGTGCTGCGGATCGTGTCGATCCTGGTGCAGCCGGTGATTCCGGGTTCGGCCGGGCGGATTCTGGACCAACTCGGCCAGACCGCGCGCACCTTCGCCGATATCGCCACGCCGATCGAGGCCGGACTGGCCCTACCCGCGCCGGAGCCGGTGTTCCCGAAGTACATCGAACCCAAGTAGGGCGACCGGAGCCGGTTATGGATGCGGAATTCGCCGAGCGCCACCGCAGCGTTCGCGCGCAGGCGCTCGGCACCCCCCGGGGCCGACTCATCGGCGCTATGGTCGAATGCGTCGGCGCCCGTGGCTTTTCCGCGACGACACTCACCGATATCGTCGCCCGTGCCCACGTATCGCGAAGCACCTTCTACGAACACTTCGGCAACAAAGAGCATTGCTTCGTCGAGGCTGTCCACACGGGTATGGAGATGATCCGCGCCCGGATCGTCGACGAACTGGCACAACTGCCCCGGGATGCCGATCCGCGCTGCCGCATCGCCACCGTGATCACCACGTTCTGCGCGGTGATCGCGTCCGAACCGGATTTCGCGCGGCTGATCCTGGTGGAATCTCTGTTGGTCGGCGAAGCGAGCACCGACTTCCGGGACATGGCGCTGGACCGGTTCACGACCATGTACCGGAAATATCACGACAAGGCCCGCGCCGCCGACCCCGCGATACCGGAACTGTCGGACGAGCTGATAGCGCTGGTGCCCGATGCCATCGGCGAGCGCACCCGCCGTGTCCTGGTCCGCGACGGCGCACAGCGCGTACCCGAACTAGCGCCCACCTTCATCGAATTCGCCAACGCCGCGCTGGGATTGGCGCCGGCACCGGCGCACGCGTAGCGAGCGAGGCTCCTGTTTCCGCGCCGGGCACGGCGGCGACGGTGCCGCCGAAGCGCGGCAACCGGGCGACCCGGGACTATTCCGCGCGCGCGGCCAGGACCGCATCGTAGAGTTCGCGGCGCGACACCCCGCCCGCACGCGCGGCGACCTGTGCGCACGCGTCCTTGAGGCGAATTCCGTCGGCGACCAGTTCCTCCACCTCGTCCACCAGATCGACGGGATCGGCCGAAACCGGTTGCGCCCCTTCGACCACCACCGTGATTTCTCCGCGCGCACCCTCGACGGCCCACGCCGCCAGCTCACCGAGTCCGCCGCGCACGACCTCCTCGTAGGTCTTGGTCAGCTCCCGGCATACCGCGGCCCGGCGTTCGGGGCCGAGGACCTCCGCCGCGTCGGCCAGACAGTCGGCGAGCCGGTGCGGTGCCTCGAAGAACACGACCGCGCGCGGCTCGCTGACCAGGGTCGCGAGCCACTGCTTGCGCTGCCCGGACTTTCGCGGGGCGAAGCCGTCGAAGCAGAACCGTTCCATCGGCAATCCGGACAGGGCCAGCGCGGTGGTGACGGCCGAGGGGCCGGGCAGGCACGTCACCGGCAGATCCCGTTCGATACATGCCGCGACCATCCGGTAGCCGGGGTCGCTGACCGAGGGCATCCCCGCATCGGTGACCAGCAGGACCGTCTTACCGGACTCGATCTCGTCCAGCAGCAACGGGATTCGCGCGGCCTCGACGTGATCGTAGAAACTCACCACGCGTCCGGTGATCTCCACCTCGAGCGCCTTGGCCAGGGCCCGGGTCCGGCGCGTGTCCTCGGCGGCCACGACGTCCGCGCTCGCCAGAGCGTCGCGCAACCGCTGCGACGCGTCACCGATATCGCCCATCGGCGTCGCCGCCAGCACCAACCGCCCGTCGTGCTCGCCCATCGCCGTCCTTTCCACCGCCACCCGGCCATCCGGACCGGCCGCCACCAACGCACCCGCACCCGGTCCGGGCAAACGCTACCCGGGTGCGCAATCGCGCCCGAGTCCGCAGGTGCGCCGTGCGGGTCGGCTCACCGCCGCGCAGCCCACCGCCGCACACCGCATACGATCGGAACGTGACCCAGCTGACCGATACGCGACCGGCGATCGGCGCGGGCCCGGCCTTGTCCAGTCCGGCGCCGCTGCGCCCCGCACCCGACTTCGGACCGACCGACCGGGCCCGGGGCTGGCTGGTCACCATATTCCTGACGGCGGTCGCCGCGGTCACCCGGTTCACCATGCTGAACTACCCGACCGACGCCGGCACCCCGGTCTTCGACGAGAAGCATTACGCACCGCAGGCCTGGCAGATGCTCACCGGGGGCGGGGTCGAGGACAACCCGGCCTACGGGCTGGTGGTCCATCCGCCGGTCGGTAAGCAGATGATCGCGCTGGGCGAAGCGATATTCGGCTACACCAGCTGGGGCTGGCGCTTCACCGCGGCGGTCTTCGGGTCGCTGCTGGTCCTGCTGGTCATCCGCATCACCCGGCGGATGGCCCGGTCCACGCTGATCGGCGCGATCGCGGGCGTGTTGTTGATCGCCGACGGCGTGACGTTCGTGTCCTCGCGCATCGGCATGCTCGACATCTTCCAGGCGGTCTTCGTCGTCGGCGCCTTCGGCTGCCTGATCGTCGACCGCGACGAGATGCGGGCGCGCCTCGCCCGGGCCGACGCCGAGGGCCGAATAGCGCTGAGTGCCTTCGGCCCGCGACTGGGGGTGCGATGGTGGCGGTTCGGAGCCGGTCTGCTGCTGGGATTGTCGTGCGGAACCAAATGGTCGGGCCTGTATTTCATCCTGTTCTTCGGGCTGATGACGGTGTGCTTCGATGTGGCCGCGCGCAAGGCCTACGGGGTGTCGCGCCCCTGGGTCGGTACGGCGGTCCGCGATATCGGACCCGCCGTGTATGCGCTGGTGCTGATTCCGCTGCTGGTCTATCTGGCGTCCTATTGGGGCTGGTTCGCCAGCGAGGACGGCTACGACCGCTATTCGGTGGGCAATGCCGTGGGCGCCGGCGGCACCTGGTCGTGGGTGCCGGACGCGTTGCGCTCGCTGTGGCACAACCAGGCCGAATCGCTGAAATTTCATGAAAGCCTGACCAATTCGGCCGGTAACCATCATCCGTGGGAATCCAAGCCGTGGTCGTGGCCGATGGGTCTGCGCCCGATGCTGTACTACTACGCGGACAACGGCGTGACCGGATGCGGGCAATCGGTCTGCGTGAAGGCGGTGATGCTGATCGGCACACCGGCGATGTGGTGGTTGTCGCTGCCGATGCTCGCCTGGGCGTTGTGGCGCACCGCGACCCGGCGCGACTGGCGGTACGCGGCGATGCTGGTCGGTTACAGCGCCGGGCTGCTGCCGTGGTTCGCGGACCTGGACCGGCAGATGTACTACTTCTACGCGGTTCCGATGGCGCCGTTCCTGGTGATGGGTCTGGCCCTGACGCTCGGTGACATCTTGGGCCCGGCACCGCTCGTGCGGGCCCGGTCGGGACGATGGTTCGCGCTGGCCGGCGAGCGCCGGAGCCTCGGACTACTCCTGGTATGCCTGTATCTGGGTCTGGTGATCGCCAACTTCATCTGGCTGTGGCCCATCCTCACCGCCCTGCCGATCACGCCGAGCAACTGGCACGACCACCTCTGGCTGCCCAGCTGGCGCTGAGGTCCGATCCGGCTACGGGGTCTCGCCCAGCGCGGCCCGCACGTAGCGCAGCGCCGCCTCGTCGTCGAGACCCAATCGGCGCACCGCGGCAACGTATTCGGTGGCCGCGCGACCGGCCGCGTCGCGAGTCGGATCCCCGGAGGAGGCGATGAACGACCCGAGCCGGCCCCGGGTCTCGAGCACACCGTCCTGTTCGAGTTCGCGGTAGGCGCGTGCGACGGTGTTCGGCGCCAAGCCGAGCTGGACGGCGAGCGCGCGTACGGTCGGAATCTTGGTACCGGCGGTGAGTTCGCCGGATTGCACCCGGGCCACGATGCCCAGCCGCAGTTGTTCGTACGGCGGCACCGTCGATTGATGGTCGACCGGGATATCCAGCATCGGCTTTCACACCTCGTCACGCGACAGCGGGCAGGACAGGCAGCGGGGCCCGCCCCGACCGGAACCCAGTTCGGATCCCGGAATGGTCAGCACCTCGATGCCCGCGTCGGCCAGCCGCGTATTCGTATTCTCGTTGCGTTCATAGGCCACCACGACCCCGGGCGCCAGTGCGAGGGTGTTGTTGCCGTCGTCCCACTGTTCCCGTTCGGCGGTCACCCCGTCCAGCCCGGTGTCGATGACCCGGAGTTTGTCGATGCCCATCGCCTCGGCCGCGGCAGGCAGGAACGGGTCCGGCCCGCTCATCCGCACCGAATCGCCGTCGGCCCGAATGGTGAACGCGCGCAACGAATTCTGCACACCGGGGTACATGACCACCGCATCGCGGTCGACCATGGTGCACACCGTGTCCAGGTGCATGGTGGCCCGGTTCTGCGCGATCGGCACCACCAGCACGGTATGCGCGAGGGCGTCGTCGAAGAGACTGCGCGCCAAGGCTTCCGCCCCCGCCGGCGAGGTGCGCTCCCCGACCCCGATCGCGACCACACCGGGCGAAAGCAGCAGGACGTCACCGCCTTCCATCGGCGCGGTGTGCGATTCGTAGGCGCGGCGCACGCCGAGGAAGCGCGGATGGAACGCGTACACCAGATCGGTGAGCGAGGTTTCGCGGGCGCGGGCCGGCAGCGCCAGTGAGGTGATGGCCACCTTGGGCCCCACCCAGAACGACGAATCGCGGGTGAACAGCAGATTCGGCAGCGGATCGATGACGAAATCGGTGCCCTGGTGCATGCGCCGCACCAGTGAGGCGGCATCCGGTTCGAACGGCAATTCGTCGAAGGTCATGCCGGCCATGAGGATTCGCGCCAGATCGGGTGCGGGCACCGCGCGCAGATAGGTCTTCAGATCCTCGGCCAGGGCGTAACCGATGCGGCGGGCGTCGACGGCCGCGGTGATGCCCATACTGCGTCCGGCGCCGCTGACCGCAAGCGTCTCGGTGAGCAGATCGGCGAGCAACAGCACCTCGACGCCGCGGCCGCGCAGCACGTCGGCGAAGATCTCGTGCTCCTGCTGAGCCCGCTCCACCCAGGGGATGGCGTCGAACAACAGTTGATCGTTGTTGCGCGGCGTGAGTCGGCGCAGCTCATCGCCCGGGCGATGCAGCAGTACCGCGCGCAGCGTCCCGACCTCGGTCGTCACGGAAAACGGTCGCGCCGGGGGCACAGCCTCTGGTCCCATATCCCGACCGTAATGGGCCGCCGCCGGGTTGGCACGGAATTGTTCGCCGACCGGGCCGGATCCGGCGCCCGACGATATCGGCCGCTGCGCGGCGGCGAAGTTCCCGGTTCTCACCCGGCCACCAAAAACCTGAAGTATCGTTGAGGTATGCAGCATACGACGTGGCAAGCCAAGGAGCTCACCCCCGGCCAACTGTCGGAACGCAGCGGCGTCGCGGTGTCGGCACTGCATTTCTACGAACGCGAGGGCCTGATCGCCAGCCGCCGCACCAGCGGAAACCAGCGCAGGTACTCACGGGAAACGCTGCGCAGGGTGGCATTCATCCGGATCTCGCAGCGCGTCGGAATTCCGCTCAGCGAAATTCGCAAGGCTCTCGACACCCTACCGGAGGGGCGCACCCCCAATCGCAAGGATTGGGAACGATTGTCGGTAACGTGGCGCACCGACCTCGATCAGCGCATCGAACAGCTCACCCGGCTGCGCAACAGCCTCACCGACTGCATCGGCTGCGGCTGCCTGTCACTGGGCAGCTGCCGCATCGTCAACTATCACGACCGGCTCGGCGACGAGGGCCCGGGCGCGCGCACGCTGGATGTGAGCATCGACTGCACGAAAGGCGAGGGATGCGAGAATCCGGCCTCGGCGAGCGGTGCGGACGTGGCCGAGGACGCCGACGTGACGGAGTGCGCCGA
The DNA here is from genome assembly GCF_000720265.1 of Nocardia sp. NRRL WC-3656. NCBI lineage: Bacteria > Bacillati > Actinomycetota > Actinomycetes > Mycobacteriales > Nocardiaceae > Nocardia > Nocardia sp. NRRL WC-3656. The sequence continues at coordinate 148,512 of NZ_JOJF01000008.1, read as the reverse complement.
AAAGATGTGCGGATGAGTCCCGCTCAGCGCAGGAAGCGGTTGAACTGGTCGTTGGCGCGACGCATCGTGAACTCGTAGGGCCAGGCGAACTTTCGCGCCCACCAATAGCCGAAACGCACGTCGAACGAGGTGTAGACGAGGAAGCGATTCTTCTCGATGCCGCGGAAGATGGCTCGCGCGGCCTGGTCGGGTGAGGCCGCGTGCGACTGGAAACGCTTCACATACCGCTGGATTCGCGGATCGTCGCGGTCCACACCGGCGATCTCGACGGTCTGCACCAGGTGGGTGTTCACCGCGCCGGGCACCACCAGATGCACCGTGATCCCGTGCCGGGTCAGATCGAAACGCAGCACCTCCGATACGCCGCGCAACCCGTACTTGCTGGCGCTGTAGGCCGCGTGCCAGGGAAATGCCAGCAGCCCCGCGGCCGAGGACACGTTGACCAGCGCCCCGCCGCGACCGGCGCGCACCATCTCCGGCACGAAACTCTCGATGACGTGGATCGGGCCCATCAGGTTCACGTCGACCAGCGAACGCCAGTGCCGGTGCTCGAGATTCTCGACGGTGCCCCAGGCCGAGATGCCGGCCACGTTCATCACCACGTCCAGGCTGCCGTGCCGAGCGTGCACATCCTGGGCGAAGGCGGCGACCGCCTCGTACTCGCTGATGTCGAGAGCCCGCGATTCCAGCACCTTGCCGCCGGTGCGCCCGATCTCCTCGACGGTGTCCGCGAGTCCGGCGGCATCGATATCGGTGAGGACGAGTTCGGCCCCCTGCGCGGCGGCGGCGATCGCGGTCGCCCGACCGATTCCGCTGGCCGCGCCGGTGACCAGAGTCTTCTTGCCGCTCACGGACTTCAAGCGATCACGCACGCCGTTCCTCGAATGCTCTGCGGTGTGATGTCGGTGCTGTGCCGGCATCCGGACTGACTATCTCCGTCGCCCTGGAGCATACGTGTTCCCCGACACACCGCATCCGTACCGGGCCGCACGGGCACGTCACGGCTACGACAATCCGCGCAATACCGACAGCATCCCGGCGACCGCGACCGGCCACGGGAACTGTTCGGCCCGTGAGCGCGCGGCGCGCCGTCGCTGCGCCGCCGGACGGGCCAGCACATCGGTGACGGCCTCGGCGAAGGCCGACGGGTGATCGGCGGCCACGGCCCCGCATTCGGCGGTCACGATGTCGGCCAGCGCCGAGGAACGACTGGCCACCACCGGGGTGCCGGCGGCCAGCGCCTCGAGCGCGGCCAGCCCGAAGGTTTCGTGTGGCCCGGGTGCGAGCGAGATATCCGCACTGGCCAGCAGGGTCGCCAAATGCGTTCGGTCGTCGATGAATCCGGCGAAATGGACGCCCGGACGCCCGTCGGGCAGCGCGGCCACACCGCGCGCCTGCCGGACCAGCGCGTCGCGGCGCGGCCCGTCTCCGGCGACCACCAGCCGCACGTTCACCCCGCCCCGGCGCAGCTGATCCACGGCCTCGATACTGCGATCGACCCGCTTCTCCACCGACAGCCGCCCGCAGTGCACCACCAGATGCGAGCCCCCGAGCCGCGCGCGCAGGGCCCGATCGTGGCGATGCGGCGCGAACAGCTCCAGATCCACACCCAACGGGACGAGCGCGACATTCGGAGCGTCGATCCGGTCGAATTCCGCGCGGGCGAACGCGGTGGTGCAGACCACCATGTCGTAGTCGGCCGCGGTGCGACGATTGGCGACGTCGGCGGCCCGCCGGGCGACCGAGGTGGGCAGCACCTGGCCGAGCAACCGGTCGAGGCGCTCGTGCGAGATCATCACCGACGCGACATCCCGGCGGCGGGCCCAGCGCCCGAACCCGCGCAGCGTCAGCCGGTCCGACACCTCGAGCGCATCCGGCGCCAGCCCTGCCAGCAGATCGGCGACTCGACGGGGATCGGCCGCGCGATATCCGCCCGTCCACGGAATCCCCAATGCCGGCACGGTCATCCGCACCACACCGTTGGGCAGGACCTCCTCGTCCCGGCGCGCGCCCGGCACGATCAGCACCACCTCGTGCCCGGCCGCCACATATCCGGCGCCGAGATGATGCAGTGCGGTGCGAAGCCCGCCCGAACGCGGCCCGTAGAAGTTCGCCAGCTGAGCGATGCGCACGCGCCGATCGTCCCCGCCCCGCGAACCGGTGGGACGAACACCGGATGAATGCTCGCCGAAGGATGCACCAACCGCCCGCACCGCCCTGTCACGACGCGTCACCCAGCGGCGGGCCGGACCCGGATCATGCCGTGCGCGCGCTCGGCCCCCAGGCGCGACAGCTCGGCGCGCACCGGGATCCATTCGGTGTCCTCGAATCGCAGCCGAAACACGAGTTTCCTTGCCGGGGAGTCGATTTCGCCGGCGAATACGGCCGCGAACGCCGCCCGGTAGTCCCGCTGATCATCCGGATGCACGACCGGCCGTTCGGTGCTCCACCGTTCCAGCGGCGGTGGCGGCGGACTGATCCACTCGTACACCAGCCCCATCGCCAGTTCGACGAAGCCGACGCCGGCGTCGGCCGACCGCGACACCGCCCGGGTGATCGCCAGATCGGTATCCGGGCGCGGCGGGCTGACGTCGGTGATCTCGTGCAGCAGCGCCCGGGTGACATGCGCGGTGCGGGTCGAGACGGCCAGATGCGGATCCTCGCGATGCACCCGGATCACCAGCTGAAAGTTGCGCACCATCTCGTCGTCACCGCGAATCGCCAGCTCCCCCTGCCAGCGCCCGGCCGGGTCGGTGCCCGCCACCACCGCGGTGTAGGCCATCCGCTCGTCGAAGCGCACCATCCGCCCGAACACCTCCGGCGGCGTGCGCACGACCCGCACCTGGTCGCGGGCTCGGGCGAAGGCGAGTTCCTCCAGGCCGGGGCCGTGGTGGGCGAGTTCGGTATCGGAATCCCAGTCCCATGCCGCGACCGCGCGCCGCGGCGGCGGTTGCCGCCCCTCGACGCCGACCCACAGCTGCACCCCGTGCACCGCCCCGAACGAGCAGAAGACCGGCACCGCGATCGCGGTCCAGCCGCCCTCGGACAACACGATCCGGCCGTCGGCCGTGACCGCCCCGGACGTCGCGGACGGAACGGCCGCTGCCGCGGTATCGACGGCGACGGCGGCCAGCGCGGAGGCACCCGCCCCGAGCGAGCGCCCGCCGCGCGACAGACTCGTCCATTCCCGGACGCGCGACCCGTCGGCGACGATGGTCGGACCACTCGCGGGCGCGAGCGTTTCCACCAGCAGCCATGGCGAACCCACGGATTCGGCGCCTGCCATACCGAGGAATCAGATCCGATGCGCCCCACGGGAAACCCGCGGGAGTTCGAGGTCGAGCGGGATCCGCCCCTCCGCCAGATGCGGTTCGGCCTCGTCGGCGGGCATCGGCCGCGCGATGAGGAAGCCCTGCGCCCGGTAGCAGCCCAGGCCGACCAGGGTGCGCGCGGCGACCGCCGTCTCCACGCCTTCGCCGACCACCCCGAGGCCGAACGAACCGGCAAGTCCCACAATGGATTTCACGATCGCCAGATCGTCGGTGCTGGCGCCGAGCCGCTGCACGAAACCGCGGTCGATCTTCACCGCGTCCACCGGCAGCGCCTTGAGATGCGACAGTGAACTGTAGCCGGTGCCGAAATCGTCGATCGCGATCTGCACGCCCATGCGCTTGAGTCCACGCAAGGTCACCTGGGTGCGGGTCAGATCCGAGACCACGACGTGCTCAGTGATCTCCAGACATACCGAACTGCCGTCGATTCCGTGCCGGCGCAGCACATCCTCGACGCATTCCACGAAGTCCAGGCTCACCAACTGCACCGGTGAGACGTTGATCCGGATCACCACGTTCGAGGCCAGCCCGGCGCGCCGCCATTTCGCGAATTGCGCCAGGGCCGTGCGCAATACCCAGCGACCGAGTTCACCGGCCAGATTCGTCGCCTCGGCCACGCCGACGAACGCACCGGGCGGCAGCAGCCCGCGGGTGGGATGCTGCCAGCGCACCAGCGCCTCCAGCGCCACGATGCGCCCGGTCCGCAGGTCCACCTCGGGCTGATAGTGCAGCAGCAGCGAACCGTCGGAGACGGCGCCGCGCAGATTCAACTCGACATCGTCCTGCAGTTCGAACTGCGCGCGCATGGCGTCGGTGAACACCGCGACCCCGTTGCCCCCGCCGGATTTCGCCGACAACAGCGCGTGGTCGGCGCGGCGCAACAGATCCGCGACGGTGGTCTCGCCCGGCATGCCCAGCGCCACACCCACACTCGCGCCGCGACTCACCGTTTCGCCGCCGACCGACACCCGGCGGGTGATCAACTGCTGAATCCGGGTCGCCTCGAGTTCGGCCGCGACCGGATCCACGGGTTTGGCCGGCACGATGACGAATTCGTCGCCACCCAACCGCGCGATCATGTCGTTCGGATCGAGGTGTTCCTTCAGCCGCGCCGACAGCGTGCGGATGAAATTGTCACCGGCGGTATGCCCCAGAAAATCGTTGAGCGCCTTGAGCCGATCGAGGTCGAGGAAGAATGCGGCGACCGGTCCCGAACTGCCCGGACGCAGCCGCTCCTCCATATGTTCGAGCAGGGCGCGCCGGTTGGCCAGGCCGGTCAGGTCGTCGTGCAGCGCGATGTAGCGCAGCCGTTCCTCGGCCACCACCCGGGCCTGCAATTGCGCCAGCAGCGCCGCGATCGCCTTCAGGACGTTGATCTCCCGGGTGCTCCACTGCCGGTCGCCTCGTTTCATGAACCCGAGCAATCCGGTCGGCTCACCGCGCGACATCAGCGGAACGGTCGCGGTCGTCACATCGCTCAGCCCGGAACGGCGAATCGTCTCCTGATAGTCGGAGAATTCCGGGGTGGGGCGGGCGATCATCGGTTCGGTGGCGTGTTCGACGGCTCGGAACACCGAATCGGCCTGCTCGAAATACACCACCCGCAGCGGGTCGGGGTCGGGCACGTCCTGGCGTTGCGGCCATTCGGCGACCAGCACCGTCGCCCGGCGTTCCCGGTCGGTATGGCGGACGAAACTGAAATCAACGTCGAAGTAGTCGACCAGTTTGGCCAGCACTCGTTCGGTCGCCGCCACCATCGTCGTGGCGTCGACACCCATCAACTCCGCGGCGACCTGGGTCACCAACGAGTCGAGTGTTCGCCGAGGCACCTTGTCTCCGATCGCGCTATCCACGGCATGTCAAGGGAAGGACGTCCACGCCCCGAGCGTCGATGAATTCGCCCTGAACCGACGCTAGTGTATCGACGTATTGCGATGAAATCGCGGTGAGTTCGCGGAGAGGTGCGGCGGAGAATTCGCCGAGGATCGCGACGAGGCCCGTTCGGCGGGGTCGCACAGGGTGGTCAGCAGCCATATCGTCGCAGCGCCTCCGGTGCGACATCCAGCCCAGTCATACGGTTCCTACTCTGTTGCTGCGCGGCGCGGCGCGATCTTTCGGCCACCTCCGCTCGGCATGCGGTACCGCCGGTGTCGGGTATGGCCACCTAGGGAAGTATCCGTCATCCCTCCGGAATTGACCAGATGTCCGGCAAATCTTCCGAAACCTGAGCGTGGCGCGCGGTATCGATCGAGGTCATCCAGTCGGTGTCATACACCGCACAGAACAAAAAGACCGCCCGGTTCCCAATTGGTTACCCGTTGGCAATCGAAAATCACACCAGAATTGAGATGAACAACTCCAGCCGGTCGGGACCACGCCACACCTCGATCTCCTCGCGATAAGCGCGGGTGATCTCGGCCGACGCGGTGGCGTCGTCGACCTGAGCCCAGACGTCCTCGACCGGATCGTGATAATCACCGTTGGGTTCGAATCGGGCATATACGCCCTTCGGGACGCGAATCATCACATCGCCGACCGGCACCTGTTTCGGCGCCTGATATTCGTAGCTGACCAGCACGTTGTAATTTCCGGCCGGGTCGGGCACGTACACGGTGTAGAGCGGACCGCCGATCTCACGATCGCGCAGCCGGTCCCGCAGGAATTCGATCAGTTCGCTGTTGCTGACCTTGAAACTCGGCCGGACCCGCGGCACCACCAGACCGCCGTATATGGCCGCGTCGCGGACCACGATCGAATACGTCATCGGGGGTCTACCGCCAGGTACAGATCGATCTTGTACGCGTGCGGATAGCATTCGAAATCCCCGGTGAAGGTGCGTTTGATCTGATTGTGTTCCTCGGCGTAGGCGATCTGGGTCCACAGGTCGGTCATGATCTGCGGGAAATTGCCGACAGCGGAGAAACGCGCATAGGCGCCGGCGGGCAGACGGGACACGATATGCCCGCGCGTCACCCGGTCGAACGAGAGGCATTCGTAGCCGACGATCTGGGTGTTGAACGTGCCCAGATCGTGGGCGTAATCGGTATAGGAGCAGGCCAGCGGGCCGCCCAGTTCCTGATGCAGGACAGCGGCCCAGGCGGCCTCGAGATCACGATCGCGCAGTTCTCCGAGGGCACGTTTCGGACTGCGCACCGGTAGCCCGGCGACCCACGTCTCGTCCCGCTCGACGATTTCGAACTGCATGCAAGAACTCTCTCGATGTGATCGCGTTGGGCCGCGCAACCGGTGCTGCGGCGGACCGTCCGGCTGGAAACGCCATGCTATCAACATCGAAAGCTACGGACCTGCACGTCTGCTGCCGGGACAGCTGATCATCCGACCGGTCCGGTACCAGCGACCTGTCGGCTTTTCGACCGACAGCGGCCTCCGTCCCGGGAATCGGGGATTCTCGTCGCCACCGCGAATACCTCGCGCCGGATCGAACGAATCGCCCACATGCCACGAATCGGCAGATACCGGACGGCGTGGCGGGGATCGCAAACGGTCAGCTATCAGAAGCGGTAGGTGTGACACGACCGCCACCGAACGGGCAGACTCGCAGGGGCATCGACCGAACGGAGGACCGATGGTGCGTCGCACCAGCCACAGCGAACCACCGAACGCCGGCGCGGCGGCATCCGCCGACTATCCCGACCTCGAGGCCATGGATACGGCACTGACCGAATGCCGCGCCTGCCCGCGACTGGTCGCCTGGCGCGAACAGGTCGCCCGCGAGAAGCGGGCCGCCTTCCGCGACGAAACCTACTGGGGCCGCCCGGTCACCGGTTTCGGCCCCGCCGACGCCGCCATGTTGCTGGTCGGCCTCGCCCCCGCCGCCCACGGCGGAAACCGCACCGGCCGCATGTTCACCGGCGACCGCAGCGGCGACGTACTCTTCGCCTCCCTCTACGCCATCGGCGCCGCCACCCAGCCCACCGCCACCCGCCGCGACGACGGCCTCCGGCTGCTCGGCACCCGCGTCACCGCCCCCGTGCACTGCGCGCCCCCGGACAACAAACCCACCATCGACGAACGCGATCGCTGCCGGCACTGGCTGATCAACGAACTCGAATTACTCGCCCCCACAGTCCGTTCCGTCGTCGTCCTCGGCGCCTGGGGCTGGCAGGCGCTCATGCCCGCCCTCACCGCAGCCGGCTGGCAGGTCCCCCGCCCCCGCCCCCGATTCGGCCACGGCGTCCACTACTCGATCGCCCCCGCCCGGCCCGGCCGCCACCGCCTCGAACTGTTCGGCAGTTACCACGTCAGCCAGCAGAACACCTTCACCGGCCGCCTCACCCCCGCCATGCTCCGCACGGTCCTCGGCGAAGCCGCCACCAGTGCCGGCCTCCACCTCACCCCGCCCACCCCCGAACCCACCTGACCCCGCATTTCCCCACATCGACCAGCCGATTCGGAATCTCCGGCCCCCACCTGCTAAAGTTCTCCTCCGTTGGCCCGGAAACGAGCCATGGGGCTATGGCGCAGTTGGTAGCGCGTCTCGTTCGCATCGAGAAGGTCAGGGGTTCGATTCCCCTTAGCTCCACCAAGTTTGTCATTACGCGAACACTTTTTTTCTGCGGCTCTGACCGGCGGTTTTTCGCTGGTCAGAGCCGCGGTTTTGTTTCGGGTGGCGATGGCGTGTGGAGCCCTGGCTGTTGCATGGGGGGCGGGGGTTGGCGTGGGGTCAGTGGGTGTTCGGGGGATGCGAAAGACGGGGACGACGGTGTCGGGGCCGGTGATTTTGACTTCGCCGATGAGTGTTTCGATCAGGGCTTTCCGGGTGTGGTCGGTGCCGGTGGTGATCAGCTCGGCGACGCCCGATCGGAGCGTGTGAGCGGGCGGCGGTGCGGGTATCGCGCTACTGAACGCGTACTTCGATGTGTGGTGGAGTCCGGTGGCTGATTGGGGTCGGGAGATGTCAGGCGGGAGGAGCGCGGCCGGTGGCCGCCAGTTCGAGTCCGTGCGCCAGGCGGTTCGCCGGTCGCGGGAGCGGACCGACTTGGCCAACGAGCGATTGGCTGCTGCTGTTGCCCGGCTGGACGTTGCCCGCGCCAGGTGACAGGGGCGCCGAATCCGACACGGAAAGCCCATTTCGCACACCGCCCTTCCAACCCGATTGATGCAGGTCGCAGGCAGGTGTCGGCGAGTAGGCTGGACGATATTCGGAGGTACCCCGTACGTCGGCCGGCCAAGGCCGCGTCGTCTCCGGTTCGGATTCCGGCTCTCGCGCGGGAGCTGTGACAGGAGCGTCTCATGACGCCACGATCGACGAGCTTGCATCCTGCACCGCCTCGTCGCCTACCGCTCGACACGCCACGATTGCGATTGCGCCCGCGCGCCGACGGCAGTGCCTATGTCGACGGTGTCTGGTGGCCTCGCACGCACGACCTTGCCGCCGAACTTCCCGGACTGCTCACCGCTCTGCGGCCGTGGCTGGATCCGGTTGGCCGGGTCGTCTACGACCCGGCCGGATGGGCGCCTTCGGCTGGGCACTTTCAGCTCGGCAGTCGTCGGATCCGTGTGGACCCATATCGTTTCGAGCTGTTCGACACGATGCATGTCTGCGGTGTGCGTGGACTTGTGGTCGTGCTGCAGGTCATTCCCTCCACCACCGCCGACTGTGTCGCGAACGCTGCGCTGGCAGCGGCGTAGGTGAACCCGGTGTCGCCGTTCATCGACCGCAAGGACGCAGGTCGGCAGCTGGCTGGGCTGCTGCCGGCGTTCCGCGGTCCCGATGTGGTCGTCCTGGCTCCGCCCGGCGGCGGTCTGCGCGTGGCATCCGAAATGGCCGCAACGCTGCAGGTACGGATGGATGTCATTCTGGTCGGCGCCCTCAGCACCGCCCGCTGGCCCGGTCTCACCTACGGCATCCTTGGCGAAGACCACACGCTCATCCTCGACACCGCCGCCATCGCCCGGGGCGCGATCGCCCCGGCCGAACGCGTCCGCGCCCAACAGAGCCAGACCGCCGTCCTGCAGCGCAAAGCTCATGCCTACCGTCGCGACCGCCACCGCGTCGACCTCGACGATCGCACGGTCCTCGTCACCGACGATTGCCTGCTCGACGCCGCCACTGCCGTTCGCGACGCCTGTCGAATAGTCCGCTTGATAGGCGCAATCCGCACAGTTATCGCCGTCCCCGTCGGCAGCCGCCGGTCCCTGGGCGCCCTGGCTCCTTACTCGGACAAAATCGTGTGCCCGAACGCCACACCCGAAACTCCCGACCCCGACCGGTGGTACCGCCACCCTGACGACACCAGCTGCTCCAGCTTGGCCGCGTTACTCGACAGCGGCAGCGAAATATGAGCGTTGCGAAAGGTCGGAAGCGATCCGCACCAGCCTGACAAACAATTCGTAGTCCGTTCCGCCTAGGATGAAGTTGACAAGGGGCGCGGATCTTTGCGATAGCGCGAGATCATCGTTCCGACGAGGAGATGATCGGGATGCCCGTCACGAGCGGCTCCAGAATCCACACCCATCAGACGCCCCCGCCGCCGCCCGCCGAGCAGAACCCGGTCGTGTACTGGCCCGACCCGAGCCCGCTGGATGCCTGGTGGAGCGAGATCATGTCAGGTCGCGACGCCGGACAATGACCGCCGCGAGGCTCTTGCGAGACAGTTAGGGCACTCGCGTGAGAGCGTTGCAGGACGGCATTACATCCTGCCGCCGGATCCGGCGGCAGGTCTCGGGTACCGCGTGCGAGGAAGACCCCGGCAGCGGGTTTCTTGCGAGTAGCGGCGGCGTCCGCCGGTCGAGCGTTGCGGGGCCAGCAGCTCGGCGGCGTCCAGTCCCCAGAGGAACGCTTGGGTGACGACGCCGAGGATTTCCGCGGCGCGGGGGCGAGACGGCCTCACGGGAGAGCCCACGATGTATGAAGTTCTCCGAGCCTTCGCGGGCGAGCGCTGTTCGGATGGGCCGGGATCCGAATCCGACGCTAGCCCCAGTTGGCAGCGAGGGTCAGGCAGAAGGGGTGGCCGCTCGGATCGAGCAGCACCCGCCAGCTCTCACCGGGCTGAAACTCCGGCACCGTGGCGCCCAGTTCGACCAGTTGCTTACTAGCGATCTCGAGGTCTTCGACCGCCAAATCCAGATGGAACTGTTTGGTGCCATGCTCGTTCGGCCAGGTCGGCGCCTGATAGCCCGGGATCGTGCCGAATCCGAGCGCGTGATCCGGACCAGTGAGCATGGCGTACTCGTCCTGCGCGTGTGCGATTTTCCAACCGAGCGCCGCCGCCCAGAACTCCGCGTCTCGCCTTGCGTCGGCACTGTCCAGAGTGAGCATTTTCAACGTGGCAACCGCCATGGGTTTTCCTCTCCGCAACAAAATTACTGTCAGTCAGCCTGCAACATCGACGCCGCACGCGATTGCAAAAACGCGACACTGGCCCGCGCTCGAGATCGGCGGCCGCAAGCGGTTCGCCGAGGCCCACGCGCCGAAGGTGTACGCCGGATCCTTCGCGACGTCCGCCGGCGAGGAAACGGTTTACCCCATATGTCACCTCCAGCTCGACTGTGGATCTGGCACAAAATTCATGATTGAGCGGTTCGGTACGCGAGGCTCGACAGTTCGTCATGTCGCGGGTGTGTTTGAGACCGGAGCGGTGAGAGTGCCGTTCCCGCGCCCTGAAGTTTGCGGATCGAGGCGACCCGCGCGGCGGGCGCGACGGGCGGATCGAGGCTGTTACCGGCGAAACCCTGGCCAGACCCGCTCCCATGCTCGTATTCGCCAATCGATGTGGGACCTACAGAGTTTCCTGGGCCAGCGCCGTGGTTGGGGGAGGTCGATGGTGACTATCGAGGTTCCGCAGCAGCCGAACGGTCGGCTTCCCCGCAGAGGCTGTGACAGGAGCGTCTCATGCGCCACGCTCGGCGAACGTGTAGCCCGCACCGGCTCGTCGCCTACCGCTCTGTACACCACGATTGCGTTTGCATCCGTGCGGCGACGGCTCCGGCCATGTCGACGGCGTCCGGGGGTTTCGCACGGTAGGCCCTCGCCGCCGAACTCCCGGGACTGCTCACCGTCCCCGGCCGCACCCGGGACCGGTACGGCGGGTGTCTACGACCCCACCGAATGGCCATCCTCTATTCGGCACCTTCAGCTCGGCAGTCATCGAATTCGCTTGGGCCCCTAGCAGTTCGAGCTGTCGAACACGATGTACGTGTGCAGTGGGCAGGCATCGTTGTCCTGCCCATCACCCTGCCTGCGTCGTTGCTCGAATCCTGGACCTAGCCGGTCCCCGCAACGCGAAACCCGTCTATCGATGTGACATAAGCACCCACACCGGTAGCCGAAAATCTGTCGTGTCGGGTGTAGACATTCGCTGAAGGTCGTTATAGAGTCGCTGTCGTTCGAATTAATGAGAGTCCGAGTGGCCGGGCAGGTGAACTGCCCGGAAGTAGTAAGTTCCACCGTCCCCTTCCGGCGGATGACAGATAGACCCGGTGCACGTTGGCCGGACCTGCCGGAAGGGGACGAAGCACGACCGAACAATCGAATTCGCAGCACCGTAGGAAGACCGGCGATCCAGGAGGTGGTCACGTAGTCGTTCATCAGGTCCGCATCCCGGAAAGCCTCGGATGCGGTGTGCGACAGCGGCCCTCACGGGTCAGTGAACAGCGATGACATCATTCCCCCCTTCGTAAATCCCAGGCCCCGGCGTAATCGCGCCGGGGCCTGTCGGCGTTGACCCGAGAGGCCTTGTGCAACAACCCGACCCTCACCCCACCAGTGGCCCCAGTGCTGCCGACAAACTCGATGACGACGATTACCCCGCCCACTCGATGGGACGCGCCGCGGAAATCCTCGATGTCACCCCAGCGTTCCTGCGCGGCCTCGACGCCGCGCAATCACCGACCCCGCAACGGTCTCCCGGCGGGCACCGCCGCTACTCGCGCTACCAGCTGCGTATCGCCGCCCGCGTGCGCGAACTTGTCGACGCCGGCAACGCCCTCGACGCCGCGTGCCGCATCGTTATCCTTGAAGACCACCTCGCCGAGGCGCAGCGTCTCAACACCGAACTGCAACACACTCTCGACCAGCGCAGCAACCCGACCGAAACGAAGTGAACGTGCCCGACACACGCACCGGCCACATGGACCTCTTCCTTCCCCAGGCGATGGACACCGCCGTCCTCGACGCAGTGATCCGCCTAAACGTCACCTCCGCACTGGCCCGAACCGGCGAATCGCCCGCCACCATCGAATACGGCACTGGCCAACCACAGTCACCAGGCGTCACGCGGTGGCCGGTGACCTACACCACGAGTGTTGCCCCGCAAGCGGACTGAGCCCCTGGACCGCGGCCGGCGCTGGCGCGATACTCGCCCCGGCGTGGGGCCGGACCGGGACGTAAGCCATGCGCGGGTCATATCCGCACTTGACCCGACGTTCCCGTTTGGCGCGGGTCCGATCGCCTACGGGCGCGTTACGCAGCCCGCTGCTGCGCGGAAATGAGGGGATGTGTGGCATGCTGGGTAGTGAGCACGGGTTGTTGCAGTGATCGCCCGGCTCGCAACAGGAAGTTACCGAAAAAGTATGTCTCAAGGCAGTGTGAAGTGGTTTAACGGCGAAAAGGGCTTCGGGTTCATCGCGCAGGACGCGGGCGGCCCCGATGTGTTCGTTCATTATTCCGAGATTTCCGGCTCCGGCTACAAGTCCCTCGACGAGGGCCAGCGCGTCGAGTTCGAGGTCGGCCAGGGCCAGAAGGGTCCGCAGGCTCAGAGCGTCCGCGTTATCTAGGAGCAGACGAGAACAGAAACCCGCGCGATCCGCGCGGGTTTCTTGCTTTTCCGGGACGGATCCTGCAGGGCGCGCGATGGCGCCCCGGCAGGATCGTATTCGCGGCCCGGCTATGTCGGGTTCGCGATCAGGACCGCAGTGCGTTCACCGCCGGGCCCGCTCCTGCCTTCGCCTGGCCCGCCTGATCGCCCTCTCACGCAACGCTTTACGGCGCAGGATCTGCTTTTCCTCGCGGGCCTTGTCCCGCAGGGTCTGTTTGGCCTCACGTAGCACCTGCTTTTCGTGGCGCGCTTTCTCCTTCAGCGTGGCCTTCGCCTCGGCCAGTGCCGAGCGCAGGCCACGCCGGTGACCGGTCTGTGGGTCGATTCCGGGCCAATGATGTTGAGCCCACTGATCGGCTGTAGGCAACGTCACCCGCGTCAGTCCGGCGAATTTGCGTTCGGAGGAGGTCTCGGGGGCATCGTCGGCGGTCCGGCGCAGGAAGCGGTCTGGCAGCGCCAGCTTGTGAATCGTGCGGAAGGCCAGCAGATACTGTTTGCCGAGCGAACCGGTGGTATAGGGCAGGTCGTACTTGTCGCACAGCTCGCGCACCTGTACGGCGATCTCCGGATACCGATTACTCGGGATGTCCGGGAAGAGGTGGTGCTCGATCTGGTAGCAGAGGTTGCCGCTCATGAACGCCATGACCGGGCCAGCCTGGAAATTGGCGCTGCCCAGCATCTGCCGCAGGTACCATTCCGCGCGGGTTTCGTCGGCGAAGTGGGCCTGGGTGAATTTCTGGGCCCCATCGGGAAAGTGCCCGCAGAAGATCACCGCGTAAGCCCACAGATTGCGGATCAGGTTCGCGGTGGCGTTCGCTTTCAGGGTCTGCTTCCACGCCGGGCCGGTGAGCAGCGGGTAGATGACGAAGTCCTTGGCGACCTGCCGTGCGGCCTTGCGCGCGAACGCCTTGTTCGGCTCCGACAGCAGCTGAGTCTCCGACACCCCGGCATACGCCTGCTCAGCCGACAGGTCATGCCAGGCGATGCCCCACTCGAACGCCGCAGCGAGGACGAGATTGGCCAGCGGCTGGATCAGGTGGATCGGGCGCCACTGCTCGTCGCGGGTCATCCTCAGGATGCCGAAGCCCAGATCCTCGTCTCTGCCCAGCACATTGGTGTAGGTGTGATGAGAGTAGTTATGGGCCCGCTTCCACTGAGCCGACGTCCCGGTCATATCCCACTCCCAGGTCGCGGAGTGGATTTCCGGGTCGTTCATCCAATCCCATTGCCCGTGACTGATATTGTGCCCGAGCTCCATGTTCTCCACGATCTTCGCGACCGACAACAAAGCCGTGCCGGCCAACCACGCCGAACGCTTCCTGCTCACGAACAGCACGGCCCTGCCGGCGACCTCGAGCATGCGTTGAGCGCGGATCGCCCGCCGAATGTATTGCGCGTCCCGCTCGCCCAGCGACTTCTCGATGTTGCGGCGAATCGTGTCGAGTTCGCCCCCGAGGGCTTCGACATCGGCAGGAGTCAGATGCGCGTAAGCATTGATGTCGGTGATGGCCACCGTCGGTCCCTTCTGTATCCGAATAGCTCGGCTGCCGCGTGGCGGAGGCTCCCCGACCAGGACCGGGCGCGGCAACCCGACCGGCATCGAGAATATCGACGCGAGCCAACAGCGGCTCCACCACACACGCGCGGACGGTCACCAGCGCGGTCAACCAGTGGTAACGATGCGAGCCTCGCCGACCTCGCAAACGAAGGGCACAGCGCCAGACGCGCCGCCACCATCCACCGCATCATCAGTGGACCCCTCCATGCCGGGGATAGTCTCCTGTAGAAGGGTGGCCAACTCTGCGGGACTGGTGTTCGAAGCACCATGGTCGTCACGCTGTTCGTGGTTCATCGCACACCGTTCATCTCGTGGAATACCCGGTGCCGGCGGCCAGAGCGTGGGCCACCGGGTCGAACCGCCGAGGCGATGACCGCGCTGAAAGCGCCGAGGCTCGTCTGGACGCGCGCAGATCCTCGTTCGAGACGGCAAAAAGCGCCCGGACCGCATCCTAAGATCGGCGACATTGGCAGCATCGCACCGGGATACCAGGTGTCCCAACCCAGTGGCGCAGTAACCGGACCGACACCGCTCCGCCGCTGATGTCGATGTCTTGCTGCCGGCTACATCGATGCCACCTGGTGGCCAAGGGCAGGCAACCCGGGCTCCCCGATCTGATCACCGCATTTCTCTGGGTGCAACGTTTATCGCCGCCTACGCGCTGTAGTCGCAATTCATGCAAATCCGCGGGTTGATCGACGGAGGTACGGGTAAGTCGTGGGCAGGTAACCAAGTCTCCCGGGAGACGGCAGTCGCCGAGAGCGCGCCAGTTGAAATAAGCAGCTGGCGCGATCGCACTTCCGCGTCGACGCTGCCGTACAGGCTGTGAGCCCGCGCGTACCTATCGCTCCCACTGCCTTCACGGCCCGCCCCGCTCGATGTGGTGCAGGCCGTCTGAAGTGTCCATCGCTGCCCGTGGCGCGTCGAGCGGCGCATACCGGGCGTAGGCTCGAGATATTCGGCACACACGCACGCTGACCAGCAGAGGTAGCGTCGTTCCCGAATCCGACATGCGTCCTTTCCGGGGCCGCGGCAGGAGCGTCCGATGACGCCACAATCGATGAACGTGCCCTCGGCGCCGCTCGAGCGCATGATCGATGACGCTCCCCGGTTACGCCTGCGTCCGGACACCGAGGCGAGCGGCTACGTCGATGCGACCTGGTGGCCCCGATCGAAGAATCTGGTTGCCGAAATTCCGGGACTGATCACCGCATTTCGTTCGCGAGCAGGGCCGATAGCGCGCATCGTCTACGATGCGCGCGAATGGTCACCGACCGGGGGACACTTGCTCACGGCCGACCGCAGCATACGGCTGGACCGGTATCCGTTCGAACTGTTCGGCACCATGTATTTGTGCGGAACAGACGGTACCGTGGTCGTCTTGCAGGCCATCGCCTCGGGCACCGACCCACTCCTGGCGCGGTCCGCGCTCGCGGCGGCGGGGCATCCTGTCTCGACTCCCCCGGTCCAGGAGCGACGGTCATGATTATGGACCGCGGCGACATCTTGTCGTCTCCGATTCGAATGCCGGCCCCTCGCGGAGGCTGTGACAGGAGCGTCTCATGACGCCACACTCGACGAGCTTGCATCCCGCACCCGCTCGTCGCTTACCGCTCTGTACACCACGATTGCGTTTGCGGCCGCGCCGCGATGGCACCGGCCATGTCGACGGTGTCTGGTGGCCTCGCACACAGGACCTCGCCGCCGAACTCCCGGGACTGCTCGCCGTCCTCCGGCCGCACCTGGGACCGGTGCGGCGGGTAGTCTACGACCCCACCGGATGGTCACCCTCCACTCGGCACCTCCAGCTCGGCAGCCATCGAATTCGCTTGGACCCCTACCGGTTCGAGCTGTTCAACACGATGTACGTGTGCAGTGCGCGCGGCATCGTCGTCATCCTGCAGGTCGTCCTCTCCACCACCGCCGACACCGTGGCGAACGCGGCGCTGGCAGCGGTACCGAGTGCACGCGAACCAGGTCGATCATGATCCACGCCGGCGCACCACATCCCCTCACCGCGCCGGCCGACACGGCGTATTCCGGTCGTCGCGGTCACGCCGCGGTTCACTCTGTCGAATGCCTACTGGCCTGATCCGAGTCGCGGGCCCTTCGACCGTCAGCGGGTTCGGGTTGTGGAGCGTTAGGCCCACTTTCGAGCCGCAGGTTATCGCCTGCGGCTTTTTCCGTTGTTCGGTGTCGCACGAACACGCGTGCGGTGCGCAGCGCGTCATCGCCCGAGGGGCCGGTTGCCGTCGCGGGGAGGGCGGCCGCGATGGCGGCCGCGAGTCGATCGGAGCCGGCGGACAGGCGGGCCGACATCTCCGGATTACGCGCGGCTCTGTTGACGACGGCGAGCCAGGCCATCACCTGGATGCGCCGGCTGTCATCGGGTTGATCGGCCGCGGAGGCGATGGCTGCTCCGGGGAGCATGCTCCGAAGTACTTCGCGCACAGTCGATTCGGCGTCGCGCGGGTCGGTGAGTGTGGTGAGTTGATCGACCAGCCGCTCGTCGAGCATGTCGACCACTCCCCCGACGGAATTGTTCTATGCCCCACCGTAGATCGACCAGCGAGGGTCCGGAACGGGCCGGGAACTCGTCTGCGGATTCACCACGGACGAAGCTCGGATGTTCACCGCCGATGTGGACCTGTCCGGATCTATGTACGAGTTCGCATGGCCGAGCCCGGGGCGCAACGGCGCACTACGGGCCTGCCACGGCCTCGACGTCCCCTTCACTTTCGATACCCCCGCGGCCCTCTCGCCGCGCAGCTCATCGGACCGGAGATTCCCCCGGACTTCGCCGGCCTCTCGGCAGCCATGCGCAACGCCGCGCCCGCGGTCGGCCGAGTTCGGCCGACGTCCGCACACCGAATAGCTCGAAAGGCATACCTATCCGGTATCGAGCGAGTTTGATGGTGATGTGGACGGCACCCCGATGTCGAGGCCGGTGAACCTGGTGGCGGGAGCCGCCGCGAGGGTCGGCGGAGCTGCTGGGCGCGTGCTGGGTTTCGGGTTCGGCGTCGCGCGGCGGGTGCCGGGCGTCGAGCCGGTGCTCGCGGAGCTGGAACAGCGGGGCGCGGACACCTTGGAGGCCGTCGACGACCTCACCGAACGGGTGCTGAGTGCGGTGGTCGGCCGGATCGTGCGGACCGCGGTCGGCGCTGTCGACCTCACGGAGCTCGTCGTCGACAACGTGGATCTCGACGCGGTGGCCGAACGGATCGATGTCGACAAGATCATCGAGCGGGTCGATCTGGTCGGGCTGGCCGACAGCGTGATCGAGGGCGTCGATCTACCTCGGATCATCCGCGAATCCACCGACTCGATGTCCGCGGAGGCAGTTCTCGGCATCCGGAGCCAGGGGATGCATGCGGACGATGCCGTCGCGGGGTTCGTCGGAAAGTTGCTCCGGCGAGCACCGTCCGAATCGGGCGCGGAGTGAGTGCCCCTGCGCACCGTCCCGCCGGCATCGTGACGCGGTCGATCGCATCTGGGGTCGACGTCGCCGTCGTCCTGGCGATCATGGCCGCGATCTACCTGTGCCTGGCGTTCGCTCGGCTGCTGTTCTCACCGCAGGATTTCACGTGGCCGGACGCCGGTGCGGTGATGTCGACGGGCATATTCATCGTGGTGTCGGTGCTGTATCTCACCGGATGCTGGGCCGTGAGCGGTCGCACCGTCGGCGCCGTGATGATGGGGCTGCGGGTGGTGACCCGCGGCGGCGAACTCGTGGGATGGCCGCGGGCTCTGGTGCGGGCGGTGTTCTGCGTGATGTTCGCGGTCGGATTGTTCTGGGTGGTGGTCGATCCGCGCCGGTATTCGCTGCAGGACATCGTTTTGCGCACCACGGTCGTGTACGACTGGCAGCCGGAGGCCCATTCGCCGGCTTAGGCGCGAAGGATCCGGCGACAACCGCCGATGCTCGAGTGCATCCACGATCGCGTGATCACCTATCCCGCTGCGGCTTTCGGTGATGTGATCGGCGGATGTGCGATCGACGGAATCGTCGGACGCGCCGACTTCGTCGGCATCGGAGGTTTCGTCGATGCCGGGGGCTTCGTCACCGACGCCGTGGTCGTGGGCCTCGTCGATGTGGGCGTCCCGAGTGTCGTGGCGACCTCCGGCGACGCGGAAGTCGTCGAACTCGCCGCGATCGTGGTACTCGCGGATGCTGTCGCGGACTTGGTTGTCGTGCCCCTGGCTGCCGTCGTCGTGGTGCCGGCTGGTGCCGTAGTCGTGGTGGTCGACAGGGTGGCGGTCGGCACTCCTGTGGAAGGCAGAGTGGCGGTCGGCACCGTCGTGGCCGGCAGGGTCGTGGTCTCCGTCCTCGGATCGGCAGTTACCGTCACCGTCGATGTCTCCACCGAAGTCGTAGGGGCCGTGGATATCGGGGGTGAGACGACCGCGCCCGGATCCGGCACACCGGGCAAGATCTGGATCGAAAGGCTCGCCGTGGCAGAGAAACTCGCGCCGGCCGACGCCGCCGTCGAGGTATCCGTCGTCGTGGCCGTCGTGGATTCTGTCGCGGTGGCCTGGCCGGCACCGGGATCGATGGGATCCGCGGCCGGTGGCGCGATTCCGGAATCGGCGGTGGTGTCGGTACTGCCCGCGCCGTCGCCCGGTACGGAGATTTCGCTCGACGCGTCGGAGATCGGGCTCGCGTTCACCGCGCCGGCTTCGCTGGGAACAGCGCCGCAGTCGAGAGTCTGCACGGCGGGTTCGCCGGGGTGCGCCTGCGCCTCGTTCACGTGCGCCGGCGGGCCCGAATCCGCTCGTACCACGAGCGTTATCCCGATCGCCGTGGTCACCAACGCGGTGACCACTCCCGCGCGCGAGATCTGCCGCCGGAATCGTCCGCCCGACCGCGGAATTCGACGCCGAGGCTCATCATCGATATCGGTTGCTGTCACTCGATGTTCGCTGTTGTCGACGGTTCGCATCCGCCCACCGCTTTCTTCCTTGTGATGCGCCGACCGCCGGAACCGGTGCGCACACCGCCTCCGAAAACACGCCCGAGCGTCGGAAGTCGAATTCCGGCAGTTCCGCGAACACCGACACGCGCGCATTACGGTGTCGCCTCGCCGAACAGGCGGGACCTCAAGGCTTCGCGGCCGGGTTTCAGGACCTCGAGTAGGGATCCACGTCGCGCAGTCGTTGCCGGTGGATTTGTTGCAGCTCACCCGCGCGGGTGAGAAAGTCGGCGATTATTTCGAGTTCGTGCGAGTCGTACCAGCTCGACAACATCTTGTAACTCTCGACGAGCATCGGCACGACGATTTCTCGTATGCGATACGCCGCGAGTTCGGTGGCCATCACTATCACGCGACGACGATCGGTCGGATGCAGCGAGCGGGCGATATAGCCCTGCTTCTCCAGCCGATTGAGCATGATCGTGACGCCGGCAGCCGTGATGCCGAGCCGTTCGGCCAGCAGTCCCGGCGTCGTCGACTTCTCGTCGTCGGCCAGCACGATTTCCAAAGCACGCCGGTCGGTTTCGTTCACGCCCAGCACTCTGATCAATTCGCGGGCCAGGTCCTCGACGGTTCCGTGGTAGAACTCCAGGGCCCTTTTGAATTCGACCGAGAGTCGGGCGGGTTCGGCTGTTCTCCGGGATCGCCGCTGGGCGATTGAAGCGGGCATGTGTGCTCCTGTCAATCGATTCGGACGACAGCCGAACCGCGGCTGACGAACATCACGAAAGCTGGCACCGCCGCGGCCGGCGAAGCGACCGTGGGCAGTGTCGGACATGCACTGTACGACACACCGACCCATGCGATACGGTGCATTTCAGAATTCGGTCCAACGGTTTCCCGTACCCCAAACGTGAAGCGGGGCAACCACTATGAGGAACAGCAGTCACCCGCCCCGTCCGGGTGAGACCTGGACCGGGCTGCTGACACAACCCGGTCCAGGCATGTTCACCACCGGCCGCCGGCGCGGACACCGGCCGTCACGCCGTGGCCCCTGTCCGCGGAATCAGCTGACAGATGTGGTGGTGAGGGTCGGGGACGGATTCGGATAACACGAGGTCGCCACGTTGCCGACCAAGGCGACGTTGGTCGTCATGGTCATACCGGGATTCGTGTAGCTGGTCCCCGCGTACTTGCTGGTGATCGGCGTGCCGGGAGTACCGGCTGTGACGTTGATGGTCACCGCCGGCGGCGTGAAGCTGGTACCGCCGGCGATCGGACCGGGCACGGTCAGAACGACGTTCCCACCCGACGTGGTGACGGTGCCGGCCACGGTCCCCCCGGAGGCGGTGGCCGAGACCAATGTCGAATTCGCGGGAGTCGGGAAGGTCATCTTCAAGTTGCTGATGTTGTTCACCGTGAAGCCGGAAGCCGAACTGGGCACCGACGAGGAACCCGGCGTGAGGGTGATGGCCACCGCGGAGCCCGACGCCGCCGAACTCGGCGCGGTGCCGGTGACCGATGTGGTCATACTCGAGGTCTGGCCGATCCCGAGAATGGTGCCCTTACAGCTCCAGTTCACGCTGACCGGGGCGGCATTCGCCGGTGCCGCCAGACAAAAGACGGTGGCGACCGCCACCGGAGCGAGAACGCCGGCACGAACGAGGGAAGAGATCGATCTCATGACTAACTCCAGAAAATAGCGAGCAACGGTACGACCGGATGTCGGACCGCAACATCGAGTTTCTAAAATATAGCTTCTTCTCATCTTTCCATGGTCGAAATCGCGTAATTAAAACGCGTCCAGAATTTCATTATCCGCTATTAATTATTCAGACTGGAAAGTTAATTCCCACAAGATTCTTTTCGTAAAGAGCGCAATTCCACGCCGCATCTCTTCCCGCAATTCCCCCGAATACAACCTTCGACCTGAGAATATATCCCCCCGCGCCGATCGTCAGCTTTCCGGTGGTTACCGTTCACGACATCCGCCCGCGTGCCAGTGGCACGTGAGGGCGGTGCAAGAGCACGGTGTCAGGGTGGCCGGCATGACATGGCACAGCGGCTGCGGAGCCGAGGGGAAGACGATTCTGGTCACCGGCGCCAGTGCGGGCATCGGATACTTCGTCGCCGAGCAACTCGCCACCGTGGGCGCCACGGTAGCGCTCGGGTGCCGCGACACCGCCAAGGCCGGCCTCGCGATCAAGGCGATCCGAACACGCGTTCCGCACGCTCGACTGCTGTCGGTGCCGCTGGACCTCGAGGACCTGTCCGCACTGCCTGCGACCGTCGACGCCCTCGGCGTCGAGCGCTTGGACGCGGTCGTACTCAACGCCGGAATACTCCTGTCGGACCCACAGCGCCGGGTGAACTCGCGCGGACACGAATCGATGTTCGCGACAAATCTTCTCGGGCATCTCGCGCTGGTCGCGCACCTGATGCCGAGGCTGACAGCCGCATCGCGGAGCCGGGTGGTCACGGTGGGCAGCTTCGCCGCGCGGTCGGAGCGGCTGGATCTCGCCGATCTGCAGTCGGAGCGCGACTATCGGCCCAAACGCACCTACGGGCGATCGAAACTGGCGCAGATGATGATCGGTTTCGAATTGGATCGCCGGCTGCGGGCATGCGGCGCCGGCACCGCGAGCATCGTCGCCCATCCGGGCGGCGCCCTGGACTCGCTCACCCCGTCGCGACCACCGTTGTTCGTCCATCCTCCGGCCCAGCGCCTGCGCGGCCTGCCCGCGGGCGTTGCGCTGCACGGCAAGCACGCGGGCGCCGAGAGCATCGTCCGAGCCACCCTCGATCCCGAGGTCACCGGTGGTGAGCTGTGGGGGCCGAGGGTTTTCGGTCTTCGTGGACGACCGCACCGCGAAACACCCCATGCCCATATGACCGACGTCGACACCGCGGCCGAGCTCTGGGACGCCTGCGCCGACCTCACCGGGGTCGATCCGCTGAGGTGTCCGGCCCTACCCCGTTGAGCCTGGCCGCGGCATTCGCCGACCTCAGCGCCAGAAGACTCGCTCAGCAATGTAGCGGCAAACCGGGAGTTCCCCGCTCGCCGTGTAGTAGCTTGACTGATCACCGTTGTTCGCCCGAGAAGAGCGGAGGGGCCGATGCCGAACCTGCCCGCGGGAGGTTTACGGTGGCTCGCCGGGGTCTTCGTCCTGCTCCTCTCGGCGACGACCGTGGGGGCCGCGTCAGCCGGCGGTGATCCGGTGGATCGGTCGCCGGTCGCCGCGCAGGCCGCATTGAACGTGTACTCACCGGCGATGGACCGGTCCGTCCCCGTACGGGTGCTGCGCCCGGCGGATACCTCGGCGCCCCGGCCGACGCTGTATCTCCTCGACGGCGTCGAGGGCGGGGAAACCGGGTCGGGATGGCTAGACCGCACCGAGGTGGCGACGTTCTTCGCCGACAAGAACGTGAATGTCGTGCTGGTGCTGGGGGGCCGGGCGAGCTATTACACGGACTGGGAGCGCGACGACCCGGCGCTGGGTCGCAATAAGTGGGCAACCTTCCTGACCAGGGAATTGCCTCCGGTCATCGACGCGACGTTCGGCACGAGCGGGCGCAATGCGATCGCCGGATTGTCGATGTCGGCGTTGTCGGTGCTGAGTCTGGCCGTGCGTGCGCCGGGCGTGTATCGA
This sequence comes from Nocardia sp. NRRL WC-3656, assembly GCF_000720265.1. Lineage (NCBI taxonomy): Bacteria > Bacillati > Actinomycetota > Actinomycetes > Mycobacteriales > Nocardiaceae > Nocardia > Nocardia sp. NRRL WC-3656. The sequence goes on along the minus strand of NZ_JOJF01000008.1, from coordinate 125,283 downwards.
GCCGTGGGCTCCTACAGCGGTTGTGCGCAGACCAGCGATCCGGTGGCGCAGGCGTACGTGTCGATGATGGTGGCCCGCTACGGGGCGAACCCGGTCGACATGTGGGGTCCGCCCTCGGATCCGGAGTGGGCCGCCAACGATCCGACGCTGCACGCGGACAGCCTGCGCGGGACGGCGCTGTATATATCGGCAGGGACAGGGATGCCCGGCCCGCACGAGTCGATGAGCGATCGCGACGTCGCGGGCAACCCGGTCGCGCTCGCCGATCACGTCGTCATCGGCGGCGGCTTCGAATCGGTGGTCAACGGGTGCACGGCTCGGCTCGCTGCGGCGTTGGGCGCCGCCGGCGTGCCGGCGCGAATCGATTTCCGGCCGACGGGAACTCATGCATGGGGATATTGGCAAGACGCCCTGCACGATTCGTGGCCGATGTTCGCCGCCGTGATCGACGCCTGAACATTGGTGAAGGCGCCATGAAGATTTCGGGAGAAAAGCGACAGATCGGGCAGGAATCTTCCGCTTGCCGGACAACACGTTTCACTTTTCGCGCAGGTCCGCAGACGGCGAAGAATCTTCACCGAATATTCCCCGAGATGTATTGTGGGAAGCCGCGTTCTACTTTATGCTCGCCGCCTTCGCCGATTTGTTTGCAGGAAATAGCCGGGGGTACTCGCGCACACAGAACGCACCTATTGTCAGCGCCGATCGATTCCGAGTGGTGATGACCTGCGCACTTTAGGCAACTCGAGGAGAGGATTGATTGCGATGACGGTTGGTCTCGACGTTCGTTCCGAGCGTGAGCGCGTCGCCCGCGCATGCCGCCCCGGGCAGCCGTTGCCCGAATTCGTCTACAGCAGCGACGAAGACGCGCTGTGGTCACGGGTTTTCGCGACGCTTCGGGCCATGCACGAGGAACTGGGATGCGCGGACTATCGTGCCGCCGCTCGCATCGTTCAACTGCCCGCCGAACGGGTACCGCAGATGAGCGAGGTTTCCCGCACGCTTCGGTCCCTGACCGGTTTCGAGCTCGCACCGGCCATCGGAAGCCAGCCGGGCAGCCTGTTCTACGGCCCCATGGCCGACGGCATCCTGCACGCGACCCCGGACGTGCGGCCGGTGACCGAACAATCGTTCTCGCCCGATCCCGATGTCATCCACGAATTGGTCGGACATGCGGTGATACTCGCCGATCCGGAATTCGCGGAACTGTATCGCTGCTTCGGCCGCGCCGCCAACCGCGCCACCTCCGACGAGGAGCGGGCCGCGATCGCGCGCTTGTTCTGGTTCACCCTGGAGGTCGGCGTGGTCGCCGAAAAGGGTCATCCGCGCGCGTACGGAGCCGCGATTCTGTCCTCGGTCACGGAGATGGAGTCCTTCGTGCATGCGGATCTGCGAGAGTTCCGGGTCGAGGACATACTCACCAGCGATATCGACGACAGCATTTGCCAGCCCCTCCTCTTCGTCGCCGATTCGGTCGACCGGATGACGGCGGAAGTCGAGGGCTTTCTCCGGACGCGGGTCGGTTCGTGATGTCGCCTTCTCGCACAAACACTTTCGTCGATATCCTCGCCGTCGAGATTTAAGGAATTGCGGTGGTAGACCTGTCGAGTACAACGCGTCGTCACGACGGCGTGGCTCCGGACGCGGACTTCTTCGAATTGTCGGTAGCGCAGTCGGAACTGTGGCTGGCCCAGCAATTACATCCCTCGGTTCCGTTCTCCATCTCCCAATACACCGATGTGCAGGGCGAACTCGATCTGGGCCTGCTCCAGCAGTGCGCCCGCCGCGCCGCGCGCGAATTGCAGTCGCCGCATGTGCGATTCGCCGTCGTCGGGGGCCGACCGCGCCAATACCTCGACCACGAGCTGGACGCCGGATTCGACTGCATAGACCTGAGTGATCACCCCGATCCCGAACGCGCCGCCGACGAGTGGATGAGCCGGGATCATCATCGGGGCATCGACCTGACCGGCGACGACGTCACGAAGACGGTGCTGTTCACTCTCGGCCCCGGCCGATATCGCTGTTATGCGCGCAGCCACCACATCGCCGTCGACGGTTTCGGCGCCGCTCGGGTGTTGCAGCGAACGGCCGAATTGCATTCCGCCGCAACCGAAGGACGGCCCCCGGCACCGTGCCGGGCGGTGTCACTGACCGAGATCGTGGCGGCCGAGCAGCGGTATCGGTCCTCGTCCCGGTTCGCCGCCGACCGCGAGTACTGGGGCAAGGAGCTGGCCGGCCTCGATCACGTGACGCGCCTCAGCGAGCGGTACGCGGCGCCCTCGGCACGCCCTCATATCGCGCACGCGATTGTCGATGCGGAGGTCATGGCACGGCTCGGCGCCGCAGCGCGGCGGTACGGCACGGGGATGGCCGAGGTGCTGGTCGCGGCGGTGACCGCCTTTCTCGCGCAGATGACCGGTGATACCGATGTCACGGTGTCGCTGCCCGTCGCCGGTCGCACCACGGGAGCGCTGCGGCAGTCGGCCGGGATGGTTTCCAACGTGGTGCCGTTGCGAGTGCGGGGCGTGGCCGAGAGCACGGTGGGCGACCTCGTCCGCCAGGTGCGCCTGAACATGATCGGCGCGCTGCGCCACCAGTTGTACCGGCACGAAGACCTGCTCCGTGACCACGGCGTGGGCCGGGCCGGTCGCCACGGCTACGGCCCGCTGATCAACGTTCTCAGCCTGCCCGACAGCATCGACTTCGGCGCCGTTCGCGGTCGGACGCAACTGCTTTCGGCCGGGCCGGTGGAGGATATGGCGATCAGCTGCTACCGCTTCGGCGACGAGCCGTTCGTCGTCGACTTCCACGCCAACCCGGAGCTGTATCGGGCAGACGAGGTGGAGGGGTATCGGCAGCAGTTCATGGAGTGCCTGTCCCGATTGCTGTGGGCCGACGATACGGAGAAGGTGTTCGCGGCCGTCGCCGGTACCCACACGATCGCCGCACCGCAGCAGCGGCAGCACCAACGGTTGCTGCCGGAGTTGCTCTCCGGCGGAATCGATGCCGGTGAACGGATCGCACTGAGTGGGCCGGACCGATCGGTGACCTATCGCGAACTCGACGAGACGACCGCGCAGTGGGCGCGCGAGCTGATCGCGCACGGCGCCGGGCCGGAAGTCGTTGTCGCGGTGGCGTTGTCCCGGTCGGTGGAATCGGTCATGGCGCTGTGGGCGGTCGCCCGGGCCGGCGCGGTGTTCTTCCCGGTCAATCCCGCCGATCCGCCGGCGCGCGTGTCGAAGCTGATCGCCGATTCCGGTGCGGCGCTGGGCATCACCCGCACCGAGTGGCGCACGCCTCTGGAGAGCACAGCGGTCGATTGGCTGTTGCTCGACAGCGACGAGTTCACCCGTGCCGCCGCGGCCCGGTCGACCGCCGCGGTGACCGACGCGGATCGGATACGACCGCTGCGGGCCGCTCACCCGGCCTATCTGATCTACACCTCCGGATCGACCGGTGAACCCAAGGGGGTGCTGAGCACCCACGAAGGTCTGGCGACATTGGCCGACGATCTGCGCACCCGTAACCGCATCGGCAGCGATTCGGTGGTGTTGCAGGCACATTCACCGTTCTGCGATGCGTCGATGCTCGAATATCTCTCCGCGTTCACGCCCGGAGCCAAGCTGGTGGCACTCGCGCCGGATATCATTGCGGGACAGCGACTTTCGCAGGTGATGGAGGACGAGGGCGTCACCCACCTGGTGGTCACACCGGCCATTCTGGCGACGCTCGACCCGGACCGATTGCCGGCACTGCGGACGGTCACCGTGGGCGGTGACAAATGCCCGCCCGCACTGGCCGAACGCTGGGCGGGCCGGCTCCCGATGTTCAACTCCTACGGCCCCACCGAGGCCACCGTCGTGGTGACCCAAACCGAACCGCTCGATCCGAACGCGCTCATCACGATCGGCCGCGGACTGCCCGGCGTGCAGACTCCGGTACTGGACGCCCGACTGCGCCCGGCGCCACGCGGCGCCCGCGGCGAACTGTATCTCGCCGGTGACGCATTGGCGCGCGGGTATCTGGGGCGGCCCGGAATCACCGCGCAGAGCTTCGTGGCAAATCCTTACGGAGAGCCCGGAACTCGGATGTATCGCACGGGTGACATGGTCCGCGAACAACCCGACGGCACGCTCGAGTACCTCGGCCGTGGCGATGTTCAAATCTCGCTGCGGGGGCAGCGCATCGAGCCGTCCGAGGTGGAGCGCGCGCTGGCCGCGGACGAGACGGTGGATCAGGCCGTGGTGCGGGTGTGGACGTCCGAGGCGCTCGGCGATCGGCTGATCGGCTATGTCGTCCCCACGGCGGCCGCGAAGGAACACTTCGACCGCACCGCCGTCCTGGCGCGGCTACGAACCGTGCTGCCACCCGGCATGATTCCGGCGATGCTGGTGCCGCTGCCCGAGATACCGATCAATCCGAGTAGCGGCAAGACCGATCGATCCGCGTTGCCGGATCCGCAGACGTTGCCGCGTCCGGCATTCCGCGCGCCGACATCGCCGATCGAGCGCACGGTCGCGGAGACCATCGCCGAGGTCACCGGGCAATCTCGGGTCGGCCTGGACGACAACTTCTTCGAACTCGGCGGCAACTCGTTGCTGGGCGTCGAGCTGTGCCGGCAACTGTCGGAGCGGACCGGCACGACGGTGACGATTTCCTCGCTGTTCACCCCGACGGTGCACACCTTGGCTGCCGCCATCGAGGCCACGGCGGCCGGCGGGAACAGCGATGCGGCGGTCGGCGGTTCGGCGCTGGAGCCGGTTCTTCCGTTGCGTGGCAGCGGTTCCGGGACGCCGCTGATCTGCCTGCATTCCGCCGTTCCGCTCTCGTGGTGCTACTCGGGCCTGCTGCGGTACGTCACCGACCGGCCCGTCTACGGTCTGCAGTCTCCGGCCGTCTCCGGGCAGTCGCGCAGGTACCACACCGTCGACGAGCTCGCCGAGGTGTATCTGCGCGAACTCACGCGCGTCCAGCCGGAGGGCCCCTACCACCTGCTCGGCTGGTCGCTGGGCGGGCAACTCGCGCACGCGCTCGCCGTCCGGCTGCGCGCCCGGGGGCACGCCGTGGGACTGCTCGTGATGTTCGACAGCGTGGCCTTCGACGACGGTGCGCCCCAGCCGGAATCGCCCACCGTCCGTGATCTGGTCACCCACCTGCAGGGCAACGAGTCGGCCACCCCGGACACGCGGCCACTCACCCTGGACGAAGCTGTGGACGTGCTCGCCGACAGTCCCGGTCCCGGCCGTGGGTTGAGCCGTGAGCAGCTCGAACGCCTCCACCAGGGATATGTCGACAGTGTCGCCATGTCCACGAGCTACCGGCCGGCACGGTACGACGGCGATCTGCTGTATTTCTCGGCAACCGAAGGCATCACCGGCGAGCTGACCGGCGAGATGTGGCGGCCCTTCGTGTCCGGGCAGATCACGCAACACCGCGTCGACGTCACCCATGCCCAGATGACCAACCCCGAGGCCCTCGCGGTCATCGGGCCGATCCTGGAGGCCGAATTGCATCGGCACGGCGAAGGGAAGAACAGATGAGCAGGCATTCCACTGCGATCGTGGCCGCCGCGGTGTCGGTTGCTTCGTCGATTCTGCTGGCCGCGCGCCGGCCGGCTGTGTTCGGTCGCCGTCTCCCGCGGTTGGCCCTGGCCGCCGTCGCGGCGGTCGCCCTGGCGATCGCCGCCAACGAGAGCGTGGGCAAACCGGTGATGTTCCTGCGATGGTCGTATGTGCGGTTTCTGTTCGGCCTCCGGCATATGGGCGCCACCTGGCAGGTCGGTGACGGCCGGGAACAGGCGCTGGCCGACTATGTGTGCGCGCATGCGCGAAAAGGCGACATCGACGACGTCATCCGGGCGATCGACGAGTTCTGCTACACCAAGAGTTACCTGATCAACATCGGTGACGAGAAGGGCCGGATCCTCGACCGGGCCGTCGCCGCCGCGCGGCCGCGGCGCCTGCTGGAGCTCGGAACCTATTGCGGGTACAGCGCATTGCGCATCGCGCGGGTCATGCCGGCCGATGCCGTGCTGTACTCGATCGAGTTCAACGCGGCGAATGCCGCTGTCGCCCGGCAGATCTGGGATCACGCGGGCGTCGGCGAGCGGATCGTCGTCATCGTCGGCACCCTGGGCGACGACGGGAAGACGCTCAGCGCGCTGGGTAACGAGCACCAGTTCTCCCCCGGCACACTGGATTTCGCCTTCCTCGACCACGAGAAGGACGAATATCTTCCCGATCTTCGCCGGATCATGGATCAGGCCTGGCTGCGTCCCGGCTCGGTCGTGGTGGCGGACAACGTGAAATACCCGGGCGCCCCGGAGTATCGAGCGTTCATGCGCCGCCACGAGGGCACCCGGTGGACAACCCGAGAGCATGAGACCCATGCCGAATACCAGAAGGTGCTCAAGGATCTCGTGCTCGAATCGACCTATCTCGGTTGACCGAATCAGGACCGCTCGGCCGATCCACCGCTGCCCCCTGCCGCGATCGCGTTGTCGCCGAACATGTTAATCCTCGGTTATGGCGGGTAGTCGCAGATATGGTGCAACGTTGCGCCCCGACCTGATGCCGTCTATACGCCGAAGGACGAGATTCGCATGAGCACTCCCGATACCTCCACCCTGCTGGCCCAGCTGCGAGCTGTGCTGACCTTGACCAACACCGAGATCCAGGTGGCCGAGACCCGGATCGCTCAGGCCCGGACCGAGGCGGTCCGCCGGGAGCTTTCCGAGAACGCCGACAAGGGCCGTGCCCGCGCCGAGGCCATCGAGGCGGCCATCCGCGATCTGGGCAGTGTGCCCGAGGTGGTCGGCCCGTTCCTCGGCCGCGCGGTCGCTGCCATCAAGGCGATGGCCGAACAGGCTCAGCCGTTCGACGAGGCGCTGCTCGGCGACCTGGCGCTGGAGCACCAACTGCTCGACCGCGCCCGCTACATCAAGGCCCTGGCGACCGCCGCGGGGCAGCGCGAGGTCGTGACGTTGGCCGACCGCCTGATCACCGCGCATTCGGCCACCGTGGAATGGCTGACCACCGTCCTGGCCGAAGACGCCCTCGGCGGACCGGCCGCGTTGCGCCGCACCGTTCTTCAGGCGGCGACGGGGACGGCGGTGAAACTGTTCAACCTGCCCGTCACGTGGTCGGCTCGCGGCCTCGATCGCGCGCTGGACTCCGTTCGCACCACCCCGCCGGCGCTCGGTGAGCTGCTCGCCCGGGGAGCCCACGCCGGTGATGTCGCCGTCAAGACGCTGTCGGCCTCGCGCGATGCCGCGCTCGAAACCGCCGAGCAGGTCACGCGTCACGAAGGCGCCGGTGCGGCCGCCGATGCCCTGCATTCGATCCGCGCCACCACAGGTGTTCTCGAACCCGGCGAGCTCCCGGTCGGCGACTACGACGAGCTGAACGTGTCCCAAGCCGTCGCCGCGGTGAAGGAGCTCACCGAGCCGGCCGACATCCGCGCGATCGTCGCCTACGAGGAAGCCCACAAGAACCGCCACGGCGTCGTCTCGGCCGCCCAGACGCGGCTCGCCGCGATCGCCCAGGAAGTGACCGGTCTGAGCTGACGGGCACTCCCCCGAACGAGCTCGGTACTTCGTTCAGAGCTTTTCCGACCGATCGGCCGGCCCGATTCCGGGCCGGCCGATCGCGTTTCGAATCCGGTCGTCTTCTTCGTCTCACTTGTCATGGGTTGCGTATACCCCCTGGGGGTATTAATGTCTCCGATGTCGGACGAGAACAGATCGGAAGGCCGGGACGATGACCACACACACTCACCTCGAACACCATGGGGCACAGGCGAATTACAGGACTCACGGCCCGCGCGAGCAGCATGCCGGGCACGAAGGCCACGGCGGGCACGCCGAACACGCCGCGCACGGTGGTGGGCTGCCGGGCGGACTCCAGATCACCCAGGACGGTTACACTTTGGCGCTCGCCGAGCCGATCCTCGCACCGGGTGAGGTCGACTTCCGGTTCCGGATCCTGGGGCCGGACGGCGCACCGGTCACCGATTACACTTCGATCCACGATCGGGAGCTGCATCTGATCGTGGTGCAGCGGGAGCTGACCGGGTTCTGGCACGTGCATCCCGAACTCACCGCCGACGGCATCTGGACGGTGCGGCTGAACCTGCCGGCGGCGGGCGCGTATCGAGTCTTCACCGACATCGCCCCGCGCGCACTCGGCAAGACCATCACCCTGGGCGCGGATCTGGCGGTCACCGGGGCGTACGAACCGCGGCCGACGCCCGCGGCCGAACGGACCGCGAAAGTCGACGGCTACGAGGTGACTCTCGACGGGGATCTGGTGCCCGGCGAGGGCCGCCTGCTCACCCTGACCGTGCGGAAGAACGGCGAACCGGTCACCGACCTACAGCCGTATCTGGCGGCCTACGGCCATCTGGTGATCCTGCGGGCGGGCGACCTGGCCTACGTGCACGTCCACCCGAACGGCGAACCCGGCGACGGCGTCACCACCCCGGGCCCGGACGTCACCTTCCACACCGCCGTCCCCGGCCCCGGAACCTACCGGCTGTTCCTCGATTTCGAGCACGGCGATGTGGTCCGCACCGCCGCGTTCACCCTGCCGGCAATCGGGTGAGCGGTCTCGCATGCCGCGGTCATCCCCCGGCCGCGGCGTCGCGGATCTCGTCGAAGTGGCGCAGCAGCGTCGCGTACGCGGCGTCGGCCGCGACGTACTCGGTCATCGATCGGTCGAACAGGGCGTCGTTCTGGTCGTCGAAACTGCGCCGGCAGTCGTCACCGGCGCGTTTCGCCACGGCGAGCCATGTCGCCCAATCGGCCTGGGCCAGGTCGTCCGGAATCGGAACGAACGCGGCCGCACGGTCGGCGTCGGCGGCGATCGCGGCACACAACGGCGCAAATATCTCCGGATCGACGGCGACCGTCGGCTGTCCCTCGGCAGCGCGCACGGCGGCCGCAGTAGCCGCTCGCAACCGTTCGTTGTCGTCGTGCAGCCTGTTGGCTTCGGCCGTACCACCGACCCGAAGCCACGCATCGATCCGGCGCGCCCGCGCCTCGGGGGTGGGCTGTGGTTCCCGCCCGAGTGTTCCGACGGCGGAACCCCCGACATGTCCACGGTCGTAGAAGGAAATCGCGGTATTCGCGACCAGAGCGATCACCGCTGCGGCCGCGAGCACCACGACGACACCACGCACAACCGCCGATCGCGGCAGCTCGGGCTCCACGTCGAATCGCGGTGCCGTGGCCCGCGCTCGGCCGGCGAGCCGACGGCCGGCCACGGCGACGGCCGCACCCAGCAGCGCGGCCACCGCCGCGAGATAGATCGCGAGACCGAGGACGAACGGCACCTGCAACGTGACGACCATCCAGGCCGGGCCCGGTCGCCAGCGGCAGGTGTGTGCCATGACCCGCATGGGTGCGATACATCCGTCGGTCGCCGCGAGGACGAACAAGCCGGCCAGACCGAGCAATCCGGCGCCGCCGGCGGCGGCGAGCCCCATGAGCAGCCGGAATCGCGCCGCGGTCGCCGACACTCCGATCGCCGTCAGCATGAGCACACAGCCGAGACCCGCGCTCAGCCACATCGGATAGCGGAACACCCACTCGTCGGGTAGCTGCCCGAAGGGCGGCTGGTCGGGATGCAGTCGCGCCATGATCACCACAACGGTCAACCAGCACAGTCCACCGCCGACGACCGCACCCGTGGCAGCGTGCCGCACCGGCACGGCCCGATGCACCACCGCTCCCGCGTCCGATGCGTCGGTGCGGGCGCGTCGCACCCACGCGGGCGGGGATGTGTTCCATCGCCGCACCACGGCGAGCAACGGGAACAACCACAGAACGGATGCGCCCACGAGTACCAACGGTCTGTTGCCGAGGTCGGCGACGACCCAGAACCATCCCGGGGTTCCCGGCAAGGACAAATCGGGCGACCGCAGCGCCCCCCTCTGCAAGAGGAAAAGCCCGTTCATCCAGTAGCCGTACCAAGTGCCGAACACGATCAGGGCCGCGGCGAGTCCCAGTATCCGCACCCGGCGCAGCGATCGGCCACGACTACCCCGAATCCAGATTTCGGCGCACTGGGTGACCCAGCTCGTGAACACCGGAGCACTGACCAGCAGGACGATCAGAATCTCGGGGTCGGGGGGCAAGAGTCTCACACCGGCAGTGCGGAAGGACAGCAGTTCGCCGACCGCCAGGCCCGCGCCGAGCCAGACGCCCGCAATCCATCCCGAGGGCACCGGCCGATCGATGAGAACCGCGTAACCGACCGCGCGCCAGAGGATGTAACCCGCGATGCCGACGACGAGTACGGCGGTCGTCCAGGTCGCCACCTCGGCCATAGTGCCGGGACTCGACCAGATGGTCGCCTGAACATTCGCCACCTGCGCGGTGACTCCGGTGAGGAACATCGGGAGTGCGGTCGCGCCGAACAGTATTCCCGGGTCGTTTCGCCATCGACTGCGGTCGGACCAGTCGGGGTGCGTGCGCACCAGCCCCAGAAGGCGATGCCGGGCAAGGAGTTTCGGACGACGCGCGCCGGGTCGATCCCGCCATGCGAACGCGGTATCCCCGGCGAGGCGCGCGGCGTCGATATCGGCATAGACCTCGCGGGTACGCAAGATGTCCGCCCGGACCAGATAAGTCAACGCGATGAGGACCACGACCCGGATCAGGCCACGCAACCCCAATTCCCATTGACTACGCCAGATATCGGGATGCTGGAACAGTGATACGGCCTGCCCGACAATGTTGGGCAGCAGCGCGCAGATCAGGAATGCCCGCCACAGCGCGACCGTGGCGTAGGTGATATCCACGTCGCGATTGCGGATGTGCGCCAGTTCGTGCAGTACCACGTCGCGCAGCACGGCGGGCTCGGCGCCGCCCCGTGCGACCAGGCCGGCGTCCAGGCATACGGTGTAGCGGCCCATCCGGCCGAAGACGACCGCACCGACGGAATCCGCCCTCGGATCGATGGCGAACGCCGGTGTCCTGCGTAAGTCGGCCCGCTGCACGAGATCTCGCAACTGCAGCGCCAGTTCGTCGGACGACTCGGGATCCACCGGCAGCAACCGGCCGCGTCGGCGCCGCCACATCGGGCCCAGCACAAACAACGCCGCGGCGAGCGCGAACACCACCGCGAGGGCCGATATCACCGTCACCGGATCGCTGTGGGAACGCACCCCGTGAGCCGCGTCGCACGAGGCGACGAATGCCGCGCGCGTCATCATCGCTGCGGGTATATACGGCTCGGTCGGATCGTATCCCACTGCGAGACGGCACAACTGGAACCAGGTGTACCACTCGTCGCCCTCGCGTAACTGCACCAGGGTGGTCGACAGCAGAGTCAGGCTGTCGACCATGACGAAGGCGAGCAGCAACGCGAACCGGACCGCGGTGCCTGCGGCGAAGAATCCGGTGTCTATAGGTACCGCGTCCGGACCCGCGGCGGCCTCCCCCTCCTCGGCACGCACGGTCAGCTCGGTGTACTCGAATCGCGGTCGGGTTCGGCCGAGGGCTCGGCGAGCTCGGGCACCGCGTCGACGACCAGACGGCCGGCCACCGAATCGGCCAGCAGCCGAGCCCGATCGGCGTCCATGCCACTGCGCAGTGCGGAATCCAGCACCCGCGCCCGCACCTCCGCGATCTGCTCGGGCTCGAGCGGAGGCAGTACCGTCACGGCCTTCGAGCGGCCGAGCCGCTTGCGCAACCAGCGCCGTGCCGCCTGGCCGCCGCTGCTGATCGCCCCCTCCGTGAACTGCTCCGCCGCCTTGGTGAGCACGATCCACAGCACCGGGCTCGCCAGCACAGCGACCTCGTCGATGCCGAAACCGAGCAGATCACCACCACTTCTGCGGCGTTCGAGCAGACGCGCCGCGCGGTCGTCGCCCAATTGCCGCAGTCGATCCACCACCGGCAGCTCGTCGGGAGCTATCTCCGCGACGACATCCCGAACCACGGCACCGATCTGAATCGAACCGACGGGCACCGTGCCCCCTACCGCGTCCATCGAATCGCCCTCCCCGCCCGCTCGAACGCGGGATTCTCCGAAATACCTTCCCCCGCAGCGGCAGAACCAAACGGAGGATCTCCACGAGTATGCCGGATTTCGGTCAGCCCAGGGCCAGAGCGAACCACACGCAGGCGGCGAGGAGCACGGCGGTGATCATCCAGACGGCGCGAGTGGTGTAGGTGTGTCGCATAACCGGGCCTTTCGGGTCAGACGAAGCTGAAGCGCTCGGTGTGAACGCGGGTCGGTCGGGAAGGTGCCGTCGGAGCAGGGCGCGGTCGACGAAACCACTGTCGCCGTCCCCGCCGGGGGCCGGGTCCTGCGGGACCGGTACCACGGTCAAATCCAGACGTCGGGTCAGCGCCGTGATTTCGACACCGCTACCTCCCGATGGGATGTTCGGCTGTGCCCGTCCGGGCGGTGAATACCGCGAGGTCGGCGTCCTCGTCGTTCGCATCGCCGTGGGTGAAGGCGGCGATCGCGAAGCCCGGACCGAAGGAGGCGGAGGCGACCTCGGTGCCGTCGTCCGACCATCCCCATTTCGTGCCGATGATCGCGGGAAGATGCGCGGTGCCCCAGTTCTGTGCCGTACCGTCGGCGGCGATCGGGCTCGCGGTGGCCATCCACCGCAGCATGAGCGAACCGGGATCGGTGCGTTGCTTGGCGACGAGGAATTCGGCTATGTCCCGGGCGCTGGTGTAGGAGTCGCCCCAGAACGAACCGCGCCGGGTATCGGCCGATCCGAATTCCGCGGCGGTGGCGTCGATGGCGCGGGGGTACTTGGTATCCAGCTCAGTGGCGGCGGCACTGTCGGAGAGCTGGATCGCGCGCTGCGCCGCTCGCCGATCCGAGGCGGACCCGTCGCCGTGGCGCAGCACGTAGTCGACCAGATACAGCTTGATGATCGACAGGGCGGGCCGGATCTCGTCGGAATTCTTTGTGCCGGCGCGGGTTCCGGGGACCAGTGCGGCCACAGCGAACGAGGTGCGCGGGTTCATCGGAATCGGATCGGAGTGCGCGGATGCCGGACTCGCCGTCGCGGCGCCGCCCGCTATCAACAGGGCCAGCACGGGCGCCACAAGAGTTGTTCGCACGAGTGAGTTCTCCCTCTTGGTCTGGCCACCTTCGGTCCGGCCACGGCCTTCGCCGCGTCGGCCGGGAGGTCGGTGCCGGTGGTGTCGAGCAAGATCACTTCACGTTCGGGCTGAACCGCGGGGCTGCGCATCGATTCCACTACAGCCGGCGGCGCGCTGGGGCCACGCCACGCCGGAGGCGAGTCCGCTCCGGCGCGCCTGCGGCGGATCGTCGCGCGCGAACCGCACAATCGCTGGTCATGGCGATGGGACGCAGAGCCGCACTCGCGCTGCTGGCCGGACTTCCCCTGCTGGCGCCGGGGAGGGCACGAGCGCAGTCGGCGCTACCGGGGATCGGCGCCGATCCCCAGCGGGTGCCCACGCGGTACACCATGACGGCGTTTCGCACCGACAGTGACACCACCGTCGCCGTGTACGAGTCGGCGGACGCGACGGTGTTCACGCCGGTCGCCGAACGCGCGTTCACACCGCGTACCGGGTTGGCTCGCGATCCGAGCGTGCTGCTGCATACCGACGGCTGGTACTACCTCACCTACACCGAAGCCCCTGATGCGACCTCGATCGGCCTGGCGCGCAGCCGCGACCGGATCGCGTGGACGGAGTTGGCCTCGGTCCCGATGCTGGTGCCGGGCCGCCTGGAAGGGGCGTGGGCCCCGGAGTGGTATGCCGATGCGGCGGGCCGAGTCGGCATCATCGTGTCGCTGACCTGGGGGCACGGCTTCACCCCGCACCTGCTGATACCGGCGGGCGCGGGACTTTCCGCCTGGGCGCCGCCGATACCGCTGCTCGGCGTCGGCCCGAGCGGTCCGGGTTCGCTGGGCTACATCGACACGCAGCTGGTGCGGTGGAACGGGCGGGTGTACGCGTTCGTGAAGAACGAGGACAGCAAACTCGTCGAACTGGCGGTCGCGGACAACCCCTTGGGCCCGTATTCCTTTATGGCCAAAGGTGATTGGGCCGGATGGGGCGGCCCGCGGGAAGGCCCTTCGGTGGTGCCGCTGCCCGACGGCGGGCATCGCATCTATCTCGACGCCTACACCGAGGGCCGCTATCTCTACAGCGACAGCTACGACGGATTTCGCACCTGGTCGGCGCCGGCGGAGCTCCCCGGCCTCTCCGGTGTCGTCCGGCACGGCACGGTGCTGGCCGAATTCGGTTCCGCCCCATGATATCTGCGGGCCGGCCGGATCACTCGTTGTCGTCCGGCGCCCAGTTCTCGGCGGTTTCTCCGGTGGTGAGGAAGATGGTGCGGCGTCCCACTTCCACGGCATTGTCGGCGAAGCGCTCGTAATACCGTCCCAGCAGCGTGAGGTCGACAGCGGCCGTGATGCCGTGCGCCCAGTCGTGGTCCAGCACCGCGGCCAGCAGTTGCTCGTGCAGATGGTCCAGCGCGTCGTCCTGGGCGTCGAGACCGGCCGCGTCGTAGGGATCGCCGGTTTCGAGCACCGCCGCGGCGCTCGTGGCGATGGCGCAGGCGGTCGAGCCGAGGCGCTCGACCAACGGCCGCACCGGTTCGGGAACGACGTGCTCGGGATGGCGCCGGCGCGCGCTGGTGGCGATATGCCCGGCCAGCGCGCCCATGCGCTGGAGATGGCCGGTGAGCTGGATAGCGGTCACCACTCGCCGCAACTCGCTGGCGACCGGGGCCTGCAAGGCCAGCAGGCGCAGCGCTTCCTGTTCGGTCTGCTGCGCCATCTCCTCGACCCGGCCGACGACGTCCAGCGCGGCCTCGGCCTGTTCGATATCGGCGTTCACCACCGCGTAGGTGGCCGCCGAAATGGCCGTCCGGTCCTGTTCACACATCGCATGCAACAACTCGGCGAGCTGCCGCAGATTCGCGTGATAGTCCGACCGCATATCCCGATTCAACCCCAGTGGGACGCACATTGCGAATTTCGTGCCGGACCGGCCGATCGCTGCGAAATAACCGGAATTCGCGTTCCGGACATTCGATCGCGGTCTGCCACTCACCCCAGCCGGTAGTTGTAACTCGCGTAGCGGTGCGAATCCGCACCCGCTTCCTCCCAGCTGTAGCTGTAGGTCCCCACATGCCCCAGCCGGAAGGAGCTGTCGGCCATGATCGAGTAGCCGCTGCGCCGCGCTCGCTCGCAGAACGCGTAGTCCTCGCCCAAATACCAGGTGTGCTCACCGTCGGGTACCAGCATGGGCAGGAAATACGGGACGGTCGGGCGGTCGAACCGCAGATTGCACACCGGAAGTTGTTCGTGTTCGGCGACGGTTTCGTAGACGTCGCGGTGGGTGAACAGGAATCCGGTGGCGGCGTATTTGATCTCCAGCAATCCCCCGCCCTCACCGAACAGGATGCTCCGGGTTCCGGGCAATACATGGCAGGCCAGGCCGCGCACACCCTTCTTCGCATAGATCCCGCACACGATCGGCAGATCGTGTTCGCGCAACCGGTCCACCGAATCCACATCGAACGCGATATCGGAATCGATCCACATCAGCCCTTCGAATCCGTCGCGCAACGCGTCGGTGGCCATCTGACTGCGTCCCTGATCGATCGCCGCGAATCCCGTGACGGTCCGGACCTCGTAACCACGCTGCTCCAGCCGGGCCAGATTGCGGGCGAAATCCGGTGCGATCGATCCGTGGGTCGGGACCAGGACAACACAGCGCGAGGGCTCCATGCCCGCAGCCTGCCATGCTCGCGAGGGGACCGCTCGGCGTGGGAAGCGCCCGATCGCCGGGTCGCGGCCGCCCTCATCGGCGCCTCCTACGCGGGCAGCGGGTTCTGCCCCAGAAAGCGGTGTCCGTCGGCTGCCCCGGTGCGGACCGCGGTGAATCCGTGGTCGATCAGACGTTGTTCGTACTCGTGCAGCGCGGAACGCCGATCCTCGCCTCCCACAACGGATTCGAGAGTCTCGGCCAGGTCGGCCGCGTCGCGTAGTGCGACGCAGGCTCCGGATCCCGCCGCCGGACTCATGGCGTGCACGGCATCACCCAGGAGGGTGATCGGCGTGGTCGGCCATGCCGGGATCGGCACGCTGGTTCGCAGCGGGAGGGCGAACATACCGGCCGGGTCGCAGGCGTCGACGATCGCGCGAATGCGTGGATGCCAGGTCCGGACCGCGGCGGAGACGAGATCTTTCAAGCGGCCGCCGTCGAGGTCGCGCAGGGACGGTTCCACGGCACCGAACCACTCGACGCGAGCGCCGAACGAACAGGTCATGTAGTCCGGAACGGACGGCAGGTTCGCGGCCGGAACGAGGCGGGCCGCCGCGGTCGCCGGGTCCTCGGAGAATTCGACGGGCGCGACGCCGACGAAATTCCCGTCCCGGCCGGCGATCATGGTGAAGATGCCGAACATGCTGTCGTCGAACAAGTTCCGCGTCCGCGCGTTCAGAGCGATCGCACCGTAGAGCTGGCGCACACCGGTGTCGACGATCCGGGCATGCGGCAGATACTGCCGGCGCACAACGGAATTGATCCCATCGGCGCCGACCAGTATGTCGGCGCGAACACTGTCGCCGCCGGCAAGACGAACGTCGATCCGATCGCCCGCGGTGCGGTATCCGACGACCGCCTTGCCGAAGACGACGCGGTCGTCGATACCGGTGAGCAGGATGCGGCGCAGCGTCAGGCGGTCGACCGCGTAGGCCGGTTCCGCCGAATCCTGGACGAACCGTTCACCGAGTTCGGTGTCCAGCACCGTGAATCGGGATTTCGGGGTGCCCGTGGTGGCGTCGAACAGTGCGCACAGCGACGCGGGCAGCACCTGGTGCAGCGCACGTCGTGCCGCGGCGTCCAGATGCAGCCGGTAGCCCTGGCGCCGGGTATCCACCGCGGAATCACGTTCGTACACAACGACATCGATGCCCCGGCGGCGCAACCCGTGCGCCAAGGCCAGCCCGCCCAGCCCGGCTCCGGCGACAACAACAGTGAACTTCGACATGACCGAGTCCCTTCGCATGCAACATCATCGGAAGGGACGTACAGGTCACACCTGCGGAAGGTGCGGTGTTCAACAGTTCGCGTCACCGGGACTAACCCATACCCGGCCGGGTCTTCGCACGTCCGGAAGTCAGTCTACGCGGGTGTGGCCCCGCGCAGTCCGGCATCCGCCGCCGCGGCGGTGAGCGGTTCCAGGCCGAAGGCTTCGACCGGCCCGAGGGCGCCGGTGCCGACGAGACCGCCGGCGAGCGTGGTGTGCGCGCCCCAGGCGAGGATCGCGGCGGTGAAGTCGTAGGGGTCGACGCCGGCCAGGGTGGCGGAGGACAGGATTCGGCCCGTGGCGTCGCGGGTTTCGGCGACCGCCCAGGTGCGCGTCCGGGCCCGGGTGGCCGCATCGGGTCCCCCGGTCGAACCCTTGACCACGGCATTCAAGGCACTCTCGGCCATTTTCTTCACGGGCGCCACCCGGGCGACGGTGTCCGTGACGAGGGAGGTCGCCTGCAGCACGCGGGCGGCGCCACCGGGCATGCCGAGATAGACGTCGGCCTCGCGCAGGTTCGGGTGGGCGCGGTGCAGAACGAGGTGTTCCGACCCCGGAATCGAGGCGCCGGTGAGCCCGCGGCCCTCCACATCGAAGGTGTGCGTCCGGGCCCCCGTTCGCTCCGGCACGATGTCACCGTCGCGAAGGGCGAAGCCACGCTCGAACAACATGCCGACCATGGATGCGCGGGTGCCGCCGCTCGTGCCGGGGCTGGCGATGAAGTAGCCGATCTCGACGCGGGCGGCGTCCGGCGCGTCGCGCAGCGCGAGGGCGGCGGCCAGATTGCCTGGGACGTAATCGAATCCGAAGGCCGTCAGCAGGGCGACACCCGCCTGGCGCGCGTCGGCGTCGCGATCGAAGACCCGGCGGATGAACGGGCCTTCGCCGGTCGAGTCGAAGTAGTGCGCACCCGCCTCGAGTGCCGCCTCCAGCGCCGGGCCGCCGTACCGCAGGAACGGTCCCACCGTCGTTACCAGCACGTCCCCGCGATCGAGCAGTGCGCGCACCGATGCGGGATCGGCTACGTCGGCCACCGCGGTCTCGATGCCGCCGAGATCGGCCGCGAGCTGCTGTAGCGCGGTGGCGTTACGAGCGGCCAATACCGGCTCGGCGCCGCGATCGAGCAGGGCTCGAGCGGTCAGGCGGCCGGTATATCCGGTAGCTCCGAACAACACGATCTTTGCCATTGCCATCCCCTGTGTCCTGTTGGTCGCCGGCGGTTCGTGCCGGTTCGTCTCGACGTCGGCACCGTAACCGACGATAGGGCCGTCGAGCCGCACCCGGCCACGGTGGCATATCTAGTCGCCGGGGGTGGCCTGGTCGCGGAACTGTGCCAGCGACTCCCACGACCAGGTGAGCGAACCGTCGGCGAGGGCGGCGACAACGCCTTCCAGCCACCGTATTTCGGCATCGGTGACCGCACGCTGATATTCGTCCTCGAGCATGGTGACACGCGGCAGGCCGAACCGCGTGGCCTGCGCGAGGCCGGTGTCGAGCTCGGCATGCTCGGCACGCAACGCTTTCAGCCTGCGCTCCAGTTCTTCGCGGGCCGCCTCGGGACCGAGGAGCATCAGAAACGACAGGGCGGCCGGGAATTCGGGAAATTCGTTGCGGGGCACGGCGAGCATGTCCGTGAGCCAGGCCGTGCAGGCATCGCGGCCCGCGTCGGTGATCTCGTAGACCGTGCGTTCCGGATACTGCTGGTCGCGACCGGTGGTGCGGACCGCCACCAGACCGGCGTCCTGCAGGCGCGTGATCGTCTTGTACAGCTGGGCGCGCTGCCCGACATTGACGACCTTGTCCTTCCCCCACTCCTTGATGCGGCGCTGGATGGCGTACGGATGCATCGGCTCCAGGTGCAGGATGCCGAGCACCGCCATGGCGAGCGGGGATCGCTTGAACCGGTCGGAGGTGGGCATGTCACCCATCCTACTAGGTGCCATCTGACTAGTTTTTGAAGGACTAGTTGCTTCGATACTAGTTTGTGTGTCACTATTGAGAGGCAGGCGAACCCGACCACTGAGATCCGGAAGGACCAGAACAATGACCCTCACGACCGACACCGTCCGCATTCACGCCGATCACGAAACCGCCAAGCGGCTCGGCGATTGGACCCACGCCACCGCCTTCGAGGTGAAGGCCCGCTACGCGAGCGTCGTCATCGACCTGCGCTCGCCGTGGATCGAGGGCGAGGACCCGATCGTGGTCCATGCCGACCTGGACCACGCCATGGTCAAGCTGCTGGTTCCCGACGACGCGGTCGTCGAGCACAGCGACCTGGAGTGGACCGGGCGTGGCCGGGTGAAGGATTTCGCCCGGCCGCAGGATGCCGCCGGCCGAATCGTCCGGCTGACCGGAGCCAGCACCAAGAGCGAGTTCCGCGTTCACCGCGGCGGCATCGCGATCCTCTCGGCACTGTTCAGCCGCGAGTTCTTCGACGACGCCCAGCAGGCACACCGGCAGGGACGCACCCCGACCCTCGCCGACCCGGCCAACGCGCCGCGATGACCGAGGGCCGCGCCGGGCGGCGGCAAACGCCCGGCGCGGCTCGTCAGCGCGCGAGCGGTTCGATCCGCGCCAATGTGCGGGCGCTGCCGTCGACTTCGAGCTGCACATGCAGCGCGCCCGCGTCCCGCCACGCGCGGATCATCACCTCGTCGGCGCCCATCACCGGCCCGGCGTGTTCGAGTATCACCCGATAGGGCGGCGTCGGCGCGTCGGGGAACCGCGCGAGCGCCTCCTCGACCGCCTCCCAATGGACCGCGTTGTTCACGTGCCCGTAGCGGTCCACATCGGTGACCCGCAGCGGAAACGGACGGACTTCGGCGTCGTCACCGGCCCCCTCCCGCAAGGCGGCCCGCCACCGCAGGCGGTGCTCGACGGTGGTGGCGCGCATCGGCGCCATGAAGCGCTCGGTCATCCGCGCCGGCCGCCCGGCCTCGATATCGACGTGAATGAGGAACATCTCGGTCTCGAGCAGGCCGCCGTTCTCACTGCGCACCTGGATGCGCATGTTGCACCACCGATTCGACAGGGCGGACGGCCAGCGCCGCAGATGCACCCGGTCCCCGAATTCGATGGGCCGCAGCACGTCGATCACGGTCCGGCGCACGATCCACCCCGGATGCAGATCGCCGTCCTCGACCACTTGCAGGTGGTCGTAGCCGATGTCCTGCAGATACCGCGCCACCGCATCGAGCCGCAGCCGCTGGTCCCCATCGGTGTCCCCGAGCCGCACCGGCCACTGTTCGTGAAACGCCCGGCTCTCGTCCGGACACGGCGACAGCGGAAACGCGATCTCGGCCAACCGATCGACAGCGGCACCCATGAACGCTCCTTTTCCCGGGGACCGCGCCAGCGTAGCGATCGAGCCCGGACCCCCGGCGTCGACACGGCGGCACAGGCGCACGGCGACCCCACCTGGTCGATCGACGCTACCGATCGGACTGCTGTGTCATCGGTCCGGCCGGGGTTTGCCGAGTTCCTCCGCGAGGATGGGTATGCCGAGGTTGCAGGCGTGGATGCCGAGGACGCTGACCATCTGGAGGACCGTCAGGATCTGTTCGGGTGGCACACCCAAGTCCAGTGCGGCGCGGATGTGCCGGCGCACGCCCGGGGCGTACATGTGGGTGCAGGACGCGTCGATGGCGATGTTCAGCAGTTCGACGAATTCCGGTGGAAAGATGTGGCGCGCGATCGGTGTGGCGTTCATGGCCATGAACCGTTCGGTCCATTCCGGGTCCCATTCGTAGAGCTGATCCCACAGCGGGTTCCAGCTTCCGCCGGCCCGCATGCCGTCGACGACCGGTGTGGAAACCGGTGCGGGCGAATCGAACACGATGCCTCCTGAGATGTGGTCGAAGAATCCGGCGGCCGTCTACTTGGCGGGTGCGGGCTGTGCGGGGTCCTTGCAGTAGGGCAGCTCGGGCGGGCACGGCGCCAGCACCGTCGAGAAGTACTGGATGGCGGAGAACAGCATGATGGGACCACCGGCCAGGATGAGACCGGCCATCGATCCCACGGCGCCGAGCGTGGCGGCGCCCAGGACACAGCCGGCGACGGTGGCTCCGACGAACGGCGCCAGGAGCACGATCACCGGACTGGAGATCGCCGCGCCGACGGCACCGCCGACCAGGCAGCCGATTCCGCCGCCGATGACCGCGCCCAGTACCGCGCTGACTCCGGCCGCGATGGCGACCCGCTGACCGAACGCGCCCAGCGCCTGCGAATCGCGTGGCGTGAACGATTCCGCCGCCTGCCGGACCGAGACGACATCGCGACGCGCCTGGGTGGGCCGCCCGTTACCGCGGTCCGGGGTGAGTGTCGCGGTGGAGCCGTCGATGCGGGCGCTGATCGGATACGCGATGTCGTCGACGGCGAAGGTCAGCGGTACGGCGGCGACCGGCCGATCCGCACGGTCGGTGAGGATCAATTGGTCCGCAACCACTTTCAGCTTGCCGTCCGAAGTCGTCACCAGGGCCGAATCCGCCTGACGGCCGATCTCGTAGTGCACCGCGGTGCGGTCGGGTTCCGCATGAGCGGTGCCGGTGGTGACGGCGGCGACGGTGATCCCGAGCGCCGTGATCAGTGCGGGTGTCGTGAATTTCATCGGTTTCCTCATCATCGGTTGTGAACAGCGGCGAGTGTGCGCAGCCCGGCCGGGTACAGGCAGCGACCGGCCACCAGTGCGGCGATCGCGACGAGATAGGCGAGCGGGGCGAGTCGTAGTGCGGCGCTCAGGCCGTAGTGGTCGGCGAGCACGCCGACGACGAAGGGGCCCAAAGCCATTCCGAGCAGACTGTTGGACAGCGTCAGCGTTCCCATCGCGGAGGCGCGGACCGACGAATGGGTCAGGTTGGCCACCATCGCGGCGGTGGGCCCGGAGGAACCGCCCGAGAACCATGCGCCGACGCCGATCAGAATCAGTTGTGCCACACCGTGTTCGATGCTGAATCCGAGCGTCAGGCAGATCAGCGAGATCGAGCAGAACACGATGGCGGCGAGCCATTTGCGCGACAGGTCGCGGCGGCCGATCCGGTCGGTGACGATGCCGCAGCACACCATTCCGGCGCCGACCAGCAGGACGACACCCGCCGCGGCGGCGGCTGCGGTATCCGCCGCCAAACCGTAGACCCGATTGAAGAAGCTCGGCGTCCACGCCAGCAGCACCGCGGCGGCGAACAGCTGCACGCCCCCACCGACGTAGGCGCACAGCACCGCCGGGTTGGTGAACAGCGACGAGACAGGTGCTCGGAATTCGGTGTGCGTCGCGGGTTCGACCGATTCCGCGTCGGCGTGCCGAGCGAGTTTCCGCTCGTCGACCAGCGCGGCGAACAGCGCCGCGAGCAGCAGGCCCACCACCGCCATGGTGACGAACGACCACCGCCATCCCAGGTGTACCGCGATCGCGCCGCCGGCCGCGACGCCCAGCACCGAACCGAACGACCCCCCGGCCATGAAGGCACCGCTCAGCGCGGCATGCACCCGCGGCGCGAACACACCGAGGACCACCGCGATCCCGACACTGCCGTAGGCCGCCTCCCCGACGCCGACCAGGAATCGCGCGCCGAGCATCTGGTGATAGTTCGACGCGAGCGCACACAGCAGGGTGGCGATACTCCACAGCGTCGCCATCAGCACGAGGCTGCGCACCCGGCCCCAGCGATCGGCCAGCAGCGAGAGCGGGAACGTCAACAGGCCCACCATGAGCGCCACCACGCTGTTCAGTGATCCGAGTTGTGAATCCGTCAGGCCCCATTCGGTTTTCAGGAGCGGAAAGACCGCGCTGAGGACCTGGCGGGACATGTAGTCGGCGAGCAACAGCCCGAAGGCGAGGGCGAAGACCAGCCAGGGGTAGCGCCGCGTACGGCCGGTCGATACGGCCGAGGCCTGCGCGGCGGGAAGCTCAGGGGTGGTGTTCAACTGCATGGGTGCTCCTACGAACGCGGCGGGCGACGCCCGCCGGAGCTGGGGAAGGTGCGGGCGCTGAGGCGCCGAAACGCTCGAGCCCTGTGGCCGACCGGCAACATCGGGCGGCCACCTCGCTGTGATGGAGACAACAGTAGGGGCGCCGGTCCTATCGTGCTTTACTCTCGGGGACACGGATGCGAACAATCTGGGACAGCGAGGCGCTGATGAAACCCCTGGCGCGATACGCGGCCTTGAACGACTACGTAGATCTAGGCCGGTCTCTCGGGCTCGATCCCGCCCGGTTGCTGCGCGAGGCCGGACTCGATCCGGCCGGCCTGAGCCTGCAGGACCGGTGGGTGCCCGCCGCGGCCGTCACCGACCTCCTCGAGCGTTCGGCCGCGGAATCCGGCCGGCAGGATTTCGGACTGCTGCTCGCGGAACGGCGGCGACTGTCCAATCTGGGCCCGCTGAGTCTGGTGATTCGCGAGGAACCCGATGTGCGCAGCGCCCTCGAACTGATGGTGCGCCATCAGCACACCTACAACGAATCGCTGCACATACGCCTCACCGAACGCAACGGCATCGCCCACGTCCGTCTGAGTCTGGATATCGGCGAGCACCGCAGCACCCGCCAGGCCACCGAACTGGCCATGGGAGCGCTGCAGGGAATTCTGCGCGCATTCCTCGGAGCGGGCTGGCAACCGGCGGAAACCACCTTCACCTATTCCGCGCCGCGGGATCGCACCACGCATCTGCGATTGTTCGGATCCCAGTTGACATTCGATCACGAATTCACCGGAATCACGCTCTACACAAGCGATCTCGATACCCCGAACCCGATGTCGGACCCGCTGTTGCGCCCGTACACGCAACAATTGCTCGGCGCCGTGGACAGCGGCCACGAAACGGCGATGCGCGACCGGGTCCAGGAACTCGTCGAAATGCTGCTACCGACCGGCCGCTGCTCCGCCGACCAGGTCGCGCGCAGTCTGGGCGTGGACCGTCGTACCGTCCACCGCCGCCTGGCGGACGAGGGCTGCACCTACTCGGAGATCGTGAACACCACCCGGCTGGATCTGGCCCGCCGGGTGGTGGGAAATCAGGGCCGTTCCCTCACCGAGATCGCGGATATGCTCGGTTTCTCCAGCCCCGCCAGTTTCACTCGCTGGTTCCGCAGCCATCACGGACGCAGCCCGAGCCAATGGCGTCGGGCTGCGTCGAAAGACAGTGGCGGACAGAGCGAAACAGGTCGATGATCCGAACTCGCGCACCATCGCGAGATCGAGAACGGTCAGTGTCCGCCGATGTCGGTGAGTACGGGCGCGCCGGTCGCGGCGACGACGTCGGCCTCGGTCACGCCCGGTGCGCATTCGCGCAACACCAGACCGGAAGCGGTGACGTCGAGGACCGCCAGATCTGTGATGACGCGATGGACCACGCCCACGCCGGTCAGCGGTAATGTGCAGCGGTCCACCAGTTTCGGCGCGCCGGATTTATCGGTGTGCTCCATCAGCACGATCACCCGGCGGGCGCCGTGCACCAGATCCATCGCCCCGCCCATGCCCTTGACCATGTGGCCCGGCACCATCCAATTGGCGAGGTCACCGGTGGCCGAAACCTGCATGCCGCCGAGAATCGCGGTATCGATGTGACCACCCCGGATCATCCCGAAACTGGTCGCGGAATCGAAAAAGGAGGCACCGGGAAGCACCGTGACGGTCTCCTTGCCGGCATTGATCAGATTCGCGTCGACCTCGGCCTCGTCCGGATAGGGCCCGGTGCCGAGGATGCCGTTCTCCGAATGCAGGGTGACCCGGATATCGGCGGGCAGGTGGTCGGGAATCAGCGTGGGCAGGCCGATGCCGAGATTGACGTATTCACCCGGACGCAATTCTCGCGCGGCCCGGGCCGCCATCGCGGAGCGATCCCATCCGGAACGGGCGATGACGCCGCTCATTTCCTCTCCTCGCTCCGTACGGTCCGCTTCTCGATGCGACCCCGGGCCGGCCCGGTGGGCACGATGCGATCGACGAAGATGCCGGGCAGATGAATCCGGTCCGGGTCGAGATCACCTGCGGGAACAATCGTTTCGACCTCGGCGATACAAATCCGGCCCGCCGCCGCGACCAGTGGATTGAAGTTGCGCGCCGATTTGTCGAAGACCAGATTGCCGGCAGTATCGCCGATGAGCGCGTGCACCAGGGCGAAGTCGGTGGTGATCGCCTCCTCCAGCACATAGGGTTTCGGCCCGGCGGGCCCCGCGAAGGTGGCCACCGGCTTCGGCGGCGACGCGACCGCGACGCTGCCGTTCGGCCCGAAGCGCCACGGCATTCCGCCGTCGGCGATCAGCGTGCCGACGCCTGCCGGTGTGTAGAAGGCGGCGATACCCGCGCCGCCGGCGCGCAGCCGTTCGGCGAGAGTGCCCTGCGGAGTGAGCTCGACTTCGAGTTCGCCCGACAGATACTGCCGGGCGAATTCCGCGTTCTCACCGACATAGGAGGCGGTGACGCGGCGTACCCGCTTGTCCGCCAGCAGAATTCCCAAGCCGTACGCCGTCGTGCCGCAATTGTTGGACACGACGGCGAGCTCGTCGGCTCCGGCGGCGGCGACCGCCTCGATCAACGTCTCCGGGATGCCGCACAACCCGAACCCGCCCACCGCCAGCGACGATCCGGAGGAGATGTCGGCGACCGCTGCCGCCGCCGACGTGATCACCTCGGTCATCGCGCCTCCCGCCCGACCGCGGACGGGCGGGCCAGGTCGACGGCCGCCCGCAGCAGTTCCCCGGCGCGGTCCCAGGGTCCGAAACCCGATGCCGGATTGAGATGTCCGACATCGCCCAGGTCGACCAGCCGGCTGCCCCATGCCTCCGCCATACCGGCCACCCGCCGGAAGGATGCCAGCGGATCGGTGGTGCTCGCCGCGACGATGCTCGGAAACGGCAGCCGGCGCCGCGGAATCGGCAACCAGCCGTCGGCATCCAGTTGCTCGGTCGTCGGATAGCCGGGAGGAAAGGGCTTTTCGATATCGGCCGGAGTGGCCAGCAGCGCACTATGAACATCGCGGGTCGGTTGTTGTGCCCAGTGCACGGTGATCATCACGCCTGCACTGTGGGCCACCAGTACCACCGGCCCGGCCACGTCCGACAGCACCCGATCCAGCGCTTGCACCCGCGCCGCGAGGCCGATTCCGTCCTGCTCGAGCGGTGGCACGATACGTACCCGCTCCAGCGTCGCGGCGAGTTTCGTCTGCCAGTGATCGGGAACGTGATCACGCAGGCCGGGCACGATCACCACGGTCGGGTCGAGGGCAGTGTGCACTGTGCTGCAACTCCTTTCTGCAAGTCGGTGGCCGAGCACGGAGGCCCGGCGGGCGGAGACGGTGTACCGCCCGACGGAGTACGTCCACTCAGGCGTGGTGGGTGAAGCCGACCTGGCCGGGCCTGCGGTTGGGGGCGTAGCCGAGCCGGGCGAGGGTTTCGTCGGCATCGGCGTAGGTGGTGCCGATCTTGTAGATCTCACGCGCATCCTTGGCGGTGGCGACCTCGCGGCCCAGTTCACCGGCGATGCGGACAAGCTGCTGGATCTGCTGCACCGAAGTGAACTTCTCCCCCTTGCGCCCCCAGATGGTGTCCTCGTTACCGCAGCGCGTGTGCAATCCCATGGCGATCGCCATCGCATTGACCGGCAACACCGAGCGCATCAGCGTCTCGAGGGTCAGGCACGCCCCGTCGGGGACGCGCTGAATGAAATTCATGATGTTGTAGGGATTCGGTCCGTCGAAGCCGCCCCCGATGCCGACCCATGTCAGATTCAGCGGACCCGTGTACACGCCGCGACGGATCAGCCGCTCGACCGTCTCGAGCTGCGGAATGCTCGACAGCTGGAAATGCGGCTGGATCCCCGCGCCCTGCAGGCGACGCAGATGTTCGGCCACCCACGCCGGTCCGGCCGGGACGGTCATCTCCCGGTAGGCCTCGGCCAGTTCCGGCCGCTGCATCGAGGTGCCGGCGATATCGTCGGCGGTCATCAACTCCATGATGTTCATCTGACTGGTGTTGATCGCGATCGTCACCTGATCCGGCTTGGGATCGAGTTCGGCCAGCATGTGGCGGGTGTCGTCGGACAGCCACTTCGCCTCGGCGCCTTCACCTTCCGGCGCGAACGAAATCGATCCGCCCACCTGCAGGATCATCTCCGGGACGGCCTCGCGCAGCCCGGCCAGCAGCTCGTTGAACTTCGACAGGCGCTTGGAACCCTTGCCGTCGAGCTCACGCACGTGGATGTGCAGCACGGTGGCGCCCGCCTCGTAGCAGTCGACCGCTTGCTGGATATGTTCCTCCATGGTCAGCGGCAGATCCTCGCGGAAATCGTCGGGCTCCCATTCCGGCCCGTACGGCGCGCTGGTGATCACCAGCTTCTCCTGGTTCTCCGGGAACAAGGCGTCGTCGTGGAAATGCATGGCTGTACTCCGATCGAAATAGGCTGTGATATCGAAATAAACTGTGGTTCAGTGACTTTCAGAAGGGCTTGTCGCCGATGATTCCGGCGCGCTCCATCTTGCGAACGTCGGGGAAGTAGTCCTGCACGGCGTAATGCTGGGTGCAGCGGTTGTCCCAGATGGCGAAGCTGTTCTCGGTCCACCGCCAGCGGACCTGATATTCGGGAACGCTCGCCTGCCGGACGAGGTAGTTCAGCAGTTCCGATGCGCCGGGGGCGTAGTCGATGCCGAACCGCACATTCTCCGGCGTGTGGTAATTGACGAAATGTGTGGTGAACGCGTTGACGAACAACACCTTCTCGCCGGTTTCCGGGTGTGTGCGCACGACCGGGTGTTCCGCGTCCGGGAACTGTTCGTGCAGCCGCAGGCGCTCGGCGTCCGGACGCATCGCGCCGAAGCTCGCCTCGATGGAATGACGGGCGCGCAAGCTCGCGATCCGCGAGCGCACCGATTCGGGGAGGCGGCGATACGCCTCGGCCATATTCACCCAGATGGTGTCGCCGCCGACGGCCGGCGTTTCCACGCAGCGCAGCACACACCCCATGGGCGGAGCCTCCCGCCAGGTCGCGTCGCAGTGAAAGGCGTTCTCGTAGTGTTCCGGCGCGCTGTCGAGGTCCTTGTAGATGCGAACCAGGCCGGGATGTTCGGGGTCGCTGCCCAGGACGGGGTGGTCCTCCAGTGGCCCGAAACGCTCTGCGAGCGCGACATGTTCGGCGCGACTGATGTTCTGATCGCGGAAGAACAGCACCTTGTACTCGAGGAGCAATTGCTTCAGGGCGGCGAACAAAGCGTCGTCGCGCGCCACCTCGGCGAGGTCCAGATCGAACAGTTCCGCGCCGATGGTGCAGGTGAGCGGGCGCACTCCGAACGGCGCGGAGCGCGCCGAAAGATGCACGGGCGCAATGCTTGTCATGACTGTCCTTCCCGGCCCACGGTGAAGACCGACGAGCCGATGCTCGTGCCCTGTTCCAGATCGCGGTGCGCGGCCACCGCGTCCGCGAGCTCGTAGCGCTGATTGATGTCGATGCGGATGCGGCCCGCCGCGACGTGGGCGAACAGCTCGCCGGCCAGTTCGGCGCGCTCGGCCGGGTCGGCGATGTAATCGGCCAGGGCCGGCCGGGTCACGAACAACGACCCCTTGACGGCCAGGCTCATGGCATCGATCGGCGGCACCGGACCCGAGGCCGTCCCGAAACACACCAGCAACCCGCGTCGTGCCAGCGAATTCAGCGAGGAGTCGAAGGTCGTCTTGCCGATGCTGTCGTAGACCACCCGGACGCCGGCGCCGCCGGTGAGTTCACGCACGCGCTCGGCGACATCCTCGCGGGTGTACACGATCACGTGATCGCACCCGTGGTCCCGCGCGATCTCGGCCTTCCTGTCGGACGAGACGGTGCCGATCACGGTGATACCCAACAGCTTTGCCCATTGGGTGAAGATCAGGCCGACCCCGCCCGCGGCGGCGTGCAGCAACACCGTATCGCCCGGACGCAGCGGGTGGATGCGGCGCAGCAGATACGCCGCCGTGAGGCCGCGCATGGTCATCGCCGCCGCGGTGTCGAAGCCGATGCCGTCCGGAAGTGCGATCAGATGTTCGGCCGGCATCACCCGCTCCGTGCTGTACGCCCCCAGCGGACTGCCCGTATAGGTCACCCGGTCGCCCGCGGCGAAGTCGGTGACACCCGGACCCACCGCCTCGATCACACCCGCACCTTCCACGCCCATCCCCGCGGGCAGCGCCGCCGGGTACAGCCCGGTACGGAAATAGGTGTCGGCGAAGTTCAGGCCCACCGCTCG
Organism: Nocardia sp. NRRL WC-3656; assembly: GCF_000720265.1. Taxonomy (NCBI): domain Bacteria; kingdom Bacillati; phylum Actinomycetota; class Actinomycetes; order Mycobacteriales; family Nocardiaceae; genus Nocardia; species Nocardia sp. NRRL WC-3656. The sequence continues at coordinate 96,031 of NZ_JOJF01000008.1, read as the reverse complement.
GTGGCGAATCCGCACCTCGTTCGGCCCCGGATCGCCGACTTCCACGCGCTCCCACCGCAGCACCTCGGGCGCTCCGGTCTCGTAGTAACGAAAGGCTTGTGGCACAGGACATCTCCTCTTCCGACAGGACCGGAGGATCGGCGCCGCGAGGGCTCGCGATCCACGGTCCGCACTGTCTCGGTGCATCCGGTCGGGCGGTTCGCTCGCCGCCGAGTCCGGCACCGGGTGATGCGTTCAACGGTAGGCGCAGACAGGCGCAAATACTTACCGTGCCGGGACCTAGAACTTAACATCTCGGGACATCAGTAGTCCGTCCGCATGGTGATAGCCAGTCCCGGGCGACGCCACCACGTCGATGTCCGCACCGCTGGTTTCGTTTGCGGGAGCGGGGAATCCTCCCATCAGAGCGACCCGGTTGCCCGAGACGACTCCGGCATCCGGCTGATTTCGATGGATCGACCGATGGGAGCCGGACCATGAATGTTCGACGCGCCGCGGCCGGAGCCGCACTCGCCGCCGCCACCCTTTCCGCGGTGCCGGCCGCCGCCTCCGCCGACGACCCCGGAGTTCCCCGCAACGGGATCCTTCCGGCCGGGACCTACCACATCACCCAGCACCCCGACAATATGATCGGCTCGCCCGTGCACAACTGCGACCTGCAGGTCTTCGTGGACGGTGCGACCGTGACGCTGGTGTGCGGGAATTCCTCGAAGACCGGCCGCCAGAACGCGGCCGGCCCCGATGAGACCTACGTGACGTTCGAGGGGATGCCGACGGGTTTGGACCTGCACGCCGTCGACGCACCACAGGGTTATTGGGAAGGCACCCTGAATGCCGCCGCGACCTCGATCGACGCCCCGTATTCGATCGCGGGATTCACCTTGCAGCGACGCTGACCGCACCATCGCTCCGGGCGGCATGTCACACTGCGGCCCGCCGCGTCGTCACACCGGCATGGACATCGCGTATTACATCGTCGGCGCAGCGGCCGCACTGTGGATCGGCTTCTCCGGCTACTCACTGTTCAACAAGAGCGAATTCGTCGTGGAACCGCTGAATCAATACGGCGTGCCGCGAAGCTGGTGGAACTGGCTCGCCCTGGCCAAATCCGCCGGGGCGCTGGGACTCGTCGTGGGCTTCTTCGTCCCGGTGATCGGGGTGGCCGCGGCCGTGGGATTGATTCTGTATTTCCTCGGCGCGATGGCAACCACGGTACGAGCCCATTCCTACGGAACCACGATCTTCCCGGCGCTGTATCTGATCCCGGCCGCGGCGACCCTGGCCCTGCAGTTGGCCCGCTGAGCCGCATGTTCAGCGCGGGTGCGGTACCGTACCCACTTACGAACATCGATGTTCGTAGAAGTGAGGAGTCGTCGTGGCGGAATTCGAATATCAGGGGCGGCGGGTGGTGTACGACCACGCCGGCCACGGCGATCCGGTCGTCTTCCTCCACAATGCGGGCGCCCAGCGGCGGATCTGGGACGAGCAGATGGCCGCGTTGCGGGGCGAATACGAGGTGTTCGCCTTGGACCTGCCCGGCTACGGAGATTCGGAGCAACCGCACGGGTATCGGCTCGCCGATTACGTGGCCACGGTGCGGGCCTTTCTCGACGAGTACCGGCTGAACCGGGTGATACTGGTCGGGAATTGCCTGGGCAGTGCGACGTCGCTGAGTTTCGCGATCGGTGATCCGGCGCGGGTGCGCGGATTGGTGCTGATCAATCCGCTCACCTGGAATACCGTGCGGCACGGAGATCAGGCGCCGCTGATGTGGTTCGACCGGTTCGTGCCGCTCGCGCCGTTGGCCCGGCGGCTCGCGCTGCCGAAACCCCTCGTCGCATGGATCGTCGCCACTCAGCTGGGACCGCGCGGACGCGACCGGAAAATGCAGAACGACCCACGCCTGCAATCGCATTGGGCCGATCGCGGCCGCCTGCTCGCGCTCGACCGGCTGGTACAGGACTTTCCCGCTTTCGCCGCACTCGACGACTTCACTCCGGGCCCCGAGTTCCCGCCGATCTGCACCGTCTGGGGCCGGCGCAATCGGATCCTCTCGGCGGCCGCCGGCGCCCGGCTCGACGAAACATTGCGCCCCCGTGAGCGTCTCGTGCTCAGCGACTGCGGACATCTGCCGATGGTCGAGGATCCGGAAACGGTCACCTCGGCGATCACCACCTTCCTGGCCGGGCTTCGGGCCACGACGGAGAAACTGTCTCGCTGAGCGAGACGCTCTCGGACGCTTCCGAATCCGCCGCGCTACGGTCCGGCTTCCCGCACGTCGTGCGCGACACCGCACCCGTACCGGGGCCGGGCGTCACGAGCGCCCGGTGGATCGAGACGAGGGGGCGCCCCATGAAGATTCGGATCTCGACGACAGCGGCGATTTGCGCCGCGGCACTGGCCGCGGCGGGGACGGCGGCGGCCGATCCGGCCCCGGCGGTGGTCACCTACCGTGCCGCATCGACCGATACCGGCTCGGTGACAGTCGAATTGACCCACGGCCGCTTCGCCGTCGACCCCGACGGCACCGCGGTCACCGTCCGGGACGATGCGGGCCGCGTGCTCGATACCCTGCCGCTGGCCTATGCGATCGGCGACCAGCGCATGCCGATCCGCGCGCGGATCGGCGGGGATGCGACGACTCTCACGCTGACACCGGAGACCGCGGGTCTGCGCCGCGACGCCCCGACCCCGGTCGCCTCGCCGCTGGAGAATCAACTCGCGATGAACGACCTGGTCAACGCGGTCAGTATCGGCACCTCGGTCGGCGCGCTGATCGGCACGGCGGTGGGCGCGGTCCTCGGCATCGGGCTCGGGATCGCCCTGGCGGGTGCCTCGTGTGCGGTGTTGAGCGTCGGCTGTGTTGTCGCCGTGCTGCCGATCGTCAGCCTCGCGGGAGCCGCGGGCGGCGTCGCGGGACTGGTACTGGGCGGTGGTCCCGCCACCGCGGCAGGGCTCTACCGCTACGTCACCACGCTGCTGGCTCCGCCGGGAACCAGCGAATACGCCCCCGATCTGCGTGGCCGGCCGGGTGTGCCGGATACCGGTCGCTGAGCGTGGGAGGCGCAGATGTCCAGCCGTACGATCGCCGCGCTCACCGCGGCCACCGCGGCCTTGGCCGCATCCGTCACCGTCACCGTCGCCACCGCGACCGCCGAGCCACCGGCTCCGAGCATCGAAACCACCTCTGGCGCAGTCGTTCTCAGCGGCTTCGCCGCCGATGCGTTCAGCGCGGGGGACGACGGTTCCGTCCGCGTCACCGTGGACGGCACTCCCGTCACGACGCTGCCGGCGAGCTTCACCGTGGACGGCATCGCCCACCGCATCGCTATCCGCATCGGCGACGGCGGGCGCACGCTCACGATGACACCGGATATCGCGAGACGCCCCGCGGCTTCCGCGATGGAGAATCAGTTGGCGCTCAACGATTTCGCGACCGTCATGTCGCGCGGCCCCGTGATCGGGACCGTCGTCGGCACCGTGCTGGGCGCCCTCATCGGCGCCGCGGTCGGAGCGAGTACCTGCCTGGTGGTCGGCCCCGGCTGCCTGGCGACGATTCCGGCGGCCGTCCTGGCGTTCGCGGGTGCGGGCGGCGTCTTCGGGACGGTGCTGGTCGGCGGGGGTGCGCTCGCGGCGGGACTGTGGAATTACCTCACGGTGCTGCAGGCGCCGCCGGGCCGGAGCCCCTACGCCGGCCAGGGCGGAATGCTCGACCCGAACGGCACCGGCGCGCCGGACGCTCAACTGCAACTGCCCAGCGGGTCCGCGAACGGCCTCGGCGCCGGATCGGCGTCCGGATCCGGCGGGTGAGCTCGGCGTACCGAATGGATAACGTGGCCCTCGCGCAGCGCGAGTGACTTCTACCATCGGTACATGTCCGAGGTAGCCGCAGCTCAGCTGCCTCTGACGATGCTCGAGCGCGCCACCTTGGTGATGGATCTGTTCCAGGCACCGGATCGGCACCTGACGCTCGGCCAGATCGCCGTCCGGACCCGGCTGCCGCGCGCCACCGTGCATCGGATCGTGCGGCAGCTCATCCAACTGGAGTGGCTCACCCACAGTGCGGACGGTTATGCGCTGGGCCGGCGCGTCCGCACGTGGAACGCCGACACCGCGCGACTGTCCCGGTTACGTGCCTGCGCGGCGCCGATTCTGCACGAATTGCTGCTGGCCACCGCGGCCGTCGTCCATCTCGGCGCCCTCGACGGCGGCGAGGTGCTCTACCTCGACAAACTCGGCGGCAGGGCGGCGACGGCGGTGCCCACCCGGGTCGGGACCCGGGTGGCGGCGCATCGCAGCACCCTCGGCCGCGTCGCGCTGGCCCACCTGCCGCCGGAGGACGTCGAGGCGCGGGTGACCGATATCGAGCCCGGCTTCGATCTCCCTGAACTGCACCGCAGGCTGCACCGAATCGCCTGCCACGCAACCGATTACGACGACGACGAATTCGGATCCGGACTGGCCGCGGTGGCCGTGGCCGTCGACGCGTCGGCGGCCGTGGGTGTCGTCTGTGATCGTCCGGCGGCGCTGCGGCGGATCGCACCGCGAGTGCGGGCGGCGGCCGCCGAGATCCGCGGCGCGCTGACACCGCGGTCGCGACAGGTGAGCGAGCACCACCGCCCACGCCCGTCGCGATGACGGAGTGGTCTCGATTGCGCCGACACGCCTCACCGCCGATAACACACACCGGCCGGGCGCGGATCACACGATGACGGCACCGATCGCATCAGGAGAACGCCATGCGCTCCCACACCCGACTCCCGCACAGATCCGGCCATCGGCAGATCCGGGCCACGGACATACCCCGCGTCATCGCCGTCGCGGTCGGTGTCGCGGTCGCCGCACCCCTCGGCGCCTGCTCGACCGACTCGCCGGCCTCGGAAGGACCGAATACCGCCGAATACCGCTCGACGACGCAGACAGCCGCCGTGAACACCACCGTCGAAACCCACGACGGCTCCGGCAGTGTCGAGCGGCCATCGTCCGGCCGCGCCGAATTCCCCTCTGCCCCAACGTCCGAGCTTCCCGTCGTCTCGCCGTCCGTCCCGGCCGCAGGCGACCATCCGCCGGCCGGCACCGCCTTCCCCGGCGAAGGCATCAGCGGCGATGCGGCCGAGCAGTTGCAGCAGTCGGTCGACGCCGGTCACCAGCCGTGGCGGCTGGACGAGGACGCCGTCGCACGTGCCTTCGTCTCCGGACGCTTCGGCTGGTCGCAGCCGGCGATCACCCACGGCGGCCCCTACCTGGCCGTCGCGACCGGGCCGGACGGACAGCGTGTCTCCCTGCAACTGTCCCAGCCCGCCCGCAAGAACAACGGCGGCGTATGGGTCGTCGAATCGGGCATCTGGTTGTAGGACCCGCGCGGCCCACCGCACGGATCCGGCATGCTGGAGGGATGCGTGTGCTGGTGGTCGAGGACGAGCCCCGGCTCGCCGCCACTCTGCGGCGCGGCCTGGAGCTGGAGGGTTTCGTCGTCCAGCACGCTCACACCGGCACCGACGGCCTGTGGTGGGCGAGCGAGGACGACTTCGACGTCATCGTGCTCGACATCATGCTGCCCGAACTGAGCGGCTACGAGGTGCTGCGCCGGCTGCGCGAACGCGACATCACCACCCCGGTGCTGATGCTCACCGCGAAGGACGGCGACTACGACCAGGTCGACGCGCTGGACCTGGGCGCCGACGACTACCTGACCAAACCGTTCTCCTTCGTCGTCCTCACCGCCCGCCTGCGCGCCCTGCTGCGCCGTCGCGCCCCACAGCAGCCCGAAATCCTGGCCGCGGGTGATCTGAGATTGGACCCGCGGCGGCGCTCGGTCACCCGCGCCGATTCCGAATTGTCCCTGACGCCGAGGGAATTCGGACTGCTCGAATACCTGTTGCGACACAAGGGCAGTGCCCGCACCAAAACCGAGATCTTGCGCAACGTCTGGGATGCGCACTACGACGGGCCGGAGAACGTCGTCGAGGTCTATATCGGTTATCTGCGCAAGAAGATCGATACGCCGTTCGGCAGCAACAGCATCGAAACGCTGCGCGGTGTCGGCTATCGGCTGATCGACTCGGAAGTCACCGCCACACCGGAATGAGTCACCGGTCCGGCGGTCCCGTCACCGGCAGCTCGACAACGAATCGTGCTCCACCCCACGGCGACTCGTCCACACGCACCACTCCCCCGTGGGCCGCCACGATTTCCGCGACGATCGCCAGCCCGAGGCCCGAACCCCCGGTCGTCCGGGACCGGTCGGCCTCGAGTCGCACGAAACGATCGAAGACCCGCGTGCGGTCGGCCGCGGGAATGCCCGGCCCGTCGTCGTCCACGACGAGGCGGGCGCCCCCGGACGCTCCCGGCGCGACATCGTCCGCGACCGCGATCCGGATCCGTGAACGGGCATGGGCGACCGCGTTGTCGACGATATTGCGCAGCGCCCGCGCCAATCGCTCCGGATCACCGACGATACGGGTCGGGCGGATATCCGTATCGACCGTTATCCCCCCGCGCAGCCGAGCGGCGACGGCCGCCGCCTGGGCGATGTCGTCGAGATCGACATCGCCCGTCCGCAATTCGAGTCCGCGTTCGTCGGCGGCGGCGAGGGTCAGCAGATCGTCGATCAGCCGGCGCATGCGCTCGGCTTCCGGCAGCAGCGTGCCGTCGATCAGCTCCGCGTCCACCGTTTCGGGCCGATGGCGCGCCAATTCCAGTGCGGCCGTGACCGTGGCGAGCGGACTGCGCAACTCGTGGGAGGCGTCGCCGACGAAACGGCGCTGGGCCCGGTGTCCGGCCTCGACGCGCGCGAGCATGTCGTTCATCGTCTCGGCCAGCCGGGCGATCTCGTCGCGCGGCGCCGGCACCGGCACCCGCTCCGAGAGCTGTGTGGCACCGATCCGGGCCACCCGCTCGCGGATCGCCTCCACCGACCGTAGCGAGCGGCCGACCAGCAGATACGTTGCCACGGCGGCGGCCAGCACCACGATCGGCGCTCCCACCGCCAGCAAGGCTCCGACCCGGCCGACCGCCCGCTCGACCGATTCGGTGTCGACCGCGACGAACACCTGGTAGCGGCCCGAGGACGTTTCGGCGACACGGCTCGCGACTCGCAAGTCCTCGTCGTATCCGGGCGAGGCGGACAGTCCGACGGCCCGCCTCGCACCTGCCGGGGCGGTGGCGAGTACTCCGTGCGGATCGTCGAAACCCCAGATCACGGTTCCATCCGGCGCGACGACCTGGGCCGCCGCGACGCGCCCGTCCTCGGCGCGCGGAAGTTCGCGCACCCGAGCCGGGTCGTGTTCGAGCGTCTCCGCGATCTCGCCGGCACGCGCCTGTGCGGCGGCGTCGAGTTCGTCGATCAGCGAACGGTGCAGCAACCAGACCATCGCACCCGCGGCGACGAGCAGCACGACACCGACCGCCAGAGCCGAAACGAGGGCAGACCGGATCCGCACACCCCACCGCGACGGATGTGTCCAGCGCCGGAACCGATTCACCCACCCATCATCGACCACGACCGCGGCGAGCCCGTCACGATCTCAGCGTGGTCTCAGCGACGGGCGGGCAGAATGCCGCCGTCCCTGTGTCGAGACGGTCGCCGGCTCGCGGCCCGGAAAGGACTACCACGTGACCAACCCGGCACCGGCCCGGACCGGATATAAACTTCCCCAGGTCACGGCGTTGTTCTGGGTTCTGAAGATCGCCGCGACCACCCTGGGCGAGACCGGAGGCGATCTGCTGGCTCAGACCCTGAAGCTGGGCTACGCGGCCGCTTCGCTGCTGTTCCTCGCCATCTTCGTGGTGAGCCTCATCGCCCAGTTGCGGGCCCGCCGCTTCCATCCCGCCCTGTACTGGACGGTGATCGCCGCGACCAGTACGGCCGGCACCACCATGTCCGATCTGATCAACCGCGGACCGGGTTCGGATACCTCGACCGACGGCGGGCTCGGCTACGGCGCGGGCGCGGCGTTGCTGATCAGCGGCCTGGCGATCGTCTTCGTGATCTGGCGGTTCAGCGGGCAGACCTACGACGTCTCGAATATCCGGACGCTGCGCGGCGAGATGCTGTACTGGGCGGCGATCCTGCTGTCGAACACCCTCGGCACCTCGCTCGGCGACTACCTGTCCGACAGCTCGGGCCTCGGTTACGGCGGCGGCGCGGCGCTGATCGGCACGATCATGGTGGTCATCCTGCTGGCGCACTACTGCACGCCGATCTCGGGTGTCGTCCTGTTCTGGATGGCCTTCATCCTCACCCGGCCGCTCGGCGCCACCGCGGGCGATCTGCTCTCGAAATCGCACAGCGGCGGCGGACTGGGATTCGGCACCTACGGCACCTCGGCGGTCCTGCTGGCCATCCTGGTCGCCGGGATCGCCTACAGCCACGCGAAGGCGGCCAGGACCACACCGGAGAGCTCCGACGACGATCTGATCCGCGCCATCGAGTGAGCCCTGGGAGAACAACGCGCACGGGCTCGTAACCTGGATTCATGCCCCAGCTCGCGACCCTGCCGACCGACACCGGCCTCGATCGTGCGGTGGAGGTGCTGACGGGCCGGCGGATCGTGGTCCTCACCGGGGCCGGCATGTCGACCGACAGCGGTATCCCCGACTATCGCGGGCCGGATTCGCCGCCCCGCAATCCGATGACCTATCAGCAGTTCGTCGGTGATCCGGTGTTCCGGCAGCGCTACTGGGCGCGCAATCACGTCGGCTGGCGGCGGATGGACGCCGCGCGGCCCAATCTCGGCCATCGCGCGCTGTCCCGGCTCGAACGTGCGGGGGTGGTCAGCGGGCTGATCACGCAGAATGTGGACCTGCTGCACACCAAGGCAGGGCACCGCGCCGTCATCGATCTGCACGGTACCTATGCGCGGGTGCGCTGCCTGTCGTGCCACGGACTGATCTCGCGCATGACACTCGCCGATCGGCTGGAAGCGGCCAACCCCGGCTTCGCCGAACTGGCGACCGCCACGGGTATCGAGGTGGCGCCGGACGCGGACGCCGTGGTCGGCGAGACCGACAGCTTCCGCATGGTCGACTGCACCGACTGCGGCGGCATGTTGAAGCCCGATATCGTCTACTTCGGCGAGAACGTCCCGAAAGATCGGGTGGCCGAGGCGTTTTCGATGGTCGACGCGGCCGACGCGATGGTCGTCGCGGGTTCGTCGCTGACGGTCATGTCCGGGCTGCGCTTCGTCCGCCGGGCCGCGAAATCCGGTAAACCCGTCGTGATCGTGAACCGCGGCGCCACGCGAGGGGACGAATTGGCCACCGTCCGTATCGATTCCGGCTGCTCGCCCACCCTCGCCGCACTCGCCGACGCGCTGACTCCGCCCGCCACCGTCTCGGTATGAAACGAGTAGCCGGTGGACCGTAGTCCACCGGCTACTCGCCTACGATGTTCAGTTCCAGCCCGGTTGGGCCTGCCGCTTGACCGACGACGAGTTGGCCAGAATCTCCAGGTCCTCGAGGAACCGTTCGATACTGTCCGACTTCGCCTCCGGTGTCGCCACCTGGTCGCGCACCTTTTCCTCGGTGATCGCCAGCATCGCGGCCGCCAGATCCGTTTCCAGATCGCGCACCATCTGGCGACGCAGCTGGGCGACCTGATCGCGACCCTGCCGTCGCACCCTTTCGACTTCCGCCGCGGCCGCTTCTCGCATCTGCGCCACGATGTACTCGGCGTCGGCGCGCGCGTCGGCGCGAATCTGCTCGAGTTCGGTGTGCGCTTCGGTGATGGCGTTCGCGTAGGAGCGCTTGGCCTCTTCCAGCTGTTGCGCGGCGTGATCGCTTTCGGTGAGCTGCTTGGCGATCGCGTCCTGACTCTTCGCCATCAACCTCTTCACCGGCGGGACAACCCATTTCCAGATGATGAAGACGATGACGGCGAAGCCGAACAGCTGACTGAAGAAGACCGGCCAGTCGAAGGTGATCTCGTATCCGCCTGCGGCAAGCACACCGCCGCTGGTGTCAATCATTACGAATCCCTGCCCCTCCTACGACCGGCGGTGCCGGCGTGGCGACTGTCACCGACCACCTGGTCGGCGAGCGATTGGGCCAGCGGCTCGACCTCGAGTCGCAGCTCGGACTTGACGCGGTCGGCCTCGGCGCGCAGATGGGCAGCGGATTCGGCGACGATGCCGTCGACCTCCTGCTGAGCCTGCGTCCGCAGGTCGTCCATGATCGCCCGGCCCTGGGCCCGTGCCTCGTTGCGGATGTCGGCCGCCTCGGTACGGGCTTGTTCCAGCGCCGTCTCATATTTCGCCTGGGCGTCGGCGAAGACCTGTTTCGCCTCTTTGGCGTTGGCGGCGGTCGCCTCCACCCGCTCCTCGCGTTCGGTCAGCACCTTGCGGATCGGCGGAACGACGAAGAACCAGATGACTCCGAGCACGATCAGGAAAATGATCAGCTCGACGAAGAAGGTGCCGTTGGGGATGAGGAAGTTCCCCTCGGCCACCACATCGGTTCGCGCGGACATCTCGCCGATTACTTACCGGGAGTTGCGAATACGAACAGCGCCATGAACGCGAGGTTGATGAAGTACGCGGCCTCGACCAGACCGACGGTCAGGAAGAAGTTACCGCGCAACCGGCCCTCGGCCTCGGGCTGCCGGGTAACGCCGTTGATCAGTGCCGAACCGGCCAGACCGTCACCGATACCCGCGCCGATGGCGCCACCGGCCATGATGAGGCCGCCGCCGATGAGGGCACCCTGGACGATTGCTGGATCTGCTGCCATTTTCTCTTCCTGTTCTCCAACGTTGACCGATCGGTGAGCCGACCGGGACTGCCGTTCAGTGGTTTTCGTGCTCCAGCGTCATGGACTGGCTGAAGTAGAGGACGGTCAAAAGCGAGAAGATGAACGCCTGAATGGCGCCGACGAACAAGTCGAACAGCTTCCAGATGGCGTTGGGGCCCCACGCGATCCAGTACGGGAACAGCGCGATCACCGCGACCATGACGCCGCCGGCGAACATATTTCCGAACAATCGCAGCGACAGCGACAACGGCTTGGCGATCTCTTCGATGATGTTGATCAACACCATCGGCCCCCACCCCGTGTGGCCCTTCAGCAACTGTTTCACATGCGTCACCGGACCGCGGCGCCGGACACCCGCCGCGTGGTAGAAGACGAAGACGAACAATGCCAGGGCATAGACGAAATTGACATCGGAGGCCGGCGGGAAGATGAATTCGCCGCGGCCGTACTGCATAGGCAGCACCGATATCCAGTTCGACAGCAGGATGAAGGTGAAAAGCGTTACCGCCAGCGGCAATACGAACGGCGCGATACGCATTCCGATCGCGGACTCCACCTGCCCGCGCATCTGCACGGTGATGGTCTCGAAGAACAACTGCACGCCGTTCGGGACGCCCGAGGTGATCTTCATGCGAAGGAAGAGCGCCAGGGCGATGACTATCACCGCGGCGACCGCCGTCGAGAGGATGGTGTCGACGTTGAACGTCAATCCCCAGAGCTCGGTGGTGGCGTGGTGACCTACTTCGATCTTCGGCTCTTCATCGGCCAGGATCATCGTCGCGATAGTGCTGCTCATGACTGCTGACGGAGCCCTCTCCACTCGGGCACAACGGTATGCAAGACGAGGATCACCTGGAACAACGCGAGTCCGAAGAAGATGCCCACACCGTTCGGACGCGTCAGGAACGCCACGATGATCGCCAGTACGGTGACGATGATCAGCCGCGCGGCCGTCGACAAGGCCAGCGCCTGCTTATTCGGCGATTCCGAGCGGGTGATGCCGGTGACCGACCGCAATGTCAGTTGCGCGTTCAGCCAACCCAAACCCAGCCCGATACAGATGAAAACACCCAGCATCAACCGATCCAGTGGACCGGTCACCACCAAAGCCAGCACACCGAATGCGGCTACCATGTAGCTCGCACGGCGCAGCCGGAGTTTGTCGATACTCACTGCGACACCACCATCGCCGCCATCCCACCTCGTAGTAGGTCGTGATCGAGGTCAGCTTACACAGACCAACCTTCTTGCGTAGCAACATTTTTGATCTTCATATACTTGATCTTGAATTTTGCACCGGACACTCCGGGACAATTGCCCCAGCCATCGACCGGCTATCACTTTCTACGCCGTACGACCTGCAAATGAGGGCGTTTTCCGGAAGATTCGGACGCCGCGCGCAGCGGCGCGGCAATGGTAAATCAACGGTCAATACTCTGCCGTGAAACAGTAAATCCGTCGGCGCGTCGTAATCGCAATTTGTCTTGAATGCCCGAATTGCCGGGATTTCTATTCAGTGATCTATCGATGCCTTATATATATGGGCGCCGCGGCGCCCGAACGCGGAGCCGCCGGCGCGGCCGTGACGCCTCGGACACCCCCGGCAGGACCGGCGACAGGGTCCGCCGCGATGTCCTACCGCTCGGTAATCCCGCCCGCGTACCCCGGATCACTTGCACAAATTTTGCGTTCTACCAGGCATTCCCGGACATTTTACTGCCGAAGGGTTACCGTGTCTGCTGCTGGGTACATCACCCACCGGGTCGCTCCGGCCCGCCCGATGAGGGAAACCGAAGTTCCCGAGAGACGCCTGGTGGTTTCTGGTCTCTCGCCATGCTTGGTCGCAGCTTCACACGTTGAGGAGGCAGTACCATGAGCAATAACCCGTCAGGCTCGGATTCCGCGGGCCCGTCCGGCTCCAGTCCCGTCGAGTACGACGACTCCCTGCACTATCCGGAATCGGAGTACTCGGCCTCTTTGTCCAGCGCATCGTTGTCCGGCGCATCGCTGTCCGGCGCTTCCGCGGCCGGCGCCCTGCGCGGCACCACGTTGGGGGACGCTTCACTGGAGGACGCTTCACTGGCGGACTCGGAATCCTTGATCTACCGGCTCCACGAACCCGGCGTGTCCTTGCACATCGTGATGGTCGCACCGCCGTACTTCGAAGTGCCGCCTGCCGGTTACGGCGGCGTCGAAGCCGTGGTGGCTCAACTGGCGGACGCACTGGTAGCACGTGGGCACCGGGTGACCCTGCTGGGCGCCGGCCGCTCCGGGACTACTGCACGGTTCATCCGGGTATGGGACGACATCCTCGCCGAACGCCTCGGCGATCCGTTCCCTGAGGTGCTCAACGCGCTCAAGGTTCGGCGCATCATCACCGAATTGGCGCAGACCGAACGGATCGACGTCGTTCACGACCACACTTTCGCGGGGCCGCTGAACGCTCCGATGTACTCCGCTCTCGGCATTCCGACCGTCGTCACCGTGCACGGTCCGGTCGACGGGGAAGCGCAGGAGTACTACAGCTCGCTGACCGATACCGCGCAGTTCGTCGCGATCAGCGATCGGCAACGCTCCCTGGCGGAGAATCTCAACTGGGTCGGCCGTGTCTACAACACGGTCCGCCCCGCGGAATGGCCGTTCCAGACCCGCAAACAAGACTTCGGCCTGTTTCTGGGGCGCTACGCCCCTTACAAGGGTCCCGACCTGGCCCTGCACGCCGCACACGAGGCGGGGATGCCGCTGGTGCTGGCGGCGAAGATGAACGAACCCCCGGAGAAGGCCTACTTCGAGAACGCGGTGCGGCCGCTGCTGCGCGACACCGATTTCGTCTTCGGTGAGGCCGACCAGATCGCGAAGCGGCTGCTGCTCGCCTCGGCGCGCTGCCTGCTGTTCCCCATTCGATGGGAGGAGCCGTTCGGCATCGTGATGATCGAGGCGATGGCCTGCGGCACCCCCGTGGTGGCCCTGCGCGGCGGCGCGGTCGAAGAGGTCGTCGACCACGGGGTCACGGGCATCATCTGCGACGATCCCGCCGAACTGCCCGCGGCCATCGCCGCGGCCGACGAGATCGACCCGGCCGCCTGCCGGCGCCGGGTGGTGGAGAAGTTCTCCGTCGACCAGTTGGGCGCCGGATACGAGGCCGCCTACTACGCGGCGATCGACAAACTCGCCGGCGTCCCGGTACCCGTCGCATCCGACGGCGTTCCCCTGATCCGCCCGCTATCGGCCGTCGGAAACGGCTGACGCGCAGGCGAATCCACCCGCATCCGGTCCGCTTCGTCGCACGACCGGATGCGGGCGTCCTCGGGAGAAGCGGAGCGAGTTGTCTCGAGAGTCAGCGGGGCAGCCCGCCGAACCGTCCCTCCCACCGCACCAGCACATCGGCCAGAATGCGAGCGAGTTCGCGCTGGTCGTCATCGGGTAGTCCGGACAGCAATCCGGCCTCGTAGGCCAGCTGTCGCGGCATCAGCCGATCGATCAGCGCGCGGCCGTCCGCGGTCAACGCGATATGGGAGACCCGCCGGTCCCTGGTGTCGGCCCGCCGGCCGACCAGCCCGCGCTCTTCCAGCCCCCGCAGCCGCTTGGTCACGGCCGCGGGCGAGGCGAACGTTTCGCGCGCAAGCCGGCCCGGCGTGAGTTCACCGCCGACGCGGCGCAGCGCCAGCAGAATGTCGAATTCCGGTCGAGCCAGTTCTTCGTCGCCGAGCGGGGCGTCGGCTACCTGTTGCAGCAGGGCCGCACAGCGAGTGATGCGGCCGATCACCGCGATCGGACGCAGATCGAGTTCCGGTGCCGCCCGCGCCCACTGCCGCATCACCTCGGCAACGGCATCGTCGGCTACCGCGTTCTCGGCCGCGTTCTCTGTGGCGTTTTCGGTGGCGTTTTCGAGGACCGGGGAGGGAGAACCGGCCGGGGTCCGCGCAGTCATCACGACACCGCCGCGAAGGTTCTGACCGGCAAGCGATCCAGGAGCTGATGTCCGGTGCGTTCCGCGGCGACGATGCGTTCGTCTGGGAGCGGAGCACTCCACCATTCCCCGGCCGCGGTATCGGCGCACGTGCGAACCTCGATCAGGGCGGCGGCGAGCCGGGCCCGGTCGGCCGGCGCCGCCGTGCCGGAGTCCGCTGCCCGGCGGGCGCGGCCGATCGCGGCATCGAGGTCGCCCAGCGCCGCGGCCACCCGGTCGGTGACCCGGCGATTAGGGATGGCGAAGCAGATCAGGACCGCGACCACCGCACCCACACAGGTGTCGAGCCAGCGATCGAGTCCGAGCTCGGAGGCCGGTCGCGGGGTGGCGAACTCCACCATCGCCAGGGCCATCGGTGTGATGAATACCGAAGCGACCCAATAGTTCCGGGAGATGGTGGCCTCGACGATCACCTGGCAGATCAGCGCCATCACCACCAGCGCGACGGCGCTGTGCGCCCACGGCGCCACCGCCGTGAACAGCGCGACACCCACGAGATTGCCCAGCACGCGTTGCACAGTACGCTGCCACGACTGCGCGGTATTGACGACGATCAGGACCGCGGCGGTCATCACGGCCCAGTACGGACGATTCACGCCCAGCGCCAACGAGATCCAGCCCGCCGCCGCGGCGCCGAGGGTGACGCGGGTGGCGAGCGGCAGTCCGGGGGCGCCGGGCAGGAAGGCGCGGCCCACGCGCCGCAACGCCGCCCCGCGGACGGCACCGGTTCGGCCGAGGCCGATACCGCGAATCTCGGACTCTTCGGCTGCGGCGCAATGGATCCGGGGTACCTCGAGGCCGCTGCGCAGGGCCCGGGCGTACCGGTCGAGGGTGTCGGCGCCGGCCTCGGCGTCGATTCGGGTTAGATCTCGTGCCGTCGCGAAATCCGATGCCGCGGTGTCATTCTCGGCGTCGGAGGGGTACAGCAGATATTCGGGACCGGCGGGCCTGGTTGTGGCGGCGAGGGTTTCGGCGCGGGCGAGCAGACCGGCCAGCGCGGTGAGTTGCGCCGTGGTGCGAGCGGTCGCGGGCACCCGGGACAGCGCGGTCCATCCGGCCTGCACGGCGACCGCGGCGTCGTGCCGGGCGCGCGGCACTCCGGCATCGCCGAGTGGCACCCGCAGCAGCCGGGCGGTCGATTCCAGGGCCCGTGCCACGGCCAGTCGTTGCGGCCCGTGCGGGCGGACCAGCGCCGGAGCCATACAGACACACCACGCCAGGACGCCGCCCAGCAGGATCAAGGCGAGGTGACCGGGAAGTTGTCCGGCACGCTGCGGGATGAAGGCCGCGCTGGAGACCACGAACGTGAAGATGATGTTGCCGGGCGGCCCCATCCGGGAGGCGTCGCAGACCAGCTTGTACAACCCGGCGAGCACCGCGATCACCAGGACCCGCACCGCCGCGGATTCGATCAGCGCCGACGCGGTCAATGCGACCGCGGTGCCGGCGAACATCCCGAGCACCACCCAGGCCAGGGTCCGGCCGCGGGCGGCATAGGGCAGGCCGTGCCCGTACAGGGCGCACAGACCGCCGGCGCTGGTGTAGAAGGCCAGCTGCACCTGCCCGGTCGCGAGCAGCACGACCTCCGGTCCGCCGATCGCGATCAGCGCGCACAGCGCGGACTGGTACCAGGTGTCGGCGACCGGGCGCATCCGGAAGACCCCGCGCAGCGACAGCATCCGCAGGGTGGTGCGGACACCGGCAGCCGGGGAGGACGGGGCACGATGCGACACCCGAGAAGGTTAACAGGTATTTTACTAGGAAACTATATGAGGGCACTCACCCTGCCGCACGCCCGGACATGGGTAGCCGGCTGGGCGACGTTTCTCCGCCCGAGCTCGGCTAGGCCGAACGGCCGGCGCCCCGGGGCCGAGGGGCCGAGACACAACCGAGCGGCTCGGCTTCCCCGTCGGCCCGCACGCGCCCACCATCCGGCCCCGGCGCAATTCGCCGGCATTCGGTCGCCATATTGCGAATGCAGAATGTGCTCGCGAAAAAACGTGTGGCGAGTTATCCGGAACACCGTGCCACACATTGTTGCGGGCACCGGAAATCACGGATTCCCCGAAATCCGAATACGCGTCAGGACACGATTCGCTATCGATTTCGGGTCAGCGACTGCCGGTAAGCCCGCGGCGACATCCCCATCCATCGGGTGAAGGCGTGAGTGAAATTAGCCGTTTCCGCATATCCGAGTCGGCGGGCGACATCCTCGACCGTCGCCCCGGCGCGCAGCAACTCCGCCGCGGTGCTCTCGCGCACGGTGTTGAGCAGGCCGCGGAAGCTGGCGCCCTCGGTGGCGAGCTGTCGGCGCAGCGTACGGACGTTGATGTGCAGCTCGGCGGCCACTTCGGCCATCGACGGCACCGAACCCGGTTCGCGCAGCAGGCGCTCGCGGACCAGTGTCGACAACTTCCAGCCGCCGTCGAGCAGGACCTGCAGCGCCTCGCGGCACTGCCGCTCGATCAGATTCGCGGTATGCGAATCGGCATGTGGCATGCGCAGATCCAGGAACGAGCGCGGCAGGACCAGCGCGGTACGCGGGCAGTCGCTGAGGATGGTGTCGATCGAGGCGAACTCGGCCAGTGCGGCGGCCCGGTCGGCGTCCAACTCCAGTTCCAGGCGGACGGCGGGGATGGTCACGTCGAGCGCCCGGCCGGCCACGAAGATCAGCGCCACCTCGCGTTCGACGAAAAATCCCCGCAGGTCGGCAGGTATTCCCGAGCCGTCGGCCACCAGCGCGACCTCGTCGCCACCGGACTCGTCGAGGTGATAGCGCGCCGCGACCGAGACCAGATCCTGATAGCGGACCGCGATGTTCAGCACATCGCGCATGGTCGCGCTGGCCAGGGCCGCGAGACCGACCAGACCGGCCTTCCCGAGCGACGCCTGCGCGGCGGTCTGCACGCCGAGCCCGGGACGATCGCCGAGCGCGCGAATGAGATTGCGGGCGACAGCGAATTCTTGATCCGGCCAAATTCGAACTTGTTCATCGGTCAGATCCGCGGGTTCGATTCCGGTGCCCGCCAATAACAGCGGTTCATCCAATCCATGCGCGAGCCCGACACTCACCATCATGCGCACACTGACGCTGCCGTGCGGTAACACATCGGACGGCGTACCGATCCCAACCACAGTCCGAAATTACCAATATTCGGTCCGTTCGGCACATTCCGGCCCCCGAAAGTGGGGGCATAACCTCGACAGACCGACATCGGCACGGGATGGCCGAAGGTCAGGCAGGGATCGAGGAGGGCGACTACACCGTGGACATGTTCAGTACCTGTTGGATGGAACCGCTCGACCTCACCCCGCAGAAGGCCCATCAGATCATGCAGATGCACCGGGGTTGCCGCACCGACGAATGCCCGCGCCGCCGTGCCGCACTGCGTGTTCTGGTCGAGGCGGGCCGACTGATTCCGGATTCCTCACGGGTGCACTGACACCGCCCGGGTGACGGTTACCGGCCCGCCCAGCGGTCGGTCCAGTCCCGCCCGATCCGGCGAGCCCGGGCCGGCGGCATGCGATCGGGTTCGGTGAGGACGGCGAGCGTGAGACCGTCGAGCAGCGCCAGCAATTCGGCTGCGGCGTCGGCGGATTCGGCGGACCGGTCCGGATTCACGGCGGCCAGCGCCCGGGCGAGCAGTTCCTCGGTGTGCTGCCACTGGGCTCGATGCAGCGCCGCGATCTCGGGGTCGTGGGCGGCGCGGGCCACCAGGGCGAACCACACCCGGGCGAGGCGATCCTCGCTGTCGGGGGCGATGAGCAGGTCGACGAGGCGGGACAGGCGCTGCGCCGGCGGAAGCTGTGCCACCGTCGCGGCATCGAAGCGGCAGGCCGCCTCGTCCCGCACGTATTCCCACACCCGGTGCAGGAGGTCGGTTTTCGTCGAGAAGTAGTACTGCACCGTGCCGATCGACACCTCGGCGCGGGCGGCCAGCGTGCGGATACTGACGCCCTCGATCCCATCCTCGGCGATGACGTCGGCCAGCCGATCGAGCAGCTGACCACGACGGTCCACCGCGGCACCGGCCGCCCCGGCCCGCTCAACGCCCACCGCGTCGACTCCTCTCCCGCTGATCGCGAGCCTGATAGTAGTGCCGGATCTGCGCTCCCACCCGACGCGCCACCGCCACCGGTTCCCGGCGGCCGTCGCCCCGGGAGGCCCGCTCCACGACGGCGGCGAAGAACAGCAGCAGCACCGCGAAACCGCTCAGGCCGAAGTAGACCGCATCCCCGAGCAGGCCGACGAGCATGCGGGCCGATTCGTGATCCGGCCCCGCCAATGTCGGTAGCAGCGCTTCGAATTGCAGCAGACGCAAACCCTCGGCAACCAGCCACAACACCGCTGCTCCGGCCAGCGACCACCCGGCGAGGCGATAGCTGCGCGCCAATCCGACGCCGGCCACCAGTGAGACCACAGCCAGCACCACCACCGCCAGCTCGCCGGCGCCGAACACCACCTGCGCGCCGCTCATCGCGCCGGCTCCGGCCGCGCCGGACGCCGCAGGATGGCGACCAGCAACAGCGCCCAGGCCAGCACCAGCAAGAGGTTGCGGACGCCGGCGCCGAACTCCATGCGCCGCGTAATGCCCTCGGCGCCACCGGAACCGAACCACATCGCCCGGCTGGTGACCAGTCCGACCACCGAGCCGATCACCGCCACCCCCGCGGCGAGTACCGCGGCGCCGAAGGCTCGCCCCAGCCGCCGCCGGTAGTACAGCGCGAGCGCCGCACCCAGCAGCGGCGCGCACAGACCGAGCAGTTCCACGAGACGAAACATCGGCAGCCACCCTCTCATACGTTCGTATGAGAACTACCATACGAACGTATGAGGCCTTCGGTCAATACGACCGTATGAGACCGGTCAGGGCGTCGCGAAACTCCATTCGTCGCCGTCGGGCCAGACGACGCGGGAGCCGTCGCGCCGGCGCAGGGTTCCGGCCGGGTCGACGATCCATTCCGCGGGGTCGAAGGTCTCACCGCCATCGGCCGGATGTTCGACGGCGAGGTGGTCCCGTCGCAGATAGGCTCCGTCCTCGCGTGGCGTCCACGCGTCCGGATCGAAAGTGCGCAGCGCGTTGTCCGCGGCGATCACCGCCATCGGGCCGTAGCGCCGCAGACGGGAGCCGTCGGAACGGACGGTCCAGGCCGCATCGGTGATCGGCTCGGATTCGTCGGTACCGGCCCAGACGATCTCGGATGTGCTGGGCGCGTACAGATCGCCGCGCTCGCCGGGGCGCCAATATCCCAGTTCGCGCCGCGTCCACGGCCGGTCGGCGAGCAGATCGAGCACCGCGTCCAGATCCTCCGGCGCGCCGAAATGCGTTGCTGCGATGGACTTTTCCGACCGTAGCACCATGGAGGTGAGGCGGGCGCCGGGCCCGGCTTCGATCACGTACCGGACGCCGCGGGCCGTCAGTCCGGCCATCACGGCGTCCCAGCGCACGGGTGCGCAGATCTGCGCGGACAGCGAGCCGGCCGGATCCGCTCCGGCTCGCCAATCCCCGGATGTGCCGTCCACCACCGGAATTCGTGGCGTCGTGAATTCGGCGCGGGCCAGCTCGGATCGGAAGGCGGCCGCCGCAGGTGCCATCAGTGCGCAGTGAAACGGGGCGCTGACCTCGAGAGCGCGGGTGATCGCGCCGCGTTCGTCGGCGAGTTGGCGTGCCCTGCCGACCGCGCCGGTGTGCCCGGAGATCACCATCTGACTCGCGCCGTTGTAGTTGGCGACCGCGACGACCTCGGATTGCGCTGCGGCAGCGCAGATCCGATCGACCTCGTCGGCGTCCAGACCCATCACGGCCACCATCGCACCCGCCCCAGGCGGCACCGCCTCCTGCATCAGGGCACCCCGGCGGCGCACCAGGCGCACCGCGGTCTCGAAGTCGAGGGCGCCGGCGCAGACGTGGGCGGTGATCTCACCGAGGCTGTGACCGGCCACGACCACCGGATGAATGCCGGTCTCGGACACCAGAACCCGGTACGCCGCCACGCTGGTGGCCAGGATGGCGGGCTGGGCGTACTCGGTCCGGGCCAGCTCCGTCGGGTCGCCGCCGAAGCACAGCTCGCCGAGGCCGAATTCGATCGCCGCGTCGGCACGGTCGAACACCTCGCGCGCGACCGGGTAGGTGTCGGCCAGCGCCTTGCCCATGCCGGGGAATTGCGCACCCTGACCGGGGAATACGAATGCGAGCATGTCAGCCGATCCTCAACAGTGCGACGCCCCAGGTGCCGAACCCGTGGCTGATGGTCATGACGATCTCCCCCGGTGCGACGCCGTCCTCCAGATAGGTCTGCAGGTTGATCAGGTTGTCGGCCGAGTGCACGTGGGCGTAGTCGGCGATGTTGTCGAGATAGCACAGGTCGTGGTCGAGTCCGGCCGAATCGGCCATGAAACGCACGGCCTCCTCGTTGACGTTGTTGGCGATGATGCGCCGCACGTCGGCGCGGTCCAGGCCGGCGCGGTCGAGCATATCGGCGACCGCGCGGGACAGGCCGCGTTTGGTGAGCCCGGCCAGCGCCGGCATCTTCGCCACGCGGATCAGCTGGTTGGTGCCCTGATTCGAGCCGAGCACCTCGATGCGCGACGGTTCGGCGGAGGTGATCAGGCAGGCGGCCGCACCGTCGCTCAGCACCGAGAGCGCGTCGCGCAGGATGCGGGCGTGCGGGTCCGGGCACGCGTCGGAGGTGACGACCAGGACATTGCGGGCCGATCCGGCGGCGACCAGGCTGTGCGCGATCCGCAGGGCGCTGCCGAAATTCGCGCATTCGGCGAGGGTGACACCGATCGGGGTGGCGCGGGTGAGGCCGAAACGCTCACAGAAACGCAGGAATTCACCACCTGCCAGGGCGCCGGTTTCGGGACTCGACGACGCGTAGACCAGCAGGTCGATCTCGGCCGCATCCACCGGGATCCGGTCGAGAGTGCTCGCGACCACCTCGGCGGCCAGTTGCAGCGGGCTCTGTTCGGTGCGGCAGTAGTGGTACAGGCCGAGGCCGTGCATATCGCGCAACATGGCGGGGTCCTCGCGCAGCGGCTCCAGGCCCGCGATCGGCTCGCGAGCGCCGACGGCATAGGAGATCCCGTGCAGATAGACGCTCATCGGGACTCCTCCTCGCGCAGGCGGCCGGACAGGTAGCGGTGCATCGCCCGCACGGTCGGATGCTCCCAGTGCACCGCGCCGGGCAGGTCGATCCCCAGCGCCGCCGACAGCCCGTTCTTGAATTCGAGCAGCGCCAGCGAACTCATGCCCAGTTCCAGAAACGGTGTGGCGGGATCGATCTCGTCGGCATCGATGCGCAGGACCGCGGCCGTTCTGCTCAGCAGCAGCTCCCACAGCGCGGCCTCGCGCTCCTCGGCCGGGAGGCGGCGCAGCTCGTCCGCCAGGGCCGAGGTGGCGCCGGAACCCATGGCGCGCAGAGGTTCGTACATCGGCACGGCGCGCGCGAAGGGATGGGCCCCGAGCCAGGCGTCGGCATCGAGACCGATGATGGCGGCGCGGGGACGACCGTCGTCGAGCAGTGTCTCCAGCAGCGTGTATGCCGTCGCCGGCGCCAGCGAGCGGATTCCGCGGCCGGCCAGATACTCCTCCGTCGCGGCGCTGCGCGCGGCGAGTCCGGTATCGCGGAACGGACCCCATGCCACCGCGGTGGCCGCCAGCCCCTGCGCGCGCCGGTAGTGCGCCAGGCCGTCGAGAAACGCGTTGGCGGCGGCGTAGTTCAATTGACCGCCCGAGGGCAGCAGGGTCGCGGTGGAGGAGTACATCACGAAGTACTCGACGGGATCGCCGGCCACTGCGCGGTGAATGTTCCAGGCGCCCAATGCCTTCGGACGCAGCACGGGATCGAACTGAGCCCAGCTCTGATTGGTCAGGACGGCGTCGCGCAGGACGGCCGCGAGATGGAACACCCCGCGCACCGGACCGATCCGGGACCGCAACCGCCCCACGGCGTCGGCGACCTCGACCGCATCGGCGACGTCGGCGCGTTCCACGATTACGCGTTCTCCGGCGGCGTTGAGTTCGTCGATGATCGCGCGTTCGTCGGCGGTCGGCTCACGGCGAGCGAGCAGTCCGACCTGCGCGCCGCCCCGTTCGACCAGGGTGCGGGCCAGTTCGAGACCCAGCCCGCCGAGGCCGCCGGTGATCAGCACGCAGCCGGGTTCGGCCAGCCCCTGCGCGGCGCCGCGCACGATGTCGGTGATGGCCGCGTCGTCGGTCACCAGCACCAGTTTGCCGGTGTGCGCACCGGTGCTCATCAGCCGGAACACCTCGGCCGCCGCGGCGATCGGATAGGTCTGCACCGGAAGCGGTTCCAGTTCGCCGGAGACGACGCGGTCGAGCGTGTCATGCAGCAGTTCGGCGAAGACCGCCGGGCGCTCGCGGTGCAGGCCGGCCATATCGACGGCGGTGTAGGTAACGCGGCGTTTGAAATGCTCCAGGGCGAGTCGCCCCGAGCCGTAGATATCGCGTTTGCCGAGCTCGAGGAAGATCCCGTCGGCGGCGACCGTGCGCAGACTCGCCTCGGCGGCCGCGCCGGTGAGGGAGTTGAGAACGACATCGACCCCCGCGCCGGCGGTGACGTCGAGAACCTGCTGCTCGAATTCCGTGGTGCGCGAGTCGAAGACGTGCTCGATGCCCAGCTCCCGCAGGAAGCGGCGCTTGTCCTCGGTGCCCGCGGTCGCGATGATCTCCAGCCCGTGCCGCTGTGCCACCGCGATGGCCGCCGCACCCGTGCCACCCGTAGCCGAATGGATCAGGATGCGCATGCCGGGGCGCACCCGGGCCAGATGTTCGAGTGCGTAGCAGGCAGTGGTGTAGGC
Organism: Nocardia sp. NRRL WC-3656; assembly: GCF_000720265.1. NCBI lineage: Bacteria > Bacillati > Actinomycetota > Actinomycetes > Mycobacteriales > Nocardiaceae > Nocardia > Nocardia sp. NRRL WC-3656. Next base: position 72,488 of record NZ_JOJF01000008.1, on the reverse strand, counting down.
GGTGGGCAGCGCCGCGGCGTCGGTGAGCGCGAACGTCTCCGGCAGCCGATAGACCAGCGCCGCGTCGGCGACGGCATGGGTGGCCAGGCAGTTCAGCGCCACCGCCACCACCCGGTCGCCGACGCGCACCGTGTCGACCTCGGCGCCCACGGCGACGACGGTGCCCGCGCATTCCGATCCCAGCGGCACGTCGTCGAGATCCGCGAAAAAGCCCATGGCCCACATGACGTCGGCGAAGTTGAGGCCGGCGGCGGCCACGGCGACGACGACCTCACGGGGGCCCGGTCGCGGCCGGCCGCGACCGCGCAGCGTCAGCGTCTGCAGGCGGCCGGGCTCGTCGATATCCACCCCGAAGCCGCGGGTGCCCGCGGCGACGACGGGTGGATCCGGGTTCAGCCGGACCCGGTCGAGGCGCGCGACCCAGCGGAGTCCGGAGCGCAGCGCGATATGCCGCTCGCTGCCGTCGGCGAGTTCCGCGATCAGGTCGGCCGCGTCGTCGCCGTCCACGCCCGCGTCGGCGGCCAGGTCGACGAGCGTGGTCCGCAGTTCGGGGTGTTCGGCGGCCAGGGCGGTGCCGAAACCCCACAGGGCCGCCTGCCACGGGTCCACGCACTCCTGCGCCACCGCCTGACCGCCGCGCGTGACCACCCACAGCCGGGGCGCGGAGGTCATCCGCACGGCCGCCCGCGCGAGGCCGAGCAGTGCGGCGAGATCGGCGAATGCCGTTGCACCGTCCTCGGTTCCGGCGAGGTACAGGATGTGATCCGCGGGTTCGTCGAAGGTCGGGGCGTGCGGTTCGGTGTCGTCGGCACTCGGCGCGACCGCGACCGTGGCGGCGTCGGCGCCCGCCGCGACGAGTTCCCGGATCAGCGTTTCGGATCCCAGCGGTGCGTCGTCGTCCGGGTCGCCGCCGACGACCACCCAGCGCCCCGAGAGCCGCCCGGTCGCGCGCGGACGCTGCTGCCAATCGACCGCGAGGACGGCGGCATCGGCGGTATCCGCCGCGTCGACGCGGGTCGCGGTCAGCTCGCGCACCGTGGCGACGAGCGAGCCGTCGTCGGCGTAGATGTCGAGGTCGGCGGTCTGCAGGCGACCGTCGCGGGCGTAGCGGCGCACATGGGCGTGGACCTGCGGCGGAATGTGGTCGGCGACGTGCAGGGCGCCGATCGCGGACGGCAGGAACAGTTCGTCCCCGGCCAGTGCGCCGACCACCTGGAAACATCCGTCGAGCACCGCGGCGGCCGCCACCCCGTGCTCCGGGTCGCGCGCACCGGCCGCCGCGCTCACCCGCCCGAGCGCCTCACCATCGCCGACCGACAGTTCCGTCACCGTGCGGAAGGCCGCCCCGTAACGGGTGCCGTTGCGGGTGTAGGCCGCGTAGAGATCCTGCGGGTCCACCGCGGTGAGGCAGTGCCGCCGCGCCGCGGCCAGTCCCGGGACCTCGGGGATGTTCTCGCCGGAAACGATCCGTCCGCGAGCGTGCTCGGTCCACACCGTGGCCGCGTCACCCGGCTCGGCGGCGCGGGCGCTGATGCGAAACTCGTTGTCGCGCAGCACCACCTGCACTCGACGGCCGGATTCGGGCAGGGTGAGTACCCGTTCGAACCGGATATCGGCGAAATGGCAGCCGGGCCCGAAACCGTGCTGCAGGCGGGCCGCGGCGGCGAGGTTGACCAGCCAGGCGCCCGCGGCGACCGGCGTATCCCCGACCGCGTGGTCGAGCAACCAGGGCGAGCGGGCGGGATCGACCACGCGCTGGAGCAGGCGTTCGCCGCTGACGGACGATTCGACCACCGCCTGACCATCGTGCTGTTCGGCGGCCACATCCCAGTCGGAGCGAGCCCAGAACCGCTTGTGCTGCCACGGATACGCCGGTAGTTCGACGATCCGGCCGCGCACCCCGGCGGCCGCCCAGTCCACGGGAACTCCGTGCACGTACAACCGGGCGATCAGTTCCAGGATGTCGCGGCGCGCGTAGCCGTTGCGTTTCAGGGATCCGGCCACCGCACCCCGGTCGTTCGAGGCATCGATGCGGGCGCGGATGCCGTCCACCAGAACGGGATTGGGCCCGATCTCGACGAAGGTCGCCGGACCCTCCGCAAGCACCCGCTCGACGGTCTCGTCGAGGCGGACCGTGCTGCGCAGATTACGACCCCAGTAGTCGGCGGTCAGCGCATCGGTGGGGACGTAGTCGGACTCCACGGTGGACAGGAAGGCGGCCCGGCCACCCGGGATCGCGGTGATGCCGGCGATCCGCTCGACGAAGGCGTCCAGGTGCGGATCCAGCTGGCGGCTGTGCGCGGCCGACTCGATCTTCACCCGCCGAGGATCGTAACCGGCTGCGGCCAGCGCCTTTTCGAGCCGGTCCAGATCGGCGACCGTCCCGGAGACGACGACCTGCGCGGGTCCGTTCACCGCGGCGAGGTCGAATTCGCCTTCGATCTGCTCCAGCCATCCGGTGAGCTCACCGGCGCTCATCGGCACCGACAACATGCCGCCGGTACCTTCGATCGCGCGCAGCACACGATTGCGGTGGACGATGACCGCGGCGGCGTCGGCGAGGCTCAGTGCCCCCGCGACCCGGGCGGCCGCGATCTCACCGACGCTATGGCCGATCACGGCATCGGGCCGGAACCCGGTCGCCGCCAGCAATTCCGCCAATCCGATCTGCACGGCGAAGGACATGGGCTGAGCGAGATCGATACGGCCGCCGTCGGATTCGCCGGTGGCCAGCAGTTCGGCGATGTCGGTGCCCAGATGAGGTTCGAACGCCGCCGCACACCGCCGCACCGCCTCGGCGAATACCGGATAGTCGGCCATGAGCTGGGCACCCATTCCGGTCCAGTGCCCGCCGAATCCGGCGAAGACGAAGACCAGGGCGCCCGGTTCGCCGCGGCGGCCGCGAATCACGCCCGCGCGATCACGATCCTCGGCGATGGCGGTGAGTCCGCGTTGCAGTGCGGCGGCGGTTTCCCCGATCACCACGGCACGATGGTCGAGCGCGGCGCGACGCGACGCGGTGAAGCACAGGTCACGCGCGGGCGCGCCGGCCGCCAGCCGGTCACGCCAGCGAAGCGCGGTATCCCGCAAAGCTTGTTCGGTGGCCGCCGACAGCGGCAGGACCAGCAGTTCCCGAGCCGGTTCGGCGGCAACCCCGGCATCTTCGGCCGCCGGTTCGATCCCCGGGGTCGCGGTGATGATCGTATGCGCGTTGGTCCCGCTGAATCCGAATGCGCTGACCCCCGCGTACACCGGCTCGGCGCCGGAGATCTCCCGCGCCTCGGCCGGGATCACGATCGGCGTGGCGTCCCAGTCGATCAGCGGATTCGGCGCGTCGAAATGCAGTGTGGGCGGGACGATCCGGTCGCGGACGACCGTGATGGCCTTGAGCAGTCCGGCGATTCCGGCGGCCGGTTCCAGATGGCCCAGGTTGCCCTTGGCCGATCCGACGAGCAGTGGACGGTCCCGATCGGCGCCGAAAACCGCGGACAGCGCCCGCAATTCGATGGGGTCGCCCAGCGGTGTGCCGGTGCCGTGCGCCTCGATGTAGTCGATGCGGCCGGCCTCCAGCTTGGCCTCGCGCAGCGCATCCCGCAGCACCTGTTCCTGGGCGCGGCCGTTGGGCGCGGTGAGTCCGTTGCTGCGGCCGTCCTGATCGAGGGCAGTGGCCACGATCGAGGCCAGCACTCGATCCCCGGCGGCGTGGGCGGCGGACTCGCGCTTCAGCACGACGACGCCGCACCCCTCGCCGCGCACCAGTCCGTCGGCGGCGGCGGAGAAGGGCGCGCAGCGATTGCTCGGCGAGGGCGCCCGGAGTTTCGACATCGAGATCATCGACTGCGGGGACACGATCAGATTGACCCCGGCCACCAATGCCAGCTCGCACTCCCCCGACCGCAGGCTCTGCACCGCCAGATGCAGCGCGACCAGTGCGGACGAGCATGCGGTGTCGACGACCAGGGCGGGCCCCTGCAGTCCGAGGTGATAGGCGATCCGCCCGGCCGCCACCGACGGCGCCAGACCGGTGGCGGAATAGATGTCGATCGCCGCCGGATCCGTCGCCGCGGCGCCGTAATCGTTGGGGCACATGCCGACGAAGACGCCGGTTCGGCTCTCGCGCAGGGACTCCGGTGGAATCGCGGCATGCTCGAGCGCCTCCCACGCGACCTCGAGCAGCAGCCGCTGCTGCGGGTCCATGGCCTCGGCCTCGCGCGGCGAGATGCCGAAGAAGGCGGCATCGAAATCGCCGATATCGGTGAGGGCGCCCATCTTCGCGATGAAGGATCTGCCGGGTGCGTCGGCGTCCGGATCGTAGTAGTGCTCGACATCCCAGCGGTCCGGTGGAATATCGACCACGCCGTCGCCGCCCGCGCGCAGGAATTCTGCGAACTCCTCCAGCGAACCCACCCCGCCGGGCAGGCGACAGCCCGCACCGATCACGGCGACCGGCTCACTGCGCTGTGCCAAGGCCCCGCGGGCCGTGCGCAGGGCGGCGATGGCGCCGCGTAAGGCCTCGCTGCTGTCGCCGCCCTCGGGCAGCACACTCGGATTCGTCGCGGTCGGGGTCAACGCAGCACCTCTTCCAGGGCAGCCACTTCCGCGCGAGCCAGCGCGATGAGATCGGATTCGCTCAAGCCGTCGAGCGGGGTGCGGGTCGTGCTGACGGGGATGTCGAACGACACGGGGTGCGGGTCGGACGCGTCGTGGTGCTCCGGCTGCGGCTCGATCGTGGTCGGTTCCGCCGCGGTCGCCGGTGCCGACATCGCCGGTTCGGCGGCCGGCCCGGGCGGAATCGTCGGTGCGGCGGCCAACCGCTCGGTGAGCTCGGCGATTTGCGCTGTGGCCGTGGGGAATTCGAAGGCGAATGCCGCTTCGATGGGCAGCGCGAGCGCGCGGCCCAGTACGGTCCGCAATTCGATCGCCATGAGCGAGTCGAAGCCGAGTTCCTGCAGCGGTGTCTGCAGATCGACGGGATCGGAATCCGGCATCTGGAAGACCTGCCGGATACTCCCGACCACCACCGAGCTCACGCGTCGGCGCAGCAGGTACAGCTCCGCCTCGGACGGCGCGGACCGCGCCGATTCGACGGCTCCCGCGGGCACGTCCGACCCGGTCGCATCGGTGCGCACAGGCGGTCCGGAAACTGCGGACCCCTGGACAGTTCCCTGACCAGCGCCCGATGCTGTCGTGGCCGGTGGAGCGGCATCGAGGCTGTCCACACCGAGGGCTTCGACCTGCGGAGGCCGAGCCGACGCAGCGGGTGTGCTCGGCTCGCCGCTCGCATGCGTGGCGCCGGACGCTTCCGCCCAGTAGCGGCGGCGCTGAAAGGGATAGGTGGGGAGGGTGATCCGGGAATAGTGGGTGCCGTGCAGGTCGCGCAGGTCGTCGACGGCTCCGGCCACGAACAGCCCGGCCGTGCACCGGATCAGTTCGCCGCGAGTGGTACCGGTGGTGAACCAGCGGCTCTCCGGGGCGGTGCGGCGGCTTCCCAGCTCGCTCAGCGTCGCCCCCGCGACCTCGGCGAATACCGTGCAGTCGAGTTCTCCCAGCGTGGCGAAGGCCCGGTCCAGGTGCCCGGGCCACAGCGGGCGGCTCGACCAGTACGCGGGATCGGACGCTTCGTGGCCGAGGCGTATCCCGGTGTGCGCGGAGACGACGGTGAGTTCGGGCTCGCCCGGCTGTCCCAGATCGGGGACAGCCGTTCCCAGGTGGTCGCGCAGTTCGGCGTGCGTCGTCGCGGCGATACCGGCGGCGCGCAGGCGGTGCAGGAAGGGCTCGCGGCCGCCGGGGCCCGCCTCCAGCAGATAACGGTCGCCGGCGTGACCGCACAGGCGCGCACCGGTTTCGCGCAGTACCGCGTCGAGCAGCGCACGGTCGTCGGTGCGTGCCACCACGCGCTCGCCGAGCAGCGCCGCTGTCGAGACCGAAGCACGCAGTGCCACAGCCGGTTCCAGAATTCCGGCGATCGCGGCGGTCACGTACTCGCCCACGCCGACGCCCAGCACGGCAGCCGGGCGCAGACCGAATGCCAGCAACTGGCGAGTGGTGGCGTACCGGTGCACGAAGGCCAGCGCATCCGCCAGGCCGGGGACGCGCTGCGCCTGATGCGGTGCCAGCCCGGCGAACAGGGCGGTCCGGAAACCCTCCCGCGAGGCGGTCGCCTCCAGGCATTCGTCGACGGCGGCGCGAAAGACGTCGGAGCCGGTGTAGCTTTCGCGATCGAGCGGTTCCACACCGGGTCCGCGGTGCCCGATCAACAGTGCGGTACGCACGGCACGACCCCGCGGCACGTGGCCGGTCACGATCGTCGGCTGCCGCTGCCCGGCGGTATGCGCGTCCAGGGCGGCCGCCATCGCGGTCGTACTCCCGGCCACCACGGCGAGTCGATGTTCGAACGCGCTCCGCCCGAGATTCGCTGTCGCGCACACCGATTCGAGCCTCGTCGGTTCCACGGTACGCAGCGCGAGCGCGAACCGCCGCGCCTGCGCCCGCAACGCCTCGTCGCTGCGGGCGGACAGCGTCAGCAGGCCCGAGGGCACGGCGCTGCCGGATTCGGCTGCCACCGGCGGTTGTTCGACCAGCACATGCGCATTGGTCCCGCTGAAGCCGAACGAACTGACACCCGCGATCCGCGATCCGGCCGGCCACGGTGTGGGCTCGGTGACCACCCGCGCCGAACCGGACGCCCAATCGATGCGTGGATTCGGTTCCCGCACGTGCAGCGTCGGCGGCAGCACACCGCGCTCGACGGCCAGGGCCGCCTTGATCAGACCGGCGATCCCCGCCGCCGTCTCGGCGTGCCCGAAATTCGATTTGATCGACCCGACCCACAGCGGCGCACGCGCGCCGCCGAAGACGGAGTTCAGCGCACCGATTTCGATCGGGTCGCCCAGCGCGGTGCCCGTGCCGTGTGCCTCGATGTAGTTCACTTGCGCCGGTTCGAGATTCGCCGCCCGCAGCGCTGCCCGCACCACTGCCTCCTGGGCGCGGGCACTCGGCACGGTGAGTCCGCCGGTCCGGCCGTCGTGATTGACCGCGGAGCCGCGGATCACCGCGTAGATCCGGTCGCCGTCGCGCTGTGCCTGCGAGAGCCGCTTGAGCACCACCAGACCGGCGCCCTCGGCGCGACCGTATCCGTCGGCGGAGGCATCGAAGGTCTTGCAGCGGCCGTCCGGCGACAACGCCCGGATGCGACAGCAGAACATCGTCGAGAACGGCGAGAGAATCAGATTCACACCACCGGCCAGCGCCGTCGAGCAGTCGCCGTTGCGCAGACTCTGCACCGCCTGATGGACCGCCACCAGCGACGACGAGCACGCGGTGTCCACCAGTGACACCGGTCCGTGCAGATCCAGCGTGTACGCCACCCGGCCCACCGCGATACTCGGTGTATTCCCCAGCCCCGCATAGGCGTTCATGGCCTCGGGGATATTCGCGACGGCGATGCGGTCGTAGTCGCGCCAGCTGAATCCGACGAACAGGCCGGTATCGGATCCGCGCAGCCGCTGGGGCGCGATACCCGCGTTCTCCACCGCCTCCCACGCGATTTCCAGCAGGAGCCGTTGCTGCGGGTCCATCGCGTGCGCTTCGCGCGGCGAGATGCCGAAGAAGTCGGCGTCGAACATGTCCACCGCGTCGAGAAATCCGCCGCGGGTGGTGTAGATGGTGCCGGGCTTGTCCGGGTCCGGATCGTAGAACCGCTGCACATCCCACCGATCGCCGGGCTGTTCGCCGGTGGCGTCGACACCCCCGGCCACGACGTCCCACAGGGTGTCCGGCCCGGTGATGCCGCCGGGGAACCGGCAGCCGATGCCGACGATCGCGATCGGTTCCGCCGGACGAGGTTCGGCCAGCCGCTCCCGCGCCGCGCGCAGGGCCGCGGCGATGCGCTGCTCGCGGTCGGGTGTCACACCGGTGGTGGAGACGGATTCGGAACTTGCTGCGGACATATCCCTCACCACTGTGCGTCGCTGTGTAATGCCGCCTCCAGCAGAGCCAGCTCGGCGGCGATCGGATCCTCCGACTGGGGCGGCGCCGGCGGGGCCGACGGGGCCGATTCCGAAGCCGCCGGTTGCGATTCGGCCGGAGGCGGACCTGCCGGACTCGCGACAGCGGCGGTCGGCGCGAGCGAATCCGCAGCCGGCGAATCCGGCGCGGCCGGGGCCGAGGTCGAGGCATCCGAATACGGCCCGGCCGGAGCCGAACCCTCGGGCGGTACGTCGGTGAGGTGCGGCGCTCCGCCCTGTGTCGTCGTGTGGTGCGGCCGAGCATGAACGGCGGCAGTGGCCGGGTCCGGCGCGTCGGCCTCCCCGGAACCGATTGCGGCCATGAGATATTCGGCCGCCTTCTCGACGGTCGGATAGTCGAATCCGAAGGTCGCGGGCAGCGCGAGTCCGAAACCGTCCTGTAGGCGTGAGCGCAGTTCGACGACCGCGAGGGAGTCCATCCCGAGCTGGGTGAATCCCTCCTCCGGGTCGATCAGATGCCCGGCGTCGAGGCCCAGCACCGCCTTCACCTCGGTGGCCGTGAGCTCGCGCACGAGGGCCGCCCGGTCGGTCCGGGCGGCCGCCAGAGCCCGTTCACGCAGCGAGGCGGCCGGTCCGGCAGCGGCGGGGGTGGCGGCGATACTTCCGTACCACGGGTCACCACCCGCGGCCGCGGCCAGCTTCGGCCAGTCCAGATCCGCGGCGATGACGGTCGGACCGGCAGCGACCAGGTTGCCGGCCAGCAGACGCAGCCCCTGCTCCGGCGAGAGCGGGCGGTAGCCGCGTAGCCGGGCCCGCTCGCGCTCTTCGGCGTCGAGCCGGGCCGCCATCCCGATCTCGCCCCACGGGCCCCACGCGATGCTGGTCGCGCGGATCCCCCGGGCCCGCAACAGCGACGCGTACCCGTCCAGATACGCGTTGGCCGCCGCGTAATTGGCCTGTCCGCCCGCACCGACGGTCGCGGTCAGCGACGAGAAGCACACCACGAATTCCGTATCCGCACCGAGGATTTCGCGCAGCCGGTGGATACCGCCGACCTTGGGCGCCAGGACCTTCTCGAATCGGCCGGCGTCCAGCCCGGCGATCGTCGCATCGTCGAGCGCACCCGCCGCATGCACGACGCCGCCGACCGGGTGAGGCGCTGCCGCCACCACGTCGGCGAGCGATTCGGCGCCGATGTCGGCGGTGTGCACGGTGACCGAGCAGCCGCCGCCGCGGATCTCGTCCAGCAGCCGCGCGGTCTCCGGATCGGGTGCGGTGCGGCCGACGAGTACGAGGTGCCCCGCGCCCTGCTCGGCGAGCATGTGCGCCACGCGCGGGCCGATCCCCCGCAGCCCGCCCGTGACGAGATAGCTGCGATCGCGCCGTATCCGCACATCCGTCCCCGGCTGCGCCCGGCGGAGCCGCGCGACGTAGCGATTCCCGCCGCGATGGGCGATCCGCATCTCCGGCGACCAGCGGTGGATCTCGGCCGCCAGCCGCATCAGCGACGAATCGTCGTCACCATTCAGATCGACTGTGCTGCAACGCAGTTCCGGATACTCGCGCCGGACGACCGTGGCGATACCCCACAGCATGGTCGCAGCCGGATCGGTGACGTCGGCGTCGCCGGTCACCGGTTGGGCGCCGCGCGTGGGCCACCACACGCGGACGCGTTCGGATGCCAGCGCCGGTAGTGGTCGCACCGCCGCGGCACACCGCCGGGCGGCCTCGCCGACGAACCGCGCGCTCTCGCCGTCGGCTGTCGTCAGGCCGCGCAGGTCGACGTAGCCGCGACGGTCCGCTGCGGCGAATTCGACCGGCCACGCGCGAATTTCGGCGTCGGTGGCCGCGCTGCGCGTGATGCCCGATCCCGGCGGGGCATCCGCACCGATCAGTACCGTCTCGGCCGGAATCGCCCGCGCGCGCAGCACCCGCGCGAAACGGCTCAACCGGTCGGGTTCATCGTCGACGACCAGCAGCGAGACCGGCTCGGTGCCCGTATCGGCTGCCTCGGTGCGCTGCCAGTGTTGCTCGTGGGTGATATCGACCGTCTTGTGCGCGAGCGCCCGCTCCACCTGCGCCCGGCTGATGCGCCGCGATTCGAATCCGTCCACGGCGACCACCAATTCGCCGGTGGCGCTGTACATCCGGATATGCGCGGTGAACGCCTCGTCACCCGCCCCGTGCCCGCCCGCCAATCGGGCATGGATCCACAGCGGGCCCTCGGTGCGGCGACCGGAGAAGTAGTAGCGGTCGATACTGAACGGAACGTAGATGTTCTCCTGCGCCCGCAGCAGATCGTTGTCGTATTTCCAGCAGCTGTTGAGCACCTGGAACGCGGCCTCGACCAACCCGGCGTGCAGCGGTTCCGGCCCGATTTCCACCCCCTCGGGCCGGGTGGTCAGGCACAGTGCCTCGTTGTCGCCGCGCCGGATGCTCTCGATCCAGTGGAAGGAGTTTCCGGTGTCGAGCCCCGGCACCCACACGTCACGATAGAACTCGAGTCCGGACAGCTCCTGCGGGCAGCGGGCGAGAATATCGCCGCGCTCGGTATCGCCGAATGTCGAATCCGATTCGGCGGGAGCGCTTTCCAGCGCGGTGCGGAACAGCGCCGGCCAGGCCGCGCCCGCACCGGATTCCTCCTCGGCGACGAGGGTCACGTCCCAGCCCGGACCGCTCGGCCGCAGCACCAGTTGTGCGCGGCGGCTGCCGCCGTCCGACACGGCGAACGGATGCAGGAACAACGTGTCCCGCAGCACGTAGGGCCCGTCGATGTGGTGCGCGGCCGCGGCCAGCACCATCGCGATATGCGAGGCGCCGGGCACCACCGCGGTACCGAACAACCGGTGATCGGTCACATACGACGGTGAGTCACAGGCGAAACCGCGTTCGTAGCGAATCTCCTCCGACAGCGGCAGATCCACCGGACGGCCGGGCAGCCCGGTCTCCTCGGCGGCGCTCTCGGCGCGGCGGCTAGCACGTTTCGGTTCGACCCAGAAGGTGCTGCGTTGGAATGCGTAGGTGGGCAACGGGATTCGACGCCCCTGGGCGAACGGTCCCCACGGCGTGGGACAGATGTCCACACCGCTCGCATAGAGTTTCGCCGCCGCGACCAGCAGACCGCGCGAGAAATCGTGCGGCCCGTCGGCCGCCAGTACCGTGTGGACGCCGTACCGATCGGCGGCCAGCCGCAGCCGGGCTCGTTCGTCGCTGCGACGGCCCAGCACCAGCATCCGATCACAGCCCACGGCCGCCACGCACGAATCGAGCGGTGCGTCGGCATTCGGTGCGTGCGATGCCAACCGCAGGTCCCGGCGATCGCCGCCCGCCCACGCCGGCGTCCCCGCCGCGGCGGCCCGCATGGCGGTCGCCAGATCGAGGACGCCGGAGATCGTCGCGGCCACGTATTCGCCCGTGCCGTAACCGATCACCGCATCCCAGTGCAGGCCGCACGCTCGCCACATCTGCACCAGGACGTACTGACGGGCCAGCTCCGCCTGCACTCCGGCGGGTTCGGCGCCGCCGAGTGCCGCCGACACCTCCGCGCGCGCCTTCCGCACCACCGCATCGTCGGCGTACCGGTCGAGGAATTCGTCGACACCGGCTTCGGGAGCGTCACCCAGGACCAGGCACAGGCGGTGGTCCGCATGCTGCTCCGCCTCGGTGAACAATGCCGCCGCGGGTTCACCGCGCAGGTAGGCCGCCAGCGCCGCCCGCAACTCCGGCAGGGTGGAGATCACCGCGGCCAGCCGCTGCCCATGATGCTCCCGGCCGAAACCTGTTGTGTAGCAGACGTCTTCGACGGCAACATCGGCATCCAGCCGATCGAGGTAACGCTGCGCGAGGTCACGCAGTGCCGCATCGGAACGCGCCGACAACCGGAACAGTCCGGTCCAGCCCGCGGGTGCGGCGCTCGCGATGCGCGGCGGCGCGGCCTCCAGCACCGCATGCGCGTTGGTGCCGCCGATGCCGAAGGCCGACACCGTGGCGATCCGCGGCCGATCCGACGGCCATGCGCGCGAGCGCGGCGACACCCGGAAAGGCGTCTCGGACCAGGGAATCCGGCTACTGGGCTGGTGCAGATCCGCGAGTCCCGGCAGGACCGCGTGATCCAACGCCAGAACGGCTTTGACGAATCCCGCCACACCGGCGGCGGTATCGAGGTGGCCGATATTCGCCTTCACCGATCCGACCTCGCACCGATCCGCGCGCGGACCGCCGAATGCCTCGGTGAGGGCGGCGATCTCCATCGGATCCCCCATCGGGGTGGCGGTACCGTGCGCCTCGACGTATCCGATCTCGGCCGGCGCCACCCCGGCCACGCGATGCGCCCGGCGGATGACCTCGACCTGGCCGTCGACACTCGGCGCGGTGAACCCGACCTTCGCGGAGCCGTCGTTGTTGATCGCTGTGCCGCGCACCACGGCGAAGATCCGGTCACCGTCGCGCACCGCGGCGACGAGCCGTTTGAGCACGACCACGCACGCCCCGTTGCCGAAGACGGTGCCGCCGGCCTGCTCGTCGAAGGCGCGACAGTGCCCGTCCGGCGAGGCGACCATCCCCTCCTGATGCAGGTAGCCGACCCGATCCGGCACTCGCACCGCGACCCCGCCGGCCAGGGCGATCTCGCATTCGCCCCGTCCGATGGATTGGCAGGCCAGATGGACCGCGACCAGCGAGGTCGAACACGCGCTCTGCACGGTGACGGCCGGTCCGTGCAGGTCGAGGCGGTAGGCGATCGAGGTGGGCAGGAAGTCGGGTTCGTTGCCGACCTTGATCTGATAGTGCTGGGTGGAGGGCAGCTGCGTGAAGTCGTCGGCGAAATAGCGGTGGAAGTAGCTGCTGGGCAGCCCGCCCACGAACACCCCGGTGCGCGGACGGTGCGGCGCACCACCGTAGCCCGCGTGTTCGAGCGCCTCGACCGCGCATTCCAGCAGCAGCCGATGCTGCGGATCGGTGACCTGTGCCTCGCGGGCGGTGAAACCGAAGTACTCGGCGTCGAATCCGGCGATATCGTCCAGGACGGCCGCGGTGCGCACGTAATTCGGCGCGGCGATGCGCTCCTCCGATTCGCCCGCGGCCCGCAACTGCTCGTCGTCGAGTTCGGTCATCGTCGTGCGCGCATCCGCGATGACATCCCAGAATTCGTCGAGATCGGCAGCGCCCGGAACCCGCACGGCCATGCCGATCACCGCGAACGGACCGCTGTGGTCGCCGGCATCGTCGACCGACTCTCGGGCGGCGACCGAGCCGGCGAGAGCCGCGGCCAGTGCGGCCACGGTCGGATAGCGGAACAGGTCCGTGCGCGCGATCGAGATCCCGAGCGCCTCTTCCAGTGCCAGGTGCACCCGGGCGACGAGCAGTGAATTGCCGCCCAGATCGAAGAAATTCGCGGTGGCGGGCACCGAATCGCACTCGAGCACGTGCGCCCAGACCGCCGCTATCGCGTCGGAGAGATCGCTCGGTGACGCGGCGGTCGTGCCGGGCACCGCGACGACGGGCGCGGGCAAACTCCTGCGATCGATCTTCCCGGCCGAGTTGCGGGGAAAATCCTCGAGCACAACGATTTTCGCCGGCACCATATACGCTGGCAGCAGAGTACGGACATGTGCGCGCACCGCGTCGGTGTCGACACCCGCGTCGGCGGCGGCGCTCACGTAGCCGACCAGTTCGCTCCGCTGCGGATCATCGCCGAAGACCGTGACCACGGCCTCGCGCACTCCCTCGGCGGAGCGTAACGCGGCCTCCACCTCACCGGCTTCGATCCGCAGACCACGCAATTTGAGCTGATGGTCGGCCCGGCCGAGATACTCCAGGCGTCCGTCGGGCAGCCGCCGCACACGATCACCGGTGGCGTACAGCCGTTCTCCGGTCCGCCGGTCGGCCACGAAGCGGCCGATCTCGTCGGCGGGGTCGACATAGCCACGCGCCAGACAGACCCCGGCCAGATGCAGCTGCCCCGGAACGCCTACCGGCACAAGCTGTCCCGCGGTGTCCAGGACGACGGCACGCACATTCTCGATCGGCCGGCCGAGGGTGACCGCCGCGCCCGGAAGCACCTGTTCGCAGGTGACGTCGACGGCCGCTTCGGTCGGTCCGTAGTAGTTGTAGAGCGCGGTATCCGGCAGCAGCCGGTGGAATTCGGCGGCCACGTCGGCGGGTAGCGCCTCACCGCTGGTGGTCACGTACCGCAGCGAGGTGCACGCCTCGGCGCCGGGTTCGGCCAGCCACGTGCGCAGCATCGAGGGCACGAAGTGCGCGACGGTGATCTCCTGCGCGCGAATGACGTCCAGGAGATAGCGCGAATCCCGATGCCCCTCGGCATCACACAGGACCGACTGCGCCCCGCGCACCAGCGGGTAGAACAGATCCCACACCGACACGTCGAACGTCAGCGGCGTCTTCTGTAGCACCCGGTCCGACTCGTCGATGCGAATCGCGTCGTGCAGCAGGCGATTACAGATCGCCGCATGTTCGATCAGCACACCCTTGGGCCGGCCGGTCGAACCGGAGGTGTAGATGACGTAGGCGAGATCCGTCGGCGCGCCGACACGGGCGAGTGCGGGCTCGGTCCGGTCCAGTTCGTCCCCTACGGCGTCCAGATCGATCGCCGTGACGCCCTCGGCGGATAAGCGTTCGGCGATCTCGGCGTCGTCACACAGCACCACCGACGCCCCGGAATCCGCCAGGATCGTCGCCAGCCGCGCATCCGGATCCGCGGGATCCAGCGGCAGATACGCCGCACCGGCCTTCATGACACCGAGCGCCAGCACCGGCACCCGCGGCGAACGCCGCACGCACAGCGCGACGATCTGCCGGGGCCGCACCCCCGCGGCGCTCAGATATCCGGCGACCCGCGCGGCGCGGTCGTCGAGTTCGCCGTAACTCAGCGTGCCCGCGTCGGACACGACGGCGGGACTGTCGGGCCGGCTCGCCGCTCGTTCGGCGATCAGTGCGTGCAGCGTCGTCGCCGGGCGGGCCACCTGCGGCCCGGTCGACCACTCGTCGAGGGCCGCCCGGTCCCCCTCCGGCAGCATCGGCAAAGCCGCGAGCGCGGTATCCGGCTGCGCGATGAACGCGTCGATCAGCATCGCCCACTGCGCCAGCAGCCGCCGCACCGTCTGCGGTTCGAACAGCTCCGCATCGTATTCGCAGCGCAGTTCACCCGCGCCGCGATCCTCGACGAAGACCAGATCGCAGCCGACGACGGCCTCGAGCGCGTCCTCCGCCGCGTCCGGGTCGTGCTCGCCGGTGATTTCGCAGTAGGCGATCTGGAACAGCGGATGGCGGTCGAATACCGGTGTGGGACAGAGCGTCCCGATCAATTCGTCGATGTCGAAGCCGGCGCGTGCGGCCGCCGCTCGCGAGCGGGCCGCATCGACCTCTGCGGCCAGCGCCTGCGCCGTGCGATCCGGCTCGACGGCCACCCGCAACGGAATCGGTGAATCATCCTCCGGCGCAATCACTCCGAGCGTGACCTCGGCGTGCTCGGAGTACCGGTGGATCAGGGCGATCAACGCCGCCACTGCCGGACCCGACGAGCGGGGACGATGCTCTTCCCGGGCACGCAGGTATCGCTGCACCGGTGCGCGGCGGAAATCGGTGGCGATGGCGATGACGCCGGGAAGAAAGTCGGCTTGCACAGTAACTCGATCCCACTTATCCGGCGCGAACCGGCTCTACCAGGTAATTGCCGATGGCCAGCACGTCCAGTCCGGCGGTGACGAAGGTGTCCAGGCCCTCGGCCGGCGTGCACACGATCGGCTGGCCCTTCACGTTGAACGAGGTGTTCAGCAGGATCGGCGTGCCGGTCTCCTGCCGGAAGGCGTCGATCACCGTCCAGAACCGCTCGTTGCGCTCGCGCGACACCGTCTGCACCCGAGCCGATCCGTCGACATGGGTGACCGCCGGCAGCCCCTCGCGGAATTCCGGCCGCACCGAGGTGATGAACAGCATCCAGGCATAGGTGTCGACCTCGGCGTCCTTGATGTCGAAATACGTTGTCGCGTACTCGTCGAGGACGGCGGGAGCGAAGGGGCGGAAGCCCTCCCGCTTCTTCACCTTCGCGTTGATGATGTCGCGCATGCGCGGATGGCGCGGGTCTCCGAGAATGCTGCGATTGCCCAGGGCACGCGGACCGTATTCCAGACGTCCCTGAAACAGCGCCCCGATCTGCCCGGCGGCCAACCGGCGCCCCAGTTCGGCGGCCATCGCCGCGAAATCGTCGAATCGGGTTGCGGTGCAATCGGTCCGGCCGGCGAGTGCCGCCGCGATCTCGTCGTCGGAGTATTCCGGGCCGTTCAGCGGTGTCGCGATACCCGCGATCGGGGCGGCCCCCTCGCGCTGGTGGTGCACATACAGCGCCGCACCCAGCGCGGTGCCGTCGTCACCGGCCGCGGATTGGATGAACATGCGCTTGAACTGGCGGCTGCGCAGAATCACACCGTTGGCCGTGCAGTTGAGCGCGACCCCGCCGGCCATGCACAGATTCTTCGCACCGGTCTGTTTGCGGAAGTACCGCAGCGTGTGCAGCAGGGTCGCCTCGAGCGCCGCCTGCAGGGCGGCGGCGATATCGCGGTGGTGGTCGGTCAACTCGTCGTCGGGGCCGCGAGCGGGGCCGAAAATCTCCTCGATCGCTTTCAGTGTGCCGCGGTAGGTTTCCCGGTCCAGATCGGTTTCGTTGCGGTACAGGATGGGAATCGTGAAAGTACCGTCGGGCCGCAGATGAATGAGGTCCATCATCGCCGCGAAGTGTTTGCGGTGGTCACCGTAGGGCGCCAGCCCCATGATCTTGTACTCGTCGAGGCCGAACGCGAAGCCCAGATAGTAGGTGAAGACGCCGTAGAGAATTCCGAGGGAATTCAGTTCCGAGACCGTCGCGATCGGTTCGATGCCCGCATCCGTTCCGAGCGCGACGGTCGCGCTGTGCTGCTCCCCCATGCCGTCGGCGACGAGGATCAGCGCCGAATCGAATCCGCTGGGATAGAACGTGCTGGCCGCGTGGGCAAGGTGATGCGGTACCTGCACCAGCCGGTCGTCCCAGTCGCCGCCGAAGGTCTCGGTGAGTTTGTCCAGCAGCACCTGCCGGGCGAAGACCTCGCGGAACCGCGCGCGTCCGAGTTCGCTGTGTTCGAATTCGGCTCGCAGCGGCTCGTAGGAGAAACCGTGGGCGAGCACGTCGAGCGAATCGACCGAGATTCCGGCTCGTTCACAGCCGAATCGGATGGCGTGTTCGGGAAAGGCGCCGGTCGCCTTCTCGCCGGTGAACCGCTCCTCGGCCACCGCGCTGATCAACTCGCCGTCGTGCAGCAGTGCCGCCGCGGAATCGAAGCCCTGGGTGATGCGATAGTCCCGCCACTCCAGCCCCGGGAAGCGGGCCTGCTTGAACGGCACACTGTTGTGCAGACCGCTGATCCCCATGATCGACTTCGGTTGCGCGGCTGGTGTTCTCACCATGGCGGAGGCTCACAATCTTCGTGCCCGCGGACGTTTGCGGGCGAAATACTGGCTGGTCGCATACAGTTCGACGGCGATGTCGGTATCCGGGACGACGCGCTGCAGGAAGGCGCGATGGGCATCGATGGCCGCCGGATCGGCGCCGGCGTGTTCGAGGTAGGCCGGCACGCACTGTTCGAAACCCAAGGCGTGCAACATCTTCGCCTCGGGCATCGCCGAGACCGGCTGGAAGCGGTCGCGGCGCGCGATGATGAAGCCGGCCTCGGTGAGCAGCTGTGGGGTGCGCTCGTAGATGTCGTGGGCGGCGCCGCGCGCCCGGCCGAGGGCGAACCACCACTCCCGCCACAGATCCGCGGCGGGATCGTCGGCGGGAACGAATCGCAGCGCACCGACGTCGGACATCTCCAGCAGCAGCGCGCCGTCGTCGGCGAGCATGCGCTCCATCGCGGTGAGCGCGGCAGCGGCGTCGGCCACGTGCATCAGCAGGAAGCGGCTGTACACCCAATCGACCGAACCGGGTTCGAGCGGTGCGTCCTCGATGCGCGCGTGCACGTAGCGCACCTGCGGCAGATCGCCCACCAGGCGGCGCGCGATCTCGAGCTGTTCGGCGGAGGCGTCGACGGCGTAGACGACGCCGTCGGGTCCGACTCGCTCGGCCAGCCAGGCCGTCATCGCGCCGTGCCCGCAGCCGATATCGGCCACCGTCGCGCCGGCACAGAGCCCGACCGATTCGAGGAAGGCACGCGAACTCGGGTTGTAATGCTGATCGAGCAGGGCCAGGCGCGCCGCGTCGCGATCGCCGACGGCCATGCTGTAGGTCATCGCTGCAGCCATATCGGATTCGTCTCTCTACGAACGCGCGGCCGGTTCGTGCTCGAGCGTGGAGGCCCACTGCAGGCTGTGCGCCCGCTCGGGATCGGGCAGCAGATAGCACCCGTCCTGACGCGGCCGGCGGCCCGGCGTCACCAGACCGACCGGCGGCCCCGCGCCGAAATCCAGCCAGGAGGCGGGGATCCGGGACAGATTGCTGACCAAAAAGCCCGACTGCGGCGGATATCCCCAGACCCGGTCGAGTCCCGCGATGCCGTGCACCTGCAGAAACGCCTCGAGTTCGGCGATCGCGTCGTCGATGCGTCCGGGCGCGGTGGCGACCGCGTCACGCACCCAGCCGGCGATCTCCGGCACCGAGGCGTTGCGGACGCGCTCGGTCTCGACATCGATCAGCACCTGCACGAAGGCGTTGCCGAAATAGGTCGGGCCGAGTTCGCGGACGAAGCGGCGGATGTCGACCGGGCAGGCCAGGGTCACCAGGTCGGTGTCCTTGGTCGCGGCGTAGTCGCGAAACAGGCCCGCCGCCACCAGATCCGCGGTCGACAACCCCGAAACCTCGGCTTGCGCCTCGCATTCGGCGAGATCCAGCCGGCCGGTGTGGACGTCGAGCTCGGGCAATTCCAGATCCGGCTCGACCGTTACGAATCCCGCCCGGCGCAACGCGTCCGGATCGACGCTGTCGCGGTCGCGTGCCTGCGGGCGCGTGAGCACCTCGCGGTCGCAGCGCGGCGACAGGAAGCGAGCACCGCGGGCCCGGGCCGCCCAGGCCGCCAGGAAGAAGAACATCCCGTAGCCGTCGGCCAGGCCGTGCGACATCGACAGCCCGACGGCCGTGCGGTCGCCGCGGGTCACCACCCGCCCGCGGGCGAGCACATGCCCCACTCCGATCTCGACCGGATCGAGGCATTCGCTCAGCGGCACGGTGGATTCGGCGACCGTGGCCCGGATCGCGGGGCGTGGGTCGTCGACATCCATCGCCAAGGTGCGCTCGTCGAGTTGCACGAGCGCCGCGTCGGCGCCTACGAATTCACGGGCCGTCTCGACGTAGGCCTCGACGATCCGATCGGCGTCGAGCACCTCGCCGAACTCCACCACGAACTGCAGCGGACCGGCCATATTCGCCGTCCACATGTGGTCGACGGTCGACAGCGGTACCGGCGCCATCGTCAACTCCTCTCCAGGGCGTCGAATTCGCCCTGCAGCAACTGGTTCCACATCACCCGCCGCCGCGGCTTACCGCTGGTGGTTCGCGCGATGAGTCCCCGGTCGCCGATGAACAACCGCAGCGACGTATCCGTTCCCAGCTGCCCGGCCAGGACCTGCCGCAGCCGCACGGCCTCGACCGGCTTGTCCTCGACCAGCACGGCGACGCGTGCGGCGCCGAAGGCGTTGCCGGCCAGCGCGACCACTCGGTTGGCGGGCACGCCGAAGGCCTCCACCACGGCCGCCTCGATGTCCTCGGCGTAGATCGTGCGGCCCCGCACCTTCACCGCGTCGCCGACCCGGCCGATCGGATACAGCTGCCCACCCACCAGCAGCCCCGCATCACCGGTCGCCAGAGCACCGTCCTCGGCACGCGACAGGTCGCGCGTGCCCTCCGCCGTCTGGTATTCCCGAGCGACGCTCGGGCCACCGACGATCAATTCGCCCGGCGCTCCGGCGTATTCGTCGGTCGCCGCGGTCCGCACCGTCACTCCGTCCAGCGGTGCGCCACACCCGACCAGCCACCGCCGGCCGTCCTCGAGCGGCGCCGACATCAGCTCGAACGGGCCGTCCACGGCGCCGGTTTCGGGTGTCACCGCGGCGGCCTGCACCGGCTCCGACGGCCGGAGGCCGGAGACGGCGAGCGTGCCCTCGGCGAGCCCGTAGGCGGGACACGGTGTGCGCGAATCGAATCCGTAGGGCGCCAATCGCTCGGCGAATCCGCGCAGAATCGCCGGGTCGATCCGTTCGGCGCCCACGATCATCACTCGCCAGGGATCGAAATCCATTCCGGCCAAGCCCTCATCGGTCATCTTTCGCAGCAGATACGCCAGCGCGAAGTTCGGCGTCGCGGTGATCGTCGCACCGTCGCGGCCGAAACAGGACAGCCACGACAACGGATCCCGAATGAAATCGATCGGCGTCATGGCCTGAATGTCCAGATTCAGAATGGTCGGCGTGATGATGCAGCCGATCAGGCCCATATCATGATACGGCGGCAGCCAGGTGGCGATCCGGTCCGTCGGGCGAAACTCCAGCCACCGGTCGATCGCGGCGCAATTGGCCTCCAGATTCGCCACCGATACCCGGACGGCTTTGGGCGAACCGCTACTGCCGGAGGTGAATTGGAGCAAACCGATGCGGTCCGGCGCACACCCCGGCAGTTCGGTCACGGCGGGAGTCGCATTCGACGTGCCGACAATCGTGACCCCGCCCACGGATTCGAGCACCGGATGAACCACTCCGGCGAGTTCCTCCGCCACGATGATCGCCGAGGGAGCGGCCGCGGCCAGCAATGCGGACAGTTGCTGCCGATACGCCGACTCGTTCTGCAGTGGTAGCGGCGGCGCCAGCGGGTTGGGAGTGGCTCCCGCGGCCAGCACGCCGAAGAAATTCGTCATGAATCGTTCCGGGGCCGATTCCACGATGGAAACCACCGCACCCGGACGTACCCCGGCCTCGATACAGGCCGCGGCCACCCGCCGCACCTGTTCACTCAACCGGGGATAGGCGACGCGGCGCCAGTCGCCGTTGTCGGCGATGGTCCAGCCTCGTTCCTCGCCGTCGTAGGCCAGCCAGTCGAGCAATCCGGTCATGGCTGTTTCGCCCGCAGCGCGTCACACACCATCTGCTCGATATCGCCGACGGTCACCACATTCGTCGCACCGGAATCGCCGCCGGCGTCGATGCCGAAACGCACCTGCAGGCCGAGCGCGAGTTCGATCAGGGCCAGCGAGTCGTAGCCCAGCTGTTCGGCCAGCACATCATCGGAAGCCAATTCCGCCGAAGGCTGGGGGGCGTGCCGACGGACCAGTTCCCGCACCTGGTCGCGCACTTCATTTTCGTCCACGAAATGCTCCCGAATTGTTTGTGTTCATCGAACGAGGTACGTGATGGGATGTGATTCACCGTGCAGATCGGCATATTCTCCCGCGGCTGCCGCACAGGATTCCCGCCAATTTTCCGTGAGTTCCGAAATTGTGTCCGAAGGAATTCCGATCGACGTCATTCTCCGGCCGAGAGAACTCTCCGCGAATTCCCATTGCTCCTGAAGTATTTCGGCGCGTTTCCGCAACACCGGCACCAATCGCGGAAATGGATCACGCGTTTCCGGATCGACCAATGTCCGGGCGGCCGCCGGAATATGTTTGCGAATCATCGCGACAATATGGTCGCGCTGTCCGCCGCGCACTCCGTTGCGCAATGCCAGCACGCCGAAGGAAATATGCCGCGATTCGTCGCGGGCGACATTCGTGATACCGGTCCGCAGAATATCGAAGCGCGGCAGCGCCCGCACGGTTCCCAGCACGGTGTGCAGACCGGTCATCGCCACCGCACCCTCGACCAGCAGGTGGTAGACCACCACGCCCTCGTACCAGGCGGCGATGTCGCCCGGGTCCGCCCGCACCCGCTCGACCGCGTCCACGAGCGCCTTCTCGAACAGGTCACCCACCCGATCGACGCCGCTGACCTGCGATAACTCCTCGTTGCCGAGGGTCTCGGAGAGAAAGGCGAGGTAGCGCCGAAAGAAGACGGTGTGGCGCGCCTCGTCGGCCAGCTGGGTGGCCAGATACATCTTGTAGTCGACCTCGGGCGCAGCGTAGGCCAGCGGCGCCAAGGTCTCGGTCACGGTCGTCTCGCCGACCAGGAAGCGGGCCAGGGTGGCCAGCAGCGGCAACCGCGCGAAGGCCGGCAGCCGGGTCCAGCCCTCCGCATCACGCTCGTATTCGAGGCTCTGCGCCTGCCATTGCTGCATTTCCCAGCGGCGATAGAGATCGAGCGCGGTTACCCGTTCGGCAAGATCGATCTCGATCTCGTCGATGACCGTTGAATTGTTCATCGCGATTTCTCGATCTGTTATGCGAGCAGGCCGGTGAAAATCGATAGCAGAGTGCTTTCATACACGTCGATCAACCCTTCCAACCGCCCAGCTACCCCACGCGCAGCGTCCTCACCTGCTGCGGCGTGTCAATACCCGTGACCACGCATCCGTACCGGAAGGATTAAATCCTTCGATCTTGTGGACAGCGATTCTGCACGGTGCCCGAGCTTACTCCGGAAATAGCTCGCGAGCCACTCGTAACGGGGAGATCACAGCGACAAAAGGTTACCTATGAATTTGCCGCCTTCTCGGCACTCCCGGTGAGTGGACACGGACGTTTCACATTCCGGCTGACAGCCCACCACACCCCACTTCCCCTATGGGATGCGGAAAGTTAGCCACGAGCGGCGATTCGTCCGCCCACAGCCGCGAAAAAACACCAGGACACACCGAAACGGCCGCCGCTCGCAGCTCCTGGCTACGATGCGGCGGCCGTCGGCGACCGGCTACCCCGCTCCTATTCGCCTGCGGCGCGGCGGATTTCACCACCCGCGGCCCGGTTCCGGGTGGCCCGGGCAGCGGCGGCGTCGAAGTGTTCCAGATGGTCGAACAGCGGGTCCTCGTCGTCGACGTCGAGCACCACCGCGCGCCGGCGCAGCGCGCGGGCGGCATCGCGATCCATCCCCGGACGACGCTCGGCCCGGACCCTTTCCTGCGCAACGGCTTCGGCGTTCTCGGCGGGGCGCTGCTGCGCTCCGGACAGCCGTGCCGCGCGGCGGCGGCGGATGTCCTCCTCGAAGCGCACCTGACGCCGCAGGTAGGCCAGATAGCCCCCGAAGGCCACGACCGAAAGCGCACACCCCCACCACAGGGTCGCGCTCACGGCGATCGCGAAGGCGCCGAAAAGCAGTGTGCTCAGGATCAGTCCGAGTGCGGTGCGCTGCCGGAAGCGATACCGGGCCGCGCGCGCGATGGCGTCGGCCTCCGGATCGAACCCGCCGCGGCCACGCCGGGAGGGGACGAAATCGCGTGCGGCCGATCCGGGTTCGCCGTCGGCGCCGTCGTCGAGATCATCGAGCTCGTCGCGCTCGTCGTCCGGATCCACATCGCCGCGCCGGGCCGGAACAGCCGCGTTCGGAGCGGGTGGGATGCGGGCCATGCTCGCCTGCGGGCGATCCTCGGTCCCGGCGGCGGCCGGGAGGTCGTCGGCCTCTTCACCATCCTCGGCAGCGTCCGGATCGTCGGCGCGGGCGTCTCCGGCGGGATCGCCGTCGCCGTCGCCATCGACTTCGCCGAAGTCGTCGTGTTCGTCGCCCGGCTCGGCATCGACGGCGTCGCCGGGGGTTTCACGGGCGTGCTCCTCGCCGCCCCCGTCGGCGCGACCGGGCGGATCACCGGCGCTCCGGTGGGCCCGCGTCACCTCCGATTCGGCGCGCTCGGGTGCGTTCCGGTCGTCCTCGATGACGGGCTCATCGGCCGATGTCGTCATCCGGTCCTCCGCATCATCGCCGTGGGAAAGCCTTTTCTGCCGAGGGGTCGGTACCCAGTCCGGATCGGTCTCATGCCCGGTGGCCGGCCCTTTCTTCGCACGTCGTCTGGTACCACCTCGATGCAGCACCCGGGTTGCCAGGGCCACGTCCGTGGTGCGGCGGATCCGCGGATGCCGATCGGCCAGCATCGGGAACAGCACGAAGACCCAGAGCACGACGAGCGCGATCCACAAGATCGAATTCGGCATCGCGCTCCCACCTCCGTCCCCGCCTGACCACTGTCCCTTCTCGACCGCTGGGCAGGTTCTCGCCACCTGTTTCGTCCTGGCACCGGACGCACCACCGACGTCCGTAGGTTAATGCGGCGTCACAGGAATATCCCGAAGGCGCGCCGCCCACACCTGCCCCACCCGTCACAAGGCGGTCATCACCAGGCCCGGGCGCGTCGCCGCCGAAAACGCCGCGCGACCGGGCCGCTCACGGCGGCGTGGCACGACCCGAGCGGATGAGGCGATCGACAACCGTGCCGGACACCTCCTCGACGGTCATCGCGACCAGCAGATGGTCGCGCCACGCGCCGTCGACGTCCAGATAGCGCCGCAACGTGCCCTCCTCGCGGAAGCCCACATTGCGCAGCACCGCCTGGCTGGCCAGATTCTCCGGGCGCACCGTCGCCTCCACCCGGTGCAGGCCCACGGGACCGAAGCAGTGGTCCAGTCCCATCGCCAGCGCGGCGGTGGCGACACCCTGGCCGCCGACGTCCTTGGCGACCCAGTAGCCGATCCAGGCCGAACGCAACGCACCCCGCACGATGTTGCCGATGGTCAGCTGGCCGCCGAAGGATCCGTCCACCTCGATCACCAACGGCACCATCGCTCCCCGGCGCGCCTCGGCCTTCAGACTCGACCACAGCGAGGGCCAGTTGGAGGCGTGATTGCGCGCCTCCCAGCTACCCCGGCCGGTCGGCTCCCACGGCTCCAGATGTTCGCGGTCGCGCAGGCGGATTCGCGACCAGGCGGCCGCGTCCCGCAGCCGGATCGGGCGCAGGGTCACCCGCCCACCCGCGACTCGAACCGGACCGAGATGTGCGGGCCAGCCCGGATGCTGGGCGGCCCGGAATACGTTCATGTCCACAGATCACCCGCGCTGTGCGAGAAATGCGACCTGGACCTCGTCACCGGTGCGAATATCAGTGACCTCCGGGTCGATGACGATCAGGCTGTTGGCCTCGGCCAGGGTCGAGAGCAGATGCGACGAGCCGTTCACACCCAGCGGCTGCACCAGGTATTCACCGGTCTGCTCGTCGCGCATCAGTTGGGCGCGCAGGTATCCGCGGCGGCCCTCCATCGAGGTGATCGGCATGATCGTGCGGGCCCGCACCACGCGGCGCATCGGATGCCGGCGGCCCAGCGCGATCCGGATCAGCGGTCGCACCATGATCTCGAAAACGACCAGGGCGCCAACGGGATTCGACGGGAGGAGGAAGGTCGGCACCTCGTCGCGGCCGAGCCGGCCGAAGCCCTGTACCGAGCCCGGATGCATGGCCACCCGGTCGATGGTCAGCTCACCCAGCCCCTCCAGGGCCTCGCGGATCTGCTCGGAGGCCCAGCCGCCGACCGCACCCGCGATCACGACGACCTCCGAACGCACGAGCTGTCCCTCGACCACATCACGCAGGCGCTTGGGATCGGCGCTGACGATGCCGACCCGATTCACGTCGGCGCCGGCGTCGCGGGCGGCGGCGGCGAGTGCGTAGGAGTTCACGTCGTAGACCTGTCCCGGACCGGGCGTGCGATCGATGTCGACCAGCTCACCACCGATCGAGATCACCGACAGCCGCGGCCGGGGATGCACCAGCACCTTGTCCCGGCCGACCGCCGCCAGCAGGCCGACCTGCGCCGCGCCGATGATGGTGCCCGCCCGGACCGCGATATCGCCGGGTTGCACGTCGTCACCGATGCGCCGCACGTAATCGCCGGAGCGAACCGGCTCGTAGATCTTGATCCGGGCCCGGCCACCGTCGGTGAAATCCAGCGGCAGCACGGCGTCGGCGAGCGTCGGCAGCGGCGCGCCGGTATCGATGCGCACCGATTGCCGCGGCTGCAGTCGGATCGGCTGGCGCGAACCGGCCGCGACCTCGCCGACCACCGGCAGCGTCAGCTCGATCGGATCGCCGTCCTCGGTGCGGATGTCGGCGCCGGCGCCCTGCACGTCCACGCTGCGCACGGCGTAACCGTCGATGGCGGCCTGATCGAATCCGGGCAGCGGACGCTCGGTGACCACATCCTCGGCACACAGCAGACCCTGAGCCTCGGAGATCGCGACCCGGACCGGCCGCGGGGCCACGGCCGCCGCGGTCACCTTGATCTGCTGGTCCTCAACCGAGCGCATGCCGCCCTTCCCCTTTACTCCGACTGATCACCCGGTCCCGCGGTGACGGGACCCGGCCGACCCCGTCGTCACGACGAGATCAGCTGCGGGTTCCAATCCGGAGCAAGCCGACGCTGCAACCACTCGCGCAAGGCGGGGCCGTATTCGTCTCGCTCCAAAGCGAAATCGACCGCAGCACGAAGATAACCGCCAGGGTTGCCGAGGTCGTGGCGCGACCCACGGTGGACAACGACATGTACCGGATGTCCCTCCGCGATCAGCAGCGATACGGCGTCGGTGAGCTGCAGCTCACCGCCCGCACCCGGCTCGATGCGGCGCAGCGCGTCGAAGATCGCGCGATCGAGCAGATACCGGCCCGCGGCGGTGAAGGTCGACGGCGCCTCCTCGAGCGCCGGCTTCTCCACCATGCCGACCACGCGCAGCACGTCGGGGTTCGTACTGTCGGTCACCGGCTCCACGTCGAAGACACCGTAGGCGCTGACCTCCTGCTTCGGGACGTCGATCGCGCACAGCACCGTGCCGCCACGTTTGCGGCGGACACGGCTCATCACGTCGAGGACGCCGCAGGGCAGCACCAGATCGTCGGGCAGCAGCACCGCGATGGCGTCCTCGTCGGGATCGAGCGCCTGCTCGGCCTGGGCGACGGCATGGCCCAGCCCGAGCGGCTCGTCCTGCACCACCGAGGTCACATCGAGCAGGCCCGGAGCCTTGCGCACCTTCTCCAGCAGCTGGAACTTCCCGCGCTCGGCGAGCGTGCTCTCCAGCACCAGGTCCTCGACGAAGTGGGCGACGACCCCGTCCTTACCGGGCGAGGTCACGATGACCAGCCGCTCGGCGCCCGATCCGGCGGCCTCGGCGGCCACCAATTCGATACCGGGCGTGTCCACCACCGGCAGCAGCTCTTTCGGCACGGTCTTGGTCGCGGGCAGGAACCGTGTCCCGAGTCCGGCCGCGGGGACCACCGCGGTACGGAAGCAGGAACTCACGGCCTGCGTCGCGTCCGATCCGGCGTCAGCTGTCATAAGTGCACACCCTATCCATCGCTCTTGTCGTCGGACCGGCTCAACACCGGCCCGGCATCTGGGAAGCCTAGGCGGCCGCGGCGGCGCCGTCGCACCGAAACGGTGCGGCAGCAACCCTGCCGAGGTCCGCCGCCGGCCCCCGCGACTACCCGTCGGGGAACCGGCCGCAACCATGGTTTCACTGCGTTACCAGCGTGTTCGCGATACCGCGTCGGGTCAGCGATTCCCCGCCGAGCGCACCTGGAAACACGGGAGCGGGCAAACTCACCGTTCGCCCACCTAGGGTGAGCCTGTGGAGATCGCCGGTCAGCGGGACAAGGGGCGGTGGCGAGCGGAATTGCTGGCCGCCCGGGCGGCGGTGCCGCCGGAGGTCAGGGCCGCGGAGGCGGACGCCCTGGCCCGTTCCGTGTCGCGGGTACTGGACATCGACCGGTCGCGTATCGATGGGTCCGGTGGCGAGCGGCGCCGCCCGGCGAGCGGATCCGGCTCGGGCGCTCCGGGCTCGGAGTGGGTGGCCGGGTATCTTCCGGTCGCGGGTGAACCCGGTTCGGTGGCGATGCTCGACGCGCTGCGGGCCGCGGGGGCTCGGGTGATGGTCCCCGTGACCGGACCGCCCGGGCCACTGGACTGGGCGGAGTACACCGGAATCGAGGGGCTGCGGCGCGCCCGCTACGGCCTGCTCGAGCCCGAGGGGCCGCCGCTGGGCGTGGCGGCGATCGAGTGGCCGGAGGTGATCGTGATGCCGGCGCTCGCCGTCGATCGGCGCGGCGTGCGGTTGGGACGAGGCGCCGGCTACTACGACCGGACACTGCCCGCGGCGCGACCGGACGCACGCCTGGTGGCCGTCGTCCGGGACTCGGAACTGCTGGATGTGTTGCCGGAGGAACCCCACGATCGGCGGATGGGGTGGGCCTTGCTGCCGGAGGCCGGGCTGTGCACGCTCGGCGCGGACGATCGACGGATCGACGTCCGCCCGGTGCCACGGTGAGAGCGAGACCACCGCGCCGGCGCCCGACCGCACCGGCACCATGGGAATCAATACCGGATTGGCACTGTTGGCACTGTCGGCTGTAGAGTGCTAAAAGACGAAAACCGTGGAGGTTCGCAGGTGCCTACTTACTCGTATCAGTGCACGCAGTGTGGCGACAAGTTCGACATCGTGCAGTCGTTCTCCGATGACGCCCTGACCACCTGCGAGAAGTGCAACGGCAAGCTGCGCAAGCTGTTCAACTCGGTCGGCATCGTCTTCAAGGGCAGCGGCTTCTACCGCACCGACAGCCGCAACGGCTCCTCGTCGGCCAGTGAGCCCGCCGCGAAGTCGAGCGAATCCAAGTCGAGTGATTCGTCCGCCTCGAGCAGCTCGGCCGGCTCGTCGAGCAGCTCGGGTTCGTCGTCGAGCTCCTCGTCGACCAGCACCGCCGTCGCCTGACCCGGCCCGCACCGGGAGGCCACGGACCGCCCGGTCGGCCATTGTCTTCTGTCCGCGCCGGTCTCCGGTTGTCCACAGCCTCTTCGTTATCCACAGAGAAGTTCTGACCTGCTCTTTTCCGGGATGACCGAGCTGCTGCGGCCCCTACGGTGGCCGGTATGCGAACCTTGCGATTCGATCGTCTACGCCCCCTCGATACCGATCTCGGCCGTGCTCGCGGCACCGAATTTCTGTCCCGGATACGGCCACCCTGGCTCGATCTGACGCTGATACGGCGACTGTCGGCGGTCGGACTGGCCGCCGCCGCGGCCGTCGTCGCCCTGCGCGGCGACCCCGCCGGGCATCGCACGCCGGTCGTCGTCGCTGCGCGGGATGTCGCGCCCGGACAGGTGCTGTCCCCCGCGGATCTGCGGCGCGTGGACCTGCCACCCGACGCGATACCGGACGGCGCCGTCACCGATCCCGCGAAACTGCTCGGCGCGACCTCCACGGGCGCCGTGCACACCGGGGAAATACTGACCGATCTCCGGATCGTCGGCCCGCGGCTGGCAGCCGCGGCGACCGGTGTGCCGAATGCCCGGATCGTGCCGATGCGATTGGCGGACAACGCAATTGCGGATATTCTTCGGCCCGGCGACCGGGTGGACGTGGTCGCCGCGGAAGAGACCGACGGCCACGGCGATCCGGATACGGTTGCGCCACGGGGGCGTTCACCGTCCGCGCACACCCTCGCCATCGATGCCGCGGTGGTCTTGATCTCCGGCGCCGCCGACGCGGGCTCCCGGACCCGCTCCGCCCCCGAACGAATCGTGCTGCTGGCACTCGATCCGGGCCATGCGACCACCGTCGCGGCCGCCTCGTTGCAGACGGCGCTGACCGTGGTGTTTCACTGATGTTCGCTGTGTTCGCCAAGCATTTGCCGTAACTGTCCGTTAGCATCCCGAGTACCTCATTCGATAGCGGAAAGCGATCGCATCGGATGCCACGACCAGACCGAACGGCGAGGCGGGGGCACGCCGGATGAGACAGGAGCCGCAATGCTGAAGGGTTTCAGGGATTTCCTGCTCCGCGGGAACGTGATCGATCTGGCGGTTGCGGTGGTCATCGGTACCGCGTTCACCGCGGTCGTCACCGCCATCGTGAGCGGAATCGTCAATCCCCTCTTGGATTTGTTCGGCGGCGCGAACGAACACGGCTGGGGCTTCTATCTGGATTCCAGTAAGCCGTCCACGTTCATCGCACTCGGCCCGATCGTCACCGCCGTGGTCAACTTCATTCTCATCGCGGCGATTTTGTACTTCATCCTGATCCTGCCGGCGGGCCGCCTGATGAAGCGATTCGGCACCGAGAAGGAAGCGGTGATGACCGAGGTCGCACTGCTCGTCGAGATCCGCGATCTGCTCTCGGAAGGCAGCAAGAGCGCCGGCGGCCGGCACGAGTTCTGAGATCGAATCCGCAGGCCGCCAGGTGTATCCGGCTCGAGCTCAGCCCAGGCTGAACGGCTCGCCCCACAGCGTCACCCATGAGATGACGTTGTCGGTCTCGACCTCGACGCTGACGAATGCGCGCGCCTGCGCGTCACCGCCACATCCGGTCAGGCCGATGGTTTCGTCGGACCAGGCCACCGAACCGCTGTCACCCCGGAACTTGTTGCGGGGCTTGTGCACATCCTGGGCGACGTCGTCCTTCTCCTCGATGTCGAGGACATAGAACGACTTCGCCTGGCCCGGCGCGAGAATCAGGTTGCCGCCGATATTTCCGCCGGCGTCGGGCTTGGCGTTCTCGCCGTCGCTCCAATCCATGCTCGCGCCGGGACCGCCGTCGACGCCGACACCGGAGATGTCGACCTGGCAGCCCACGGTGTACCCGGGGTAGATGCTGCCGCCCACGACGGTGGTGTCGCCGGACAGTTCGACATGGGCGTTACCCGAGACCCGGGCAGTGCGGTGCACCGCCGGGACAACGATCGCCGGATCGATGGTCGCGGATTCGCCGTCCAGCCGGACATGCACGACGGTGCCGTCGGACAGCGTCTTGGACAGGTCGCCGCCGGGCAGCGGGACGAAGGTGCCGGCATTGGCGGCGCCGGTGGAGAACAGGCCGAGCGCGGCGGTCGCCACGGCACCGATGCCGGCGATGCGCGCACCCCAGACCCGACCGTTCGTATTCATATTTCTCTCATCAGGTTCTTGCGGTCGGCCGCGATGAACGTCGAGATTCACGGCTGCCGACAGGGGACAGTGACATGCCTCGACATCCGAGACACCGCAGAGTCCGATTATCCGTGATGTGGCGGGACCTGCGCGCGCAGCCAGTCGTCCCCGGAGCGGGGCAACTCACCGTCGGGGGCGCGCTCGTCGCTGCTGGTGCGCGGCAGCGCCTCGCCGAAGATCCGCGCCAGGCGCGCGGACTCGGCGGCCGAACGGGTGCGCCCCTTCGCCGGGCGTTCCGCGGATTGCGAATCGTCCGGGCGCTGCGCCCCCGCCGGCCGGTCGGTCATACCGCGATTATTCCGCCAATCCGGACAGTTCGTCGACGACCCGGCTCACCAGCGGACCGAGCGTGGCCATGCCGTCGCGAACGGCGTCGCGCGTGCCGGGCAGGTTGACGACCAGGGTGCTGCCCGAGACGCCGGCCAGACCACGAGAAAGACCGGCGTCGAGCGAACCGGCCGCGAGTCCGGAGGCGCGCAGAGCCTCGCTGATTCCGGGCAGTTCTCGATCGAGCACCTCCAGGGTCGCCTCCGGGGTGACATCCCGCGGCGACATACCGGTGCCGCCCACGGAGATCACCAGGTCGACCCCGCCGATGACGGCGGTGTTGAGGGCATTGCGAATCTCGATCTCGTCACCGGCCACCGACACCGTGGCATCCACGAGGAAGCCGAATTCGGTGAGCAATTCGGTCACCAGCGGGCCCAGCGAGTCCACCCCGCCATGCGCGGTTCGATCGTCGACGACCACAACAAGTGCCCGGCCCGCCACGGGAGCATCGATTTCCATGTTGCTCACCGTAGCGTCCGTGGGCGACAACCACTCCGGTCCCCCGGGCTCGTCGGCATCGGGTGTCGGGAGCACTGTCAAAGGACGCGGTTCACGGATCATCGGCCACCCTCCGCCGGTGCGGCGCCGAGGGTCACCTCGACGGTTTTCGGATTCTGTCCCTGTGGATCGGTGTAGGTGACCTTCACCTTGTCACCTGGTTGGTGCGACCGCACGGCGGCGATCAGCGAATTGCCCGAGTCGATGACCTGATCGTCGACGCGGGTGACGATCGCGCCCGACGGGACGCCCGCCTTGGCGGCCGGACCGTCGGGTGTCACGTCCAGGACCCGGGCGCCGTTGACGTCGTCCTGCGCGCGCACCGAGATCCCGATCTGAGCATAGGTGGCGTGACCGGACTTGGTCAGTTCGTCGGCCACGCGACGGGCCTGATCGACCGGAATCGCGAAGCCCAGGCCGATCGATCCGCTCTGCGAACCGGGCATCTCGGAGGCGCCGAGTGTGGCGATCGCGGTGTTGATGCCGATCAGCTTGCCGTTAGTATCGACCAGCGCGCCACCGGAATTACCGGGGTTGATCGCGGCGTCGGTCTGGATCGCGGAGATGACCGTGCCCTGTGAGCCGGCCTCACCACTGGTCGACACCGGGCGGCTGAGCGCCGACACGATCCCGGTGGTGACGGTTCCGGCCAGGCCCAGCGGCGAGCCGACCGCCACCACGGGCTGGCCGACCATCAGATTGCGCGAGGTGCCCAGTTCGATGGGCGTCAGGTTGGTCTTACCTGCCGCCTTGATGACGGCCAGATCCGACACCGGGTCGACACCGACGACCGAAGCATTGGCGGTACTGCCGTCCTGGAAGGCGACCTCCATCTTCGCGTTGGGACCGGCACCGCTGGCGACATGGTTGTTGGTGAGGATCAGCCCGTCCGAGGACAGCACCACACCCGAGCCCTCGCCCTCCGCGCGGGCGCCCGCGACACGGATCATCACCACGCTGGGGAGGACCTTCTGCGCGACCGCGGGGACGGATCCGGGCGGCGCGCTCGCCGAGGCCGGATCGACCGGAGCGGGCGCGTTCAGGGCATTGTTGACCGGCGCGTTGTTGTTGTCCGAGCGCGTGGCGAGGGTGCCGACCGCACCGCCGATACCACCCGCGACGAGCGCCAGCACGACGGCGCCGACGAGCAGCCCCGCCCGGCCGCGGCGGCGAGGTGTCCCGGCGTGGACACCGATGGGATCGGCGCCGGGGGGATACGGTTCGCCCGCGCGATGTTCGCCGGTGGTGGCGTAGGGCGTACCGGAGGGGTACGAGCCGGGCTGCTGATAGCCCTGACCCGAGGTGTGGCCCGTCACGGCGTACGGGTTGTACGGCGGCATCGGCGCGGTGTGCGCGGGCTGTTCCTGCGGTCCCCCACTCGGACCCGCCGGTCCCGGCGACTGCGCACCGGCTTCGGCACCACCGGCCTGCGACGACGGCCCTGCCCACTGCGACGGTTGCCCCCACCCGCGCGACGCGTTCCCGGCATCCCCCTCCGGCGAAGCGGGCTGCGCCCCACTCGACGGCGACGTCGGCTCGGGCCCTCCCGACTGGGGAGTCGAACCGGTCGGCTCGTCGCGCCTGTCCCTCGAATCCTCGGTCATATTTCTCGTTTCTCCTCGAGTCTGTCGCCCAGCCTGGTGACAGCGACTGAGAGCGGACTGAGACCGTGCTTTCAGTTCTCCGTGACTCCGTGCCGTATCCGGCCGCCGCAGCCGGGTTTCCGCGGGACGGTACGCATGCGTGTCAGTTTATGGGGCCGCCCCACGCACGCCCATCGATTCCGGATCGCCGCTGATCACTCCCGGCGGTCGGCGGGGGTCGGCGGTTCGCCGGGAAGAACGATGCGCACCAGCGTGCCACCGCGTTCGGAGGTGTCCACGGTGATCGTGCCGCCGTGCTTGGACACCACCTGCTTCACGATGGCCAGCCCCAGTCCGGATCCGGGCATCGATCGCGACGCCGTGGTGCGGTGGAAGCGTTCGAAGACCAGTTCCCTTTCCTCCGGCGGAATGCCCGGCCCGGCATCGTCGATCGCGATTTCCATGAGCCCCGGCCCGGTTTCGCGCATGGTCAGGACGACCTGTGCCTCCGGCGGGCTCCACTTCGCCGCGTTGTCGAGCACGTTGAGGATGGCCCGCTCGAGTCCGGCGTCGTGGCCGTAGACGAACCACGGCCGCAGCTGCGCCGAGAATTCGACGTCCACGCGCCGCCGCCGCACCCGTTCCAGCGCGCGCTCGGCGACCTCACCGAGATCGACCCGCTCATAGACGGTTTCGGGCGCGTCCTCGCGAGCCAGGTCCACCAGGTCACCGACCAGCGTGGACAGCTCCTCGATCTGGGCGATCACATCCGCGCGCAGCCCGGCCATGTCCTCCTCGGGAATCGGCGGTGCGTCCGGACGCGAGGAGGCGATGAGCAGTTCCATATTGGTGCGCAGCGAGGTCAGCGGCGTGCGCAGTTCGTGTCCGGCGTCGGCGACCAGCCGCCGTTGCCGGTCGCGGGATTCGGCGAGCGCCCGCAACATCAGATTGAAACTCTCGGTGAGCCGTGCCAGTTCGTCGTCACCGGTGACCGGAATCGGCGCCAGATCGTCGGTGCGCGCGACGCGTTCGGTGGCCGCGGTCAATCGCGCGATGGGCCGCAGCCCCGTCCGCCCGACCGTCGCACCGGCGGCCCCGGCGACCAGCACGCCGCAGCCGCCGATCGTGAACAGCAGCCACGCGAGCCGGTCGAGCACTTCGCGGGTGGGTTCCAGCGACCGCGAAATAACCAGGGTCGCACCGGATTTCGTGCGCCGGGCGAGTACGCGCTGATTGTTCGCGGTCCGCAGCGAGACATCGGCCTTACCGTGCGCCACCGCCATCTCGGCCGGGCCGATCGGCGGATCCATCGGTTGCGGCGGGGCATAGGGCACATCGACGTCGGGATAGATCAGCGCGATGCCGATATCGTTGGAGTACAGACTGCTGAACATGATGATCGCCTGGAAGCCCTGCAGGTCGATGTTGTTCTTGACCATCACCTCCGAGCGGCTGCGCAACTGGCTGTCCACATCGGCGTACAGGGCGCGGGCGACCAGTGCGTAGGCGGCGATCGAGGTCACCGCGACGGCGATCGCCACCACCGAGGCGGCGAGCAGGGTCACCCGCCAGCGCAGCGACACCGAACGGGTCAGCGGCATCGGCGGGCGCATCTCGTGCGGATCGGGGCGCGGCCCCAGCCGGGCCACGCGATCGGGCCGGCCACCGTGCCCGGGATGAGCTCTTGCCACGACGACCCGGCCTACGGAGGAGTCTCGCGCAGCACGTAACCCACCCCGCGCACGGTGTGGATCAATCGCGGCTCCCCCTCGGCCTCGGTTTTGCGGCGCAGATAGCCGATATAGACCTCGAGCGCATTACCGGAGGTCGGAAAGTCGTAGCCCCAGACCTCTTCCAGAATGCGGCTGCGCGTCAGCACCCGGCGCGGATTCGCCATCAGCATTTCCAGCAGCGAGAATTCGGTGCGGGTCAGGCTGATGGCACGCTCCCCGCGCGATACCTCGCGCGTCACCGGATCCAGGGACAGATCCGCGAAACGCATCGTCTCCGAGGAATCGGTGGCCGCGTCGGGGGCGGTGCGGCGCAACAGCGCGCGCAAACGCGCCAGCAATTCCTCGAGCGCGAACGGTTTGGGCAGATAGTCGTCGGCGCCGGCGTCGAGGCCGGCCACTCGCTCCGATACCGAATCCCGGGCGGTGAGCACGAGAATCGGCAGATCGTCACCGGTGCTGCGCAGGCGGCGGCATACCTCCAGGCCGTCCAGCCGCGGCATCATCACATCGAGCACCAATGCGTCGGGCCGGGACGCGCTGACCTTCTCCAAGGCGTCGACGCCGTCGACCGCCAGCTCGACGGAATATCCATTGAAGGTGAGCGACCGGCGCAGCGACTCGCGCACCGCGCGATCATCGTCGACTACCAGAATACGCATGGCCTCCAGTTTGACCGGATCGACTGAGAGCCGACTGAGAACCGACCATTCGACACGCCGCGCATCCACAACAGGTGACCTGCGGAATCATCGAAAATAGTTCCGCGAAGTATCTGTTGCACACGAAAGTTGTTGCGCCGAGCCGTTTTAGACCGTTGTCGCCGGACCCCTCCAAATTGCCGCGAACGTGTTCTCGCGGTATGTTGCCTGCGGTAAAAGTAAACCTCTAGTTGGTTCTCAACCCGTTGGACCCGAACGGCCAGACGCGGGCGGCGGCCGGAACCCGGGGCACGTGCGCGAGCGGAGGCGACGGAAGCGGGATGGGCACTGCACCGCGGCCATGGCAGAGGAGTCTGTCCAATCTGTCCGTGACTAGCAAGGTCGGCATCGTGCTACTGCTGCCGGTCGTGCTGGCATCGGCATTCGCCGTTCTTCGAATCAAGGA
Organism: Nocardia sp. NRRL WC-3656; assembly: GCF_000720265.1. NCBI lineage: Bacteria > Bacillati > Actinomycetota > Actinomycetes > Mycobacteriales > Nocardiaceae > Nocardia > Nocardia sp. NRRL WC-3656. The sequence continues at coordinate 36,417 of NZ_JOJF01000008.1, read as the reverse complement.
CGAACTCGGCACCATCTCACAGCTGAACACGGCCAGTGAGCAGGCGCGGATCATTCGGCCGACCCTCGACTTCGGTTCGGCGGCCAACAATCTCGCCGTGACCCTCGGCAACGGCGAACACGTTCCGCAGTCGGCGCTGGACCAGGCCGCGGCCCGGTTCGACCAGGCCTCGGCGGATCTGCAGACGGCGCTGCAGAATTCGGCGACCGACAAGCGGGTCGCCACCGAACTCACCGAGGCGCTGGCGGCCGGGCGCACGTTGCGCAACAGCCTGCACGGCGGCGCGCCGCAGGAGGTCGTCAAACAGGCGAGCGAGGTGAACGGCCACGTCAGCAACGCCGTCTCGTCCCTGGCGACGCCGAAGGAGACGACCCTCGAGCGCTATTACGTGCAGATGGGTGTCATCGCCATCGCCCGCCAGATGTTCACGCAGCAGCAGCTGGCCCTCGAGAGCGGTGAGATCGGCAACAACCCGGCCGTGCTGGCCCAGGTCCTGACCGCCACCGGCGCCGAGCTCACCATGATCAACCAGTACGCGGTCGTGCAGCCGGAATCGGCGCTGAAGCCGGATGTGCTGCTGGGCGCGCTGCAGACGCGTATCGCGGCGATGAGTCAGAACGCGGTCGAGCCGATCAACGTGCCCGGTGTCGTGCAGTCGATGCAGACCAGTACCGACACCTACAACGAGGCCACCAACCATCTGGTCGACCTGATCGACTCCGGACTGTCGGACCGCTCGGTCGACGCGCGCGGCACGGTCCTGCGCGATGTGGCGCTGGTAGTGGTGACCCTGCTGGCCGGTCTGGCCCTGGCGCTGGCGGTCGCCCGCTCGCTGGTCGTCCCGATTCGCCGCCTGCGCCGCGATTCGCTGCAGGTCGCGCACACCGACCTGCCCGCCGAGCTCGCGGTCGTGCGCGGTGGCGGCGCGACTCCGGAGATCGTCCCGGTCGACGTGCAGACCACCGAGGAGATCGGTCAGCTGGCCCGAGCGGTCGACGACATGCACCGCCAGGCGCTGTTCCTCGCCGCCGAACAGGCCCGCCTGCGCCTGCAGATCAGCAATATGTTCGAAACGCTCTCGCGGCGTAGCCAATCGCTGGTCGAACAGCAGCTGTCGCTGATCGAGGATCTGGAACGCGACGAGGACGACTCCGATCGGCTGCAGAGCCTGTTCCGCCTCGACCACCTCGCGACCCGCATGCGCCGAAACGGCGACAACCTGCTGGTGCTCGCCGGCACCGCGTTGCGCCGCGGCCATCTGCCACCGGTACCGCTGTCGGACATGCTGTGGAGTGCGGTCTCCCAGGTCGAGGACTATCAGCGCGTCGAAATCGGTTCGGTGCCCGACGGTATCGTCGCCGGTGAGCCCGCCGTCGACATCGAGCATCTGCTGGCCGAGCTGATCGACAACTCGCTGCGCTACTCGCCGCCGAACACGCCGGTAGCGGTCTCGGTGTCGCGCGCGGTGGACGGCGGATATCTGATCGAGATCACCGACCGCGGCCTCGGCATGTCCGCCGAGGATATGCGCGCGATCAACGAGCGCTTGGCCTCCGGTGGTGAGGTCACCATCGAAACCGCGCGCCGCATGGGTCTTTTCGTGGTCGGACGGCTGGCGGCACGGCACACCATCACGGTCAGCCTGCGCCGCACCTCCACGATGGCGCAGCAGCCGGGCATCACGGCCAGCGTGCATCTACCGGGTGCGCTGGTCTCGCCCGCGGAGGCCGTGGTCCCGCCGGCCATCTCGACCTTCACCACGCCGATCGCGGACTTCCCATCCCCGGTCACCGAGTTCCCCGCTCCGGGCCGCACTCTCACCGCGGTGCCGAATCCGCCGGAGCGGTTCGGGGACAGTTCGGAGCCGGCCCGATTCACCAGCGCCGGACTGCCGCAGCGACGCCCGGCCGGCCAGTCGGACTCCGAAACCGCGGCCCCGGTCACCCGGCTCACCCCGCTGCCCGACGTCGCGGAGACCGACAACCGGGCGGCGGAACCCGTCGACGACGGCGTGCTGCGCGGTGCCGAGACCGGACGTGAGGACGTTTTCCACGCCGACCACGCCGAGGAGATTCCCCGAGACGAGCGCGCCGAGGCCGAGGAGCCCGAAACCGCGGGCCGCGGCGAGAGTTTCGCGCCGGTCTCCGATCCGTGGAACCCGGTGACCGACCGCGACCTGGAACAGATCGCGCCGCCCCGGCGTCCCGCCCCGGCCGATCCGCGGCCGCAACCCCAGCCGCAGCCGCAGCCCATCGATATCTGGGCCGAAACGGCGATCATGGCCCCGGCGCAGCGCGCTCCGGACCGCGAACCGGCGCCGCTGTCCCGCCACGGCGCGACCCTCGCGCCACCCCGGCCCGACGCCTACCAGCACGATGCCCACCAGCAGGATGCTCAGGCGCCGGCCAAACCGGAATCCCCCACGCCGATCTATCAGCGCATGGTGTCGGAATGGCTGGTCGAACCGTCCTCGAACGCGCCGACCGGCGCCTGGTCGTCTCCCGCCGACGAGGGCTGGGCGGCGGCAGCGGACGCCAGTAGCCCGACCGCGACCACCCGTACCTCGGGTGGCCTGCCCATCCGCCGTCCCGGTGCGCAGCTGGTGCCCGGCGGACTGACGCAGGAGGATGTCGTCGAGGCCCGGGATCCGGAGGAAATCCGCAACAACTTGTCCAGGCATTTGAGCGGCGTCCGCAGCGGCCGCGTCAGCGTCCGAGACAACACGGCCCAGTACGACCCGGCCGATACGGCCGGCTACGACCCGGCCGGGCGGAACAACGCTCAGCAGAACGACGGAGGCTTTGCATGACCGACACTGCGCAGAACAGCACAGACGAGAATTTGAACTGGCTCGTCACCCGCTTCACCAGAGAGGTGCCTGGAGTCTCGCACGCGGTGCTCGTGTCGGCCGACGGCCTGCTCCAGGCGACCAGCCCGCATCTCCCGTCCGATCGCGCCGAACAGCTCTCCGCGGTGACCGCCGGTCTGGCGAGTCTGTCGGCGGGTGCGGCGCAATTGTTCAACGGCGGCAAGGTGATGCAGTCGATCGTCGACATGCAGCGCGGCTACCTGCTGGTGATGAGCGTCGGCAACGGCTCGCACCTGGCGGTACTGGCCAACAAGCAGCACGACATCGGCCGCATCGGTTACGAGATGGCCTTGCTCGTCGATCGAGTCGGATCGGTCGTGCAAGCCACGGCCCGTTCGGCGGTCTGACGATTGCGATGTCCAGCTCGTTCGGAGCCGGGTCCGGCCGGCCAACCACACGCGTCCGTCCTTATGCGCTGACCGCTGGGCGCACCGAGCCCGCGGTCGAACTGCCCCTCGAGGCGGTCGTGGAAACACTGCCCTACGCCAATCAATTCGATTGGCCCGCAGGCGATATTCGAACAGATATTCTGCGTCTGGGCGCGGGTCGGCTCTCGGTCGCCGAAATCGCCGCCCATCTGCAACGTCCCCTGGGCATGATCCGGGTGGTGATCGGCGACCTGGTGGTGGCCGGAACCCTCCGGGTGCACACCACGCTCAGCGAAGACGCCAGTTTCGACGAGCGGCGATCCCTGATGGAGAGGACCCTGCGTGGACTCCGTGCCCTTTGACACCGCGGCACCGCCCCAGAACGCCGCGGCGCCCTCGACTGCCGAGCGTTATCCGCCGCTACCGCAGACGAATTCTTCGCAGATCGCTCAGCCCGGAGCCAATTCCCCCGGCTCACACCCACAACCGCCGCTTCCATACCAGAATCCCCCCATGCACTTTCAGAACTCGACGGCTCCGACGCCGCCCCACCCGGAGCTCGACAGCCGCACCGCCTCGACCAAGATCGTGGTCGCGGGCGGGTTCGGCGCCGGGAAGACCACCTTCGTCGGTGCGGTCTCGGAGATCGTGCCGCTGCGCACCGAGGCCATGGTGACCGGCGTATCCGACGGTATCGACGACCTGTCCGCCACCCCGGGCAAGGAAACCACCACGGTGGCCATGGATTTCGGCCGCATCATCCTGCCCGGCAATCTGACGCTGTACCTGTTCGGCACGCCCGGACAGCGCCGATTCTGGTTCATGTGGGACGACCTGATCCGCGGTGCGATCGGCGCCGTCGTGCTGGTCGACACGCGCCGGATCGAGGACAGCTTCGCCGCGGTCGACTTCTTCGAGGCGCGCGGGCTCCCGTTCCTGGTGGCGGTCAACAGGTTTCCGAGCGCGCCGCGTTTCCCGGTCGCCGAACTGCGTGAGGCGCTGTCGATCCGCGAGGGTGTGCCGGTGGTCGACATCGACGCCCGGGACGCCGGGGAGGTGCGGCGGGCGCTCGCCGCGGTCACCGAATACGCGATTCAGCGGTTGACCGCCACCCACGCGACGGTGGGACAGAGCTGAGCGGTGCGAGCGGAGGGGAAGCGATGAACTACTTCACCATGGGGTACTGGGTGCTGGGTCTGGCACTCGGGGTTTCCGCGGCCGGCGCGGTCGTAGGACTGGCGTGTGTTCGCCAGTCGACGCTCTCGGTCACCGCGCGGTTCCGGATGGTGTGGCTCACCGCGGCGGCAGTGTCCATCGGCGGCGTCGGCACCTGGCTGGCGGTCTACGTCACCATGCTCGGCATCGGGGTGTCGACCGGTGAGATCCGTTACGACATCACCCGGATGGTCGTGGCGACGGTCGTCGCGATGGCGGGGGTCCTGGCGGGACTGGTGATCACGGGCAAGGTGAGCACGATCGTGCGGGTGATCACCGGCGGCGTGGTGATGGGCCTCGGCATCGGGATCATGCATCTGCTCGCCATGGGCGCGATCCGAGTGCAGGGATCGGTCGATGTGAACATCTGGATGTCGCTGGCGGCGGGAGCGCTGGCTATCGCGGCCTCGATCGGTTTGCTCTGGGCCACCACGCGTTTCGCCGCGATGCTGCCCCTGGCCGGTGCGGCTGTGCTGTACGCGGTGGCGGTCACCGCTGTGCACTACCTCGGTCAGGCCGGGGTGCACGTCCATCTCGACACGGCGGTCGGCCAGCCCGGCGGCGACGATCTGTTTACCCTCTTCGTCCCGGTCTTCGTGGTGGGCACGCTGTCGCTCGCGGTACCGATCACCGCGGTCCTGGTCGCACCCGACCGCACCGGCACCACCCGCTCGCGGCAGCTGGCTCAGGCGGCGAATTCCACTGCCGGGCAGACCGCGTCGCCGGCCGCCAAGGCGCGGCCCGCGGGACGGGCGCCGCAACCGGTGGGCTGAACCCTTCGCGCCGGCTGGACGGGGCCGAGCCGCACACAGACGAGAATCGGGGCGGGCCGTACGGCCCGCCCCGATTGCGTTGCGCTGTCGGAGATTACGATTCGGCGGGCGCGTTGATCCGGTTGAAGTACTCGATCGCGACCAGCACGCCGGAGATACCGCCGACGCCGACCAGACCGGCCGCGGCACCGAGCGGGGCGCCCAGGGCGGCACCGGTCAGGCAGCCGCCGATCCAGCCCGGAACGACCAGGAACGGGGTGCCGAGGACGGCACCGAGCGCACAACCGCCGGCCAGGCCGATCGCGGTCCCGACGAGGGTGCCGATGCTGGTGGCGATACCGAGCTCGTTGATCGCGCTCTGGTTGGCCGCGTCGAGATCCGAACGGCTGGCCACGTCGTGCAGCATCTGCGCCGGGTGGGCGGCAGCGCGGTCGGTGCTCGGGACCAGCGTGGCCTGATTGCCGTCGATCTGCGCGGCGATCGGGTACTCCAGACCGTCGTGCTGATAGCTCAGCGGAAATCCGGCTACTACCTTGCCCTGGTTGTCGCGAACCTGGAACTCGTTGCCTTCCGTCGTCAGCGATCCGGCGTCGGTCTTCACCACGACGGATTTGTCGACAACGTTTGCCGTGTAATGAATATCGGGGTTGGCGGCCGGAACGGGAGCTGCGAATGCGGTGCCTGTGGAGATCCCAAGAGCAGCGATGACCAGAGCCGATGTTGCGGCGAACTTCCTGAGCTTCATTCCCTCATACACTTTCTTCAGCAGTTTGCGGCGCCGATACCCTGGCGCCTGAGCTCGAAATCGAAACCCTTAGACAGGCTGTCGTGACCCCATTACGAACACGTAACAAAGGCCGTTAATAAGCCGCCAAGAAGATGCCAGGAATGTTAAGAAGCTGAAAATTCGGACATTTTCGGGCCCATGAGCACGAGTTGGCAAATGTGCAGCCGCCCGCGAACCGGCCTCTTCCACTCCCGAATCGCGGCGGCGTCCGCACCCCTCACGGCCACGCCGGAACCGTCGCCCCACGGCATGGGCGCCCCGGTCTCGGTGCACGGGAGGGGCTCCGCGAATTACAGTGTGGAGCAGGCATTTCGGCCCGCCGCGGAAGCGATGAGAGAGGTACCGGATGTGACTCCGGAGCAGGAAGCGATGTTGCGCGATGTACAGGTTCAGCTGCGTGGCCCCGGTTTGGCGGGCTGGCCCCAGCTGGGCGACGACGATGGCACGGACGGCAGCGCCATTTCGGAGCGGACGGTCGTCGAGGCGCTGGGTGCCGCGCTGCGGCAGATCGGCGAGCTGCGCACCGAGATCGCCGACCTGGAGACGACGGTGCTGGAACTGACCGGACAGACACCGCCGCCGGCCGAATTGCCGTGGCCGCTGTCGCTGGTGGCCGCACTGCTGGAGAATCCGGCGGCGGTGATCGGCGAGCAGATCGCGCGCTGGGAGTCACTGCTCGACGCGCTGCGGCCGAAGCCGGACGAGGCGCCACAGCCCGGGCAACGAGCCCTGGAAGCGCCACCCTCTTCCACGCGACAGGGGTGAAAGGCCCGAAAGTGGCGATGAGCGGGTTCTCCTGTCACCAGGAGAACCCGCCCTCAGCCACGAGGGTACCGGCATCGGCCTCGGAAGGCAGCGTTTCCACCGGACTTTTTCCGACGCCAAAAACCAACCAGCAGTTGCCGATTCACGTTCCAGCTACCACATCGCAAGCCCAGTTGCGGCGATAGCCCAGCTGACTCCGGCTTATTCGATAACCAAGCGGTCGCTCGATTCAGGCAAACGACACAAACCATCGACTGATCGGAACGTGTGTCCTACAGCCGGTTCGGGTCGATCAGCCCACGCAGGACGGCGGCGACCAATCGGCGCGGGACCTTGTGGACGACGCCCCCGACGCTCACCGGCACCAGGTCGGGAGGAGTCGCCTTCCAGTTCGAACGCCGGCTGTGGGTATTGGCACGCGACAGGCGTCGCTTCGGGACCGCCATATCAGTTCTCCCCGCGTCCCGAGCCGGGAAGCGATGTGCGCCTGCCGTATTTGCGTTCGAATTTCTCCACCCGGCCCTGGCTGTCGAGGACGCGGTGCGCGCCGGTCCAGAACGGGTGGGAATCCGCGGTGACATCGACCGTGATCAGCGGATAGCTGTTGCCGTCGGACCATTCGACGGTGCGGACGCTCGTCGCCGTCGAACGAGTGAGGAAGCGTGTGCCGGTGCTCACATCCTCGAACACCACCGGGTGGTACTCCGGGTGAATCCCTGATTTCATCGTCCTACCTTTCATTCGGCCGGGAATCGACACCGCGGCCGCCCGAGTTGTCGGATTGCGTTGTCTCGCAAGGATCCTCGTGGAATTCGCCGAACGGATCGGCCCAGTGCGCGACCAGATCCGGCGCATTGCGCAGCAGGATCATCTCGGCCTCGTCGAGCAGCGCCCAGTGCAGCGCGGTACGGATCTCGTCCGCATCGGCGCCGCAGGTGAGGATCACCAGCGAGATGTCGCGGTCCCCGAAATCCTCGTCCCAGCGCAGTGTCGCCAGCGCGCGCCGATCGGGGTCGACGCACGCCAGTTCCGCGGGACTCATCGCCGCGAGCCACCGCCCCGCGTCGCCGACCCGCAATCCGCCACCGGCGGATTCCAGCCACACCACACGCTCGGGCTGAGTCGCCAGCCATATTCGCCCGCGCGCGGTGATCACACCCTCGAACAGCACATCCAGCGCTTCGTGCAGGCGGGTCGGATGAAATGGGCGAGCGGCGGCGAATTCGATCAACGCCACACCGTGTTCCGCCACCAGCGGCGGCCGGCCACGCAACAGCGGCGCATGTGCGTCGAAGACGCGGCCGCGCCGGGAATCGGCGGGAATGCGGTCGAGCAGCATCTCGATGCGCGCCGCGGCGATGTCGCGCCCGTCACCGGCCCAGATCGACGGAGCCCGGGGCACCAGCCGATCCACGACCGCCCGCACCACGTCGCGCTCCGCGTCGCTCACCTGATCGGCCGCGAAAACCACCAGCGCATCGGCGAATTCGACCTGTCCGACGGCGAGCTGCGCCACGGTCCGATCGTCGTCACCAGGCCCTCCCGCTCGTTCGTCGACGGTCTCGTCACTCAGCGCGTCCGCCGGCCAGCTGCGCGCATCGAGGCCGGTGACCACCGCCTCGATCCGCACATCGCGACCGGCAGGGCCGTCCACGCGGCCCACCATGTCGACCACGGGCACGGTGTCGATCGCGTGGCATACGGCTTCCGCCTCGAAGGCCGGGTCGAGCGCGATCACGATGCGGCGCACCGAATCCCGGGCCGCCAACCGGCACAGCAGCGGCACCAGATCGGCACGCAGGGTGCAGGAGACGCAGCCGTGCGCGAGTTCGTGCACGCTCGCGGTCTCCCGGCCGTCGAGGCGCACCCGGCGACGCACCACGCCTTCCCGAAGCGAACTCAGATCGTGTCGCACGACGACCGTGCCGGGCGCCGCGCCCAGCAGTCGCGCGATGTGGTCCATGCCGTCCGCGACCGGCCCCTGGAAGCCCGCCAGCAGCACGACGGGCGTGCGGCGGTCGGGATGTGACAGCACCGGAACCCCTTTCGATAACGATTTTCATTTGCTACAGCGTCACGGTACAGTCTGCGGCGACCGTTGTCGAAAATCATTTTCAGAAAGGAGCCCCATGTCGGCCCACTGCCAGGTCACCGGCCGCAAGCCGGGCTTCGGTAAGTCCGTCTCGCACTCCCACGTTCGGACCAACCGGCGCTGGGATCCGAACATCCAGCGCAAGACCTACTTCCTGCCCAGCGAGGGTCGCCGCATCACGTTGCGCGTCTCGGCCAAGGGCATCAAGACCATCGACCGCGACGGGATCGAAGCGGTCGTGGCCCGGATCCGGGCTCGCGGGGTAAAGGTCTGATGGCGCGCGGCAACGAGATCCGCCCCATCGTGAAGCTGCGGTCGACGGCCGGTACCGGGTACACCTACGTCACCCGCAAGAACCGCCGCAACGACCCCGACCGCATGGTGCTGCGCAAATACGATCCGCTGCTGCGCCGGCACGTCGAATTCCGCGAGGAGCGGTGATGGCGAAGAAATCCAAGATCGCGCGCAACGAGCAACGCCGCGACATCGTGGCTCGCTACGCCGAACGCCGCGCCGAGCTCAAGGAGCTGATCCGTGATCCGGCCACCGACGACGATCGCCGGGCCGCAGCACAGCTCGCGCTGCAGCGGCTGCCGCGCGACGCCAGTCCGGTACGATTGCGCAATCGGGACGCCACCGATGGCCGCCCCCGCGGTCATCTCCGCAAGTTCGGACTATCCCGGGTACGTGTGCGCGAGCTGGCCCACCGGGGGGAGCTGCCCGGTGTACACAAATCGAGTTGGTAGACCATCGCAGATCTCGTCGGAAGGAACCGGCAGGAGCGGTCGGGGCGCCCGCGCGACAGCGTAGGACCAGAGCTCACGCCGAGAAAGGATGGCCCACATGGCACTCAAGCGAGCACCGTCGAAGCGGATCCGCGCCGAACAGGCCCGGCGGCCCAAGAAGAACCCGCTGATCGCGGCCGGCGTCGAAACCGTCGACTACAAGGACGTGAACCTGCTGCGCACGTTCATCTCCGACCGCGGCAAGATCCGCAGCCGCCGCGTCACCGGACTCACCCCGCAGCAGCAGCGGCAGGTGGCGGTCGCGGTGAAGAACGCGCGCGAGATGGCGCTGCTGCCGTTCACCAGTAGGTAGCGAACGACAAACGAGCGCCCCCGATGCCGCGGCATCGGGGGCGCTCGGTCGTTTCCCGGTCAGGGAATGGTCAGCAGCTGACCCTCGTTGATGACATCCGGATTCTCGATGCCGCTCGCCCCGGCGATCTCCAGGTAGCGGTTGCCGTCGCCGTAGAACCGTTCCGCGATGGCCCACAGCGTGTCACCGGACTCCACGGTGTAGGTGCGGGGTTCCGGCGCCGCCGGCGGCGGAGGCACCTGCTCGGCGGCCGAAGCGGCGACCGGCTCCTCGACCACGATCGGGCTGTCGGTGTTGGTGCCCGACGCCCACAGCGAGGCGCCGTCCCGGCCGTACAGGACGAGGTTGCGGTCCGATTGCAGGACCAGATGATCGGCGGCCTGCCCGTTGGTGTCGGTGGCCCAGACGGGCCCGCTGCCGGAGTACAGCACGAAGTTGCCGTCCTCCTGCAGAACGGCGCGCTCGACGCTCCGCTCATGGGTCATGGTCGCCCACACCACGGTGCCGTCGGGCTCGGAAAGCACCAAGTTGCCGTCATTTTGGAGAGTCAGCGTGTACGCGCCGCCCTGAAGGGCCTGACCCAGGCCGAGTTCCTCGCCTACCTGCAACGTGTCGCCCACGCGGTGGATCCTTTCGAGAAGAGGTCGTGTCGATCGGTGATTCGATGGCGCAGAACCGCATTCGCTCATCGTTTGCGAACACTACTTGGCGCGCCCCGGATTTCGCAGCAGTTACGCGCCGGCGTTCGCAGAATGTTCACTGGGACGTGGCTCACAGCCACCTCGCGCCCGCCGATAGGGTGACTCCATGGACTCCATCCCCGGACGACGCCGCATCGCAGCGGCGGCACTCGCGCTCCTCGCACTACCGGCCCTCCTGGTCACCGCCTGCGGGAACTCCGACAACGGTGGGGCACAAGCGAATACGACGACAGCCGCGGTGAGCACTCCCACCGAGCAGAATCCGCCGCAGCCCGGCCGGATGTTCACCGCCAACTCGACGATCACCAATCCGCACCCGCTGCCGTTCGACAGTTGGAGCCGGGTGGCCCCGGACCGGATCGCGGTGAATTTCCAGATCGGCTCACCGGAGTGTTACGGCGTGGACGCGACCACCACCGAAACCGACAGCACCGTCACCGTCGCCCTGAAGGCCGGCACCCTGCCCGAGGCGGCCGGGCGCATGTGCACCATGATCGCCGTCTTCGGCACCCTGGAGATTCCGCTGAAGAAGCCACTGGGCGACCGGAAAGTGTTGAGCGCGAACTGATTCGCCCGGGTCAGCGAACGGCCCCGTCGAACGACGTCGCCGCCCGCCGGAGACTCCGGCGGGCGGCGACGTTCGTGTTCACCGATCAGTGCGCGAAGTGACGCGCCCCGGTGAGGTACATCGTGACTCCGGCCTCTCGGCAGGCATCGATGGTCAGCTGATCGCGCACCGAACCACCCGGCTGCACAATGGCTTTCACGCCCGCGGCGATCAACTGCTGCGGACCGTCGGGGAACGGGAAGTAGGCGTCGGAGGCCGCCACCGAACCCTTGGCGCGGTCACCGGCGCGCAGCACCGCCAGATGGACGGCGTCGACCCGGTTGACCTGCCCCATGCCGACCCCGACCGAGGCGCCGTCGTGGGCCAGCAGAATCGCATTCGATTTCACGGCCCGGCATGCGCGCCAGGCGAATTCGAGGTCGGCGAGAGTTTCGGCATCGGCCGCTTCGCCGGTGGCGAGCGTCCAGTTGGCGGGGTCGTCACCGTCCGCGTCGACGATATCGGTCTGCTGCAGCAGCGCGCCGCCGCTGATCGGCCGCAGTTCGACGCCACCGCGCCGGGGTTCGTCGGCGATCAGGATGCGGACGTTCTTCTTGCGCTGCAGCACCTCCACCGCGCCGTCGGCGTAGCCCGGAGCCACGATGACCTCGGTGAAGATCTCGGCCACCTGTTCGGCCATCTCGACGGTGACCTCGCGGTTGGCCGCGATCACGCCGCCGAACGCACTCACCGGATCGCAGGCGTGCGCCTTGCGGTGCGCTTCGGCGATATCGGAGCCGACCGCGATGCCGCACGGATTGGCGTGCTTCACGATGGCCACCGCGGGTTCGGCGTGGTCCCAGGCGGCCCGCCAGGCGGCATCGGCATCGGTGTAGTTGTTGTACGACATCTCCTTGCCGTGCACCTGCTTCGCCTGCGCCAGCCCGGCCGGGCCGGAGTCGTTGCGATACAGCGCCGCCGCCTGATGCGGATTCTCGCCGTAGCGCAGCACCGCGTCGCGGGTCCACACACCGCCCATCCAGGACGGGAACCGGCTGTCCGCGTCGGAGTCCGCGGAATCGTCGGAGGTCAGCACGTTGGTCATCCAGCTCGCGACCGCGACGTCGTAACTCGCGGTGTGCTGGAAAGCCTTGGCCGCCAGCGTGGTTCGCTCGGCGAGGGTGAAACCGCCACCGCGCACCGCCGTCAGCACGTCGTCGTAGTCACCGGTGTCGACCACGACGGCGAGCGAGGGGTGGTTCTTCGCGGCCGCGCGCACCATCGACGGGCCGCCGATATCGATCTGCTCGACGCATTCGTCGGGTGTGGCGCCACTGGCGACGGTCTGGGTGAACGGATACAGGTTCACCACCACCAGCTGGAATGCCTCGACGCCCAGCTCCACCAGCTGATCGAGGTGTTCCTGCTTGCGGGTGTCGGCGAGGATGCCGGCGTGCACGCGGGGATGCAGCGTCTTCACCCGGCCGTCGAGGGTTTCGGGGAAACCGGTGAGGTCTTCGACCTTGGTCACCGGAATTCCGGCGTCGGCGATGCGGGCGGCGGTCGAACCGGTCGACACCAGCTCGACACCGGCCTCGTTCAGTCCGGTGGCCAGCTCGATGAGCCCGGTTTTGTCATAGACGCTCACCAACGCCCTGCGGATCGCCCTGCGTGCACTAACCGGGGCCTCACTCATCTGGAATTACTGCCTTTCGTCCGTCGCAGACAATGCCTCGCGTGGCGACGGCGGCGACGGTCTCCGCCAGCAGCCGACGCTCCACAACTTTGATGCGCTCGTGCAAACTCGCTTCGTCGTCGCCGGGCAGCACCGCGACCGGCTCCTGAGCGAGGATCGGTCCGGTGTCGACGCCCGCGTCGACCAGATGCACGGTCGAACCCGTCACCCGCACCCCGTATGCCAACGCGTCGCGCACCCCGTGCGCGCCCGGGAAGGCCGGCAGCAGCGCGGGATGGGTATTGATGATCCGGCCCTCGAATCGCTCCAGGAATTTCGGGCCGAACAGGCGCATGAATCCCGCCGACACCACCAGGTCGGGGACGTAGGCGGCGACCGCGTCGGTGAGCGCGATATCCCAGGCGGACCGATCGGGATGGTCGGCGGGGGCGACACGGAAATCCGGGATGCCGGCCCGCACCGCATGGTCGGTCGCCGCGCAGATCCGGTCCACGCCCACGGCGGCGATGCGCGCCGGATAGTCCGGGCGCTCGGTGGCCGCGATCAGCGATTGCAGCAGCGATCCCGTGCCCGAGGCGAGTACGACGAGGGTCGCAGGCGCGGTCGGAGGGACCAGCTGGGCGGGCGGGGTGGTCAGCGCTCTACTCCCTGTGCGTCGGGGCTGCCGGAGGGCGGCGAACCCGAGGTCCGCCGGGTTAGAGCCTAACGACCGCCCCTGCCGGGACTCTCCGGCAGGTCACCCTCTACCACTTCGGCGTCGACGATGTCGGAGTTTCCGGCGTCGAATTCGTCGTCCGGATCGGCGTGCGCGGGCGCGAGGTCGTCGTCGAGCAGTTCGCCGTCGACCTCCACCACCTCGACGGAGCCGGTGCGTCGGTAAGCCGGTCGTGGATAGTCGTCCTCGACGGCGGCATTGTCGACATCGTCCTCGAATTCGTATTCGACATAGCGCGGGTCGTCGTACAGCTGGTCGATGTAGCCCGGTTCGGTGCGGTCGTCGTAGTCGTCGTCTCGGTCGAAGTCCGGGTCGTAGCCGTGATCCCGGTGCTCGTCGTGGTCGTACTCGTCCCGGTCGTTCTCGTCACTGTCGTACTCGTCGCGCGAGTAGTCGGTGGGCAGGTACCGGCCGCGGTGGCCGGAACGCCCGCCGAACCCCGGCTCGACCACCGCGGGCGGAATTCCGAGAAACCTTCTCCCACACAGCAATCCGAGATATCCGGCCACGGTCAGCCAGGCGAAGGTCAATCCCGCGGTGACCAGCACGCCGGGACCGATCTCGCCGAACGACCCGACCGCGCCGCCCGCCGGCAGTCCCAGCAGCACCATGGCGAGCGCCGCGAGCGCCGCCGAGAACACCGTCGCCCACGGACTGCGCATCTCGTCGGCGGAGTCGCGCGCGCAGTCCAGCCCGCCACGCACCCCGACCGCCGCCGGAACCAGCAGCAACACCGGCCACCAGCCGGCCGCGGGCCCGCTCGGCACCGCCGCGAGTACCGGCAGCGCGGGCACCGGCGCCCCGGCGACCGAGAAGACGCTCAGCGCCCCGGCGCCGATGTGCACGTCCGCACCGATCAGCACGCTGGTCGCCGCGATCACGACGTTCGGCAGATAGGCCAGCGACAGCACGGTCAACCCGACGACACCCGCGAAATTCCCTGCGGCCGCATAGGTATCACCGATCACCGACCAGTGCAGCACGAACGACACCAGTGTGAGGGTCGCCCCGCCGAGCAGCAGCCGCCACAGTGCCCGCGCCGCCGCCCGCGCCCCGGCGAAAACCCAGTCCGGTAGATAAGAGGCGATCCGGTCGCGCAGCGCATTGGGCCGGGTCGCGATCCCGGTGGCCGCCGCGAGCAGATGTAAACCCCCCACACAGCAGAAGGCGGTGAGCGTATCGGGCGACTGCAGGGGCACGGCCGTCGCGGCGTCCTCGGCCACGGCCAGGCAGACGGCGGTGACCAGCAGCGGGCCCGCGAGCGCGGCGCCGACGATCCAGCCCAGATCGGCCCGCGAGGAGCGCGGCGAGACGGCATGCGCGCAGTCGCGCATGGTCAGCCACAACACCACTGCGGTCGGCAGCAGCGGCAGCAGGCCGAGTGAGGTCTTGCCGACCACGACCGGGACCTGATGAACGGCCAGCCATCCGGCCGCGATCGCGCCGGACGCGCCGGTCATACCGCTGCCCGCGGCCATCAGCGTGACCAGCACGATCGCCACGATGGCGACCACGGTGAAACTCGACGCGCGAGCCGCGATGATGAGCAGCACCTTGGCCCGCTCGGGACTCAGTGAGAGGAATACCGGATCCTCGGGTCCGTCCGCGCCCGGGCCCTGACCGCTCCGCTGCTGCGGCGCATCGCCGTGCGAGTGAGCCTGCGCCGGTCTCGCGCCGGCCCGCTGTTCGCGAAGGTCGGCCCATCGGACCAGTGCGGACTTCATAGAACTACCTCGCGGGATCCTGGTTGACTCGTCCGGTTGACGCCGAAGCACGACACGACCACCGACATGTCAGGGTGTCAGCTGGAAACGGATCGGCGAGTCAGGCGCGCCGTGAAGAGCGCCTGACTCGCCGATCGTCGCGTCGGAGCGGATCTACTTCTGGTCGTCCTCGGGACGGAAGGCCTTGGTGGCGTCGGCGGCCGGGTTGCCGGTCTGCTCGCCACCGAACGGCTGGGCGCCGGGCTGACCGGTCTGCCCCGCCTGGCCCTGCTGGCCCTGCTGGCCCTGCTGACCGAAGTTCAGCGAACCGTACTGCTGGCCGGGCTGCTGGCCCGCGGCGCCGAAGTGCTGGGTCGCGGCCTCGTCACCACCGGTCTGCGGGCGCTGACCGTAGGGCGACTGGGCACCCTGCGCGCCGTAACCCTGCTGGCCCGGCTGCCCGTAGGGCTGCTGCCCGGGCTGGCCGTACGGCGAGGGCTGCTGGCCGTACTGCCCCTGGGCGTACTGCTGGCCGTACTGCCCGTAGCCGGCCTGCTGCTGACCTGCCTGCTGCTGGGCCTGACTCTGCGCCTGGCCGTACTGCTGGCCGTACTGGCCGTAAGCGGCCTGCTGGCCGGCCTGGGCCTGACCGTAGGACTGCTGCTGGGCCGGCTGGCTCTGGCCGTAGGAGGACTGCTGGCCGTAGGCGCTCGAGCCGCCGGCGCCGGGAGCGGCTGCCGCGGGCTTGGCCTCGGGCGCGGAGAGGATTCCGGTCTCGAACAGCAGCGCGACCACGGCGGCGGCGAGCTGCACGAGCGCCAGGAAGACCAGGACCCAGGCGGTGCCCGCGGTCTTGTACAGCGTCGGCGTCACGAACGCCTGGAACAGGACGCCGAGGAAGCCGGCCGCCGAAGCCGCCGCGACCACCCCGTTCTTGGCTTCCTGCTTGGGCAGCAAGGCGATACCGGCCACGAGACCCGCGAACAGCAGCAGCAACAGCGGGGCCGTGCCGCCCTCCTGGAACAGGCTCATGCCCTTGTCGGGCTCCTTGGAGCTGTTCATCGCGCCCTCGTCGAAGGTCGAGAAATCGAGGAAGCCCAGGAAGAAGTTGATTACGCCCAGCGCGGCGATTCCGACGGTCAGGTAGAACGTCAGACCCTTGCCGCTCAACGCCGAAAGCCCCGAGCCGCCGCCGGTACTACCTGTCGGCTGCTGGCCGAAGCTCGGGGCGGACGAGGGTGTGGGCCCGGGCGTCTGATTGGGCGCGTTGTACCCGGATCCCCCGGTCGGGTAGGACATGTGGTCGTCTCCTATCGAGTCCTTCATCGGCTTTCAGGCTGAATGCCCTTGACGCTACTGCACTCGAGCGCGCCGGTCACGGCCACGACGCCACTGGCGGCAAGCTCGAGAATTCACTATGAACCGCATACCCGTCTCGATCGTGTTGTCACCGAAGACGATCGGAGGTATCGGATGGACGTTTCGGAAATGTTCTGCACGGTGGTGCGGACGCTGGGCCTGTGCCACCTGCTCCCGGCACCCTGAACGACGGTTGTTCCCTGCCCACGACAACCGCTGCCGACCTGCCCACCACAGTGAGCTGCCGACCTGCCCACCGCAGCGAGCTGTGACCCCACGGCAGCGAGCTGCCCACTGCCCGGCAGCACGTCGTTCACCTGCCGAGATGAAAGAAGGCCGCCTTGTCGGAACAAGGCGGCCTTCGCAGTACCTGTGATCAAGCGGTGATCGAGGCCTTCTCCAGGATCTCGCGCGCCAGGGCGGCGGTCTCGGACGGGGTCTTGCCGACCTTCACGCCCGCGGCCTCGAGGGCCTCCTTCTTCGCGGCCGCAGTACCCGAGGAACCGGACACGATGGCGCCGGCGTGGCCCATGGTCTTGCCCTCCGGCGCGGTGAAGCCCGCGACGTAGCCGACGACCGGCTTGGTCACGTTCTCCTTGATGTAGGCCGCGGCCCGCTCCTCGGCGTCGCCGCCGATCTCGCCGATCATGACGATGAGCTTGGTCTCCGGATCCTTCTCGAACGCCTCGATGGCGTCGATGTGGGTGGTGCCGATGACCGGGTCGCCACCGATGCCGATGGAGGTCGAGAAGCCGAAGTCACGCAACTCGTACATCATCTGGTAGGTCAGGGTGCCCGACTTCGACACCAGGCCGATCGGGCCCTTGCCGGTGATGTTGGCCGGGGTGATGCCCACCAGCGACTCGCCCGGGGTGATGATGCCGGGGCAGTTGGGGCCGATGATCCGGGTCTTGTTGCCCTTCTCCACGTTGTAGGCCCACGCGTAGGCGGTGTCCTGCACCGGGATGCCCTCGGTGATGACCACGAGCAGCGGGATCTCCGCGTCGATGGCCTCGATGATGGCGTCCTTGGCGAACTTCGGCGGCACGAAGGCGATCGACACGTCGGCGCCGGTCTCCTTGATGGCCTCGGCGACGGTGCCGAACACCGGCAGCTCGACGGCCGAGCCGTCCTTGGCGGTGTGCGACACGGTGGTGCCGGCCTTGCGGGCGTTGACGCCGCCGACGACCTGGGTGCCCGCCTTCAGCATCAGGGCGGTGTGCTTGGTGCCCTCGCCGCCGGTGATGCCCTGGACGATGACCTTGGAGTCCTTGTTCAGGAAGATAGACATGTTCTCTTGTCCTTACTTGGCCGCAGCCAGTTCGGCGGCCTTGTCGGCGCCTTCGTCCATGGTCTGGGCGAGGGTGACCAGCGGGTGGTTGGCATCGACGAGGATCTTGCGACCCTCCTCGACCTTGTTGCCGTCGAGGCGGACGACCAGCGGCTTGTTCGCCTCCGACCCCAGGATCTCCAGGGCCTTGACGATGCCGTTGGCCACCGCGTCACACGCGGTGATGCCGCCGAACACGTTCACGAACACGCTCTTGACCTGCGCGTCGTTGAGGATCACGTCGAGACCGTTGGCCATCACCTCGGCCGAGGCGCCACCACCGATGTCGAGGAAGTTGGCCGGCTTCACGCCGTTGTGCTTCTCACCGGCGTAGGCGACGACGTCCAGGGTCGACATGACCAGGCCGGCGCCGTTGCCGATGATGCCGACCTCACCGTCGAGCTTGACGTAGTTGAGGTCGTTCTCCTTGGCCTTGAGCTCCAGCGGATCGGTGGCGTCACGATCGGCGAACTCGGCGTGGTCGGGGTGACGGAAGTCGGCGTTCTCGTCCAGGGTGACCTTGCCGTCCAGCGCCAGGATCTCGTTCTCCGGCGTGCGGACCAGCGGGTTCACCTCGACCAGGGTCGCGTCTTCGGCGACGAAGACCTCCCACAGCTTCTGAATGGTCACCGCGGCGGCGTCCAGCACGTCGGCGGGCAGGTGGCCCTGCTCGGCGATGGAGCGCGCGAAGGCCAGGTCCACACCCTTGACGGCGTCGACCGGCACCTTGGCCAGGCGGTCGGGCTTGGTGGCGGCGACCTCTTCGATCTCCATACCGCCCTCGACCGAGCACATGGCCAGGTAGGTGCGGTTGGCGCGATCGAGCAGGAAGGAGATGTAGTACTCCTCCGCGATGTCCTTGGCCTCGGCGACCAGGATCTTCTTGGTGACGTGGCCCTTGATGTCCAGGCCCAGGATGTTGGAGGCGTGGGTGAAGGCGTCGTCCGGGGTGGCGGCGTACTTCACACCACCGGCCTTGCCGCGGCCACCGACCTTGACCTGCGACTTGATCATCACAGGCTTGCCGATTTCGGTCGCGATGGCACGGGCGTCCTCGGCCGAGTCCGTGACGCGGCCCTCCGACGAAGGCACTCCGTGCTTCACGAAGAGTTCCTTCGCCTGATATTCGAAGAGATCCATGTACTCACCGTCTCGTCTGCGTTGTTGTGACAACGACTTTGTTGGCGGCCCGTCGTCGGAAGCGGGTCGAGTCGGACTCTAATCAGTTCGATGTCGCCGAAATCAGCCGCATACAGCCTAAGTGGCGCAGGTCACGAGCGGGCATCCGCCCGGGCAAAACCGCTGGCCAAGGCTACTGGCGAGTAGCTTGCTGACACGCCGCCAGGTAGGGCGGACGATGGTCCGAATTGCCACATTGGCTACTACATAGCGTAGTTGTCTGTTCTCACTCGCGTGCCCAGCGGGATGTGAGATATTCCGAGAGCCAGACGTGATCAATCTCACAAGTACCCCCTTATCGAGCGGAGCGCTTGCCCACCTGCAATCGTTTCGTTACCGTCGATGCGGTCGATGTCACAGCCAGATCACAAGCGCGACGGGAATACTCGTCACTCGGTCGAAAGATCCAGCTGGTAGAACACCTGGTACAAGACATCGGCGAACCCACCCGGATGAGGCCGCGTACACCGCACCGATCAGGAGGACGGCAGGCTTGTTGCAGCACAGTGCTCCGCAGGTAGCGAGCCGTTGTACCGGCGCAGCGCGTCCCGCGTCATCCGGCTCCCCCGCGTTATCCGGTCTCGGAGTCCGCCGATGAGCCACGGTCGCCTACAACCCGGGCATCGGCCGCAGTCCGCTCGCCGTTACCGCGCCGACGGTGAATCCCTCGACCAGCATCCATACTTCGGTGGTAACCAATCCTTCGGCGGTTACACCGGTTCCCGTTCCGAGGAGACCGCGGCCCCGCCCGTGCGCAGTATGCCGGGGCGTGCCGACAGCTGGATGCCGTCCGGTGGTGCGGCCGTCGTCGGTCTCACCGCGACCACCGCACACTCGGCCGAGAACACCTGGGGCGCAACCGGTTCGGACGATTCCGGACAGTGCCAGCCGTGGGGCGCCCAGGCCCGGCCCGACGGTGACTGGACCGCCGATCCGCAGTGGCCGCGGACCGATGAATGGGCCGCCGCCGATCCCGTTTACGACGACAGCCGGGGCGTGCACTACCCCGAGAACGAGGCCGACTACGAGGCCGCCGACGGCTACGACGAGCCCGCCGGCAACGAACCGTTCAACCTGGCCCGGCTGCGCAGCCCCTGGAAGCGTGACGATGCCGAGGCCGATGAGGCCGGCGCCACCGCGGAGGGCCCGAAGCGGTTCAGCGGCGCACACCGGGTGCCGACCCCACCGGCCGCGCTCAAGGGCCGTGCCGCCGTGGTGGCGGTCGCCGCCGGCGCGGTGGTCGCCGCCGGACAGGCCGGAATGGAGTCCGGCAGCCAGCACCACAATGCGACCGCCGACTACGACGCCGCCGGTCAGGTTCACGAAATCGCGGCCCAGGCGGTCAGCACCCAGGCGGGTAATCCACAATCGCCGCAGGTTCTCAATGTCGCGCCGGTCGCGGATCTCAGTCAGTTCCAGGACATCCTGCAGCACGGTCAGGAATTCGCCGCCGGACTCGCGGCCCAGGAATCGGCGAAACTGCGCCCCCTGTTCTCCAAATTCGCCAACGGCACCTTCACCTCCGGCTTCGGTAGCCGCTGGGGTGTGCAGCACCTGGGAGTCGACATCGCCGCCCCGATCGGGACCCCGATCTACGCGGTCGAGGACGGCGACGTGATCAGCGCCGGCCCGGCCTCCGGTTTCGGCATGTGGGTCCGCCTGCGGCACGCCGACGGCACCATCACGGTCTACGGCCACGTCGACACCGCCACCGTCTCGGAAGGCCAACACGTGCTGGCCGGCGACCAGATCGCCACCGTCGGCAACCGCGGCTTCTCCACCGGCCCGCACTGCCATTTCGAGGTGTGGCTCAACGGCCAGGACAAGATCGACCCCCTCCCCTGGCTCGCCTCCCGCGGCATCTCCCTCGGCCCCGAACGCGACTAGTTCGGGCGGCGGTCACTCCGGCGTCATGATCGAAATAAGGGTGGTCGGCGCTGAGGACTGGCGGATCTGGCGCCGAGTTCGGCTGGCAGCACTGGCGGGGGCACCGCGGGCGTACCGGACCCGGCTGGCGGAATGGCAGGGCGACGGCGATCGCGAGCACCGCTGGCGCGCGCGGTTGGATATCCCGGGAGCCCGCGATCTGCTGGCGTTGCACCACGGCGAACCGGTGGGAATAGCCAGCGGAGTGCCGGGGCCGGAAGATACTGCGGCCAGGGTGATTTCGATGTGGGTCGACCCGTCCGCGCGGGGTTTGGGCGTCGGCGATCTGCTGCTGACGACTGTCGAGCGCTGGGCTGCCGAATGCGGCTACACCACGCTCCGGCTCGGTGTCTTCGCCGACAACGAGCCCGCCATCGCGCTGTACCGCCGCAACGGATTCGAATTCGAGACCGCGCCCGGCGAAGACGCCGAACGGTTCCGGCGCACCGATCTCGACTCGGACGACCGTGTGGAACTCGTGATGGTCAAGGCTGTGGTTCCGGCGCGCCGCTGAGCGCGAGCCCGCCGGAACCGCCGCTCAGAGCTTGACCAGGGTCCGGCTGTACTGCGGGATGAGGCGGATCTTGCCGGCGGTGCCGAAATCGATGGTGACCGTGGCGAGGGCGCCGAAGCCTTCGGCGGCGACCACTCGGCCGAGGCCGTACTTGTCGTCGCTGACGCGGTCACCCACCGCGAGGACGAGGCCGGAGTTGTTGTGTTTGGCCGCGGGCCGGGCGGGACTGCGGTCGCGCAGGCCGGGGCGCTGGGACCAGCCGTCGCCGCGGGTCCAATCGCGTTCCAGGCCGTCGTCCTCGCCGCGGCGGCGGAAGCCACGTCCGCCCGAAGGCGGAGTCGGCTCCAGACGCTGCCAGTCCATCAGATGGCCCGGAATCTCCTGCAGGAAGCGGGACTCCGGATTCGACACCGCCTGTCCCCACCCGGACCGCACCACCGCACGGGACAGGTAGAGCCGTTTCCGGGCGCGGGTGATGCCGACGTAGGCCAGGCGGCGTTCCTCGGCCAGTTCGGCCGGATCGCCCAGCGCGCGCATATGCGGGAACTGGCCGTCCTCCCAGCCCGTCACGAACACCACCGGGAACTCCAGCCCCTTCGCGGTGTGCAGGGTCATCAGGGTGACCACACCGGAGCCCTCGTCCGGGATCTGATCGGTATCGGCCACCAGCGAGACACGTTCCAGGAACGCCGCCAGGGAACCGGGGTCCGGTTCGCCGTCGGCCGCCTCGGGCAGCAGGCCCTCCTCGCGGGCGGCCTCCACATTGTTGCGCGCCTCGGAACTGAATTCCCTTGCCACGCTGACCAATTCGTTCAGGTTGTCCAGCCGGGCGCCGTCCTGCGGATCGTCGGAGGCCTCCAGTTCGGCGCGGTAGCCGGTCTTGTCCAGCACCGCCTCGACGACATTGCCCACATCCGGGAATTCGGTGTCCCCGGTAACGCCCGCGGCGCGGATCTCGTCGAGCAGATCGAGGAAGCCGGCGATCGCACGTTGCGCGCGGGTGTTCAGCAGGGCCACCTTGCCGTCGGCGGCGTCGCGCAGCGCGGCCGCGAAGCCGATATCGCGCTGTTCGGCGTGCACCGCCACACAGGCCTCGGCGCGGTCACCGATCCCGCGGCGCGGCGTGTTGAGGATGCGACGCAGGCTCACCGCATCGTCGGGGTTCTCCAGCACACGCAGATAAGCGACCACATCGCGGACCTCCTTGCGCTCGTAGAACCGGACTCCGCCGACCACCTTGTAGGGCAGGCCCATGCGGATGAAGATTTCTTCCAGCGCGCGCGAATTGTTGTTGGTGCGATAGAACACCGCGACATCGCCGTAGTTGTAGTCGCCCTGTTCGACCAGCCGGTCGATCTCGCGCGCGACGAACGACGCCTCGTCGTGTTCGTTGTCGGCGACGTAGCCGACGATCAGATCACCCTCGCCGGAATCGGTCCACAACTTCTTGTCGCGCCGATTCTCGTTGCGGGAGATGAGCGCATTGGCCGCCGAGAGAATGTGCTGGGTGGACCGGTAGTTCTGTTCCAGCAGAATCGTTTCCGCGTCCGGGAAATCGCGCTCGAATTCCTCGATATTGCGGATGGTCGCCCCGCGGAACGCGTAGATGGACTGGTCGGCGTCACCGACCACGCACAGTTCGCTGGGCGGCACCACATCGTCGCGGCGCGCCGGTGTGAATTCCGGATCTGCGGCCTCGGCACCCGCGTCGGCGTCGTCGAGTTCGCCGGCCGGCGGTCGCACATGATGGCCGACCAGCTCACGCACCAGTACGTACTGGGCGTGGTTGGTGTCCTGGTACTCGTCGACCAGCACATGCCGGAAGCGACGGCGGTAGTACTCGGCGACCTGCGGGTGGCTCTGCAGGAGCGCGACCGTCTCGCCGATCAGATCGTCGAAGTCGAAGGCGTTGGCCGCGCGCAGGCGCCGCTGATATTCGGTGTAGACCCGGGCGACGATGCCGGGCAGCTCGGTCTCGTCGGATTCCGCGTCCGCCGTGGCCGTTTCGGGGTCGATGAGCTCGTTCTTGAGATTGGAGATCGCGGTCGCGAGCAGTCGCGGCGAGTACTTCTTCGGATCCAGATTCTGGTCGCGAACGATCATCGCCAGCAGGCGGCGCGAGTCGTCGGCGTCGTAGATCGAGAAGTTCGAGTTCAACGCGCCGGGCAGCAGATTCGCCTGCATGCGCAGGATGCGCACGCAGGAGGAGTGGAAGGTGGACACCCACATGGCGGCGGCACGCGGACCGACCAGGTCGGTCACGCGCTCGCGCATCTCCGCGGCGGCCTTGTTGGTGAACGTGATGGCGAGGATCTGCCCGGGCGTGACGCCGCGTTCGGCCAGCAGATAGGCGATGCGCCGGGTGAGGACCGCGGTCTTCCCGGAGCCGGCGCCGGCCACGATCAGCAGCGGCGAACCCGCATGCACGACCGCCGCCCGCTGCTGCGGATTCAAGCCCTCGAGCAGGCGCTGCGCCTGCCCCTCGGCCTGCGCGGATCCGACCGCGCCTCGCGTTGCCGCCGTACTCACCGTTGCCGTCCCCGCCGCTGTTCCCGCCACCGTCGTCTCCATCGTCCATCCACGCTACCGGCGGCCACCGACATGCTGTAGTCCGGCGCGATCTCAGCGCATTCTCGACCGCGATCTCAGCGCATTCTCAACGACGAGAACTTTGCCTCACTTGCCCCACGTGGCAGACTGGCCACATGACCAGCGCGCTCACGACCTCTGCTGTTCAGGCGTACGAAGGTATTCGTGGTCGCCGATTTCGCACGTGAGCGCACACTCGACGGGGGACAATTCAAGGCCGAACAGGTCTGTTTCACGGTGGAGGAACTAGATCGGTAACGGGGCAGGGCCGCACGCCGATCGAAGTTCTGACACGAGGAGAAGAAAGTATGAGCACCTCTACTGAGCCGATTGATCAGTCCGCGACCGGTTCCGATGCGACGTTGCCGAGTAGCGAGGCGGAGATCGAGAAGCTCCGCAAGGAGATCGATCGCCTCGACGCCGAGATTCTCGCGGCCATCAAGCGGCGCACCGAGGTCTCGCGCATCATCGGCCGCACCCGCATGGCCAACGGTGGCCCGCGCCTGGTGCACTCTCGCGAGATGAAGGTGCTGGAGCGCTTCAGCGAACTGGGTCAGGAAGGTCACACGCTGGCCATGCTGCTGCTCCGCTTGGGCCGCGGCCGCCTCGGCCACTGATCTACAGCCGCCCCGGCCACTGATCAACGGCCGCATCGGCCACTTACCGGACTGCCGAATCGGCAGCCCCTCGAGACCACGCGGCGATCGTCTCGACGAACTCCGCGACCCCAGGCCGCCCCGGGTGCCGATCCCTCGGGGCGGCCGTTTCGTATCCGGGAACTGCCGGATCAGGGCAGGGCGATGTATTTCGTCGACAGATACTCCTCGATTCCCTCGAAGCCGCCCTCCCGGCCGAATCCGGAGGCCTTGACCCCGCCGAACGGCGCCGCCGGATCGGAGATGACGCCGCGGTTGATGCCGACCATTCCGCTCTCCAGCCCCTCCGCGATGCGCAGCGCACGATCCAGATCGCGGGTGTACACGTAAGCGACCAGACCGAATTCGGTGTCGTTGGCGGCGGCGAGGCCCTCCTCCTCGGTATCGAATCCGACGATCGGCGCGACCGGGCCGAACACCTCCTCGCTGAGAATGCGGGCCTGCTCGGGCACCTCGCACAGCACGGTCGCCGGGTAGTAGTACCCGGTCCCACCGGGCGCCTTACCGCCGATGCGCACCTCGGCGCCGCGTTCGACCGCGTCCTCGACCAGTTCGCTGACGGTGTCGAGCTGGTCCTGGTTGATCAGCGGGCCGAGTGTGGTCGACGGGTCGTCACCCGGGCCGAGCTTGACCTCCTGCATGGCGGCGACGAGTTTGTCGGTGAACTCCGCGCGGACCGAGTTGTGCACGTGGAACCGGTTGGCGGCGGTACAGGCCTCGCCGCCGTTGCGCAGCTTCGCCAGCATCGCGCCCTGCACCGCGGCATCGATGTCGGCGTCGTCGAAGACCACGAACGGGGCGTTGCCGCCCAGCTCCATCGAGGTGCGCAGCAGACCGTTGGCGGACTTCTCGACCAGCTTCTTGCCGACCCCGGTCGAGCCGGTGAAGGTGAGTTTGCGCAGCCGCGGATCGTTGATCAGCGGCTCGGTCACCGCGCCCGAGTGGCTGGAGGTGATCACCGACAGCACACCGTCCGGCAGCCCGGCCTCGCTGCACAGCTTCGCCAGCAGCAGCATGGTCAACGGCGTGGCCGAGGCCGGCTTGACGATCATCGTGCAGCCGGCGGCCAGGGCCGGGCCGATCTTGCGGGTACCCATCGCGAGCGGGAAATTCCAGGGGGTGATGGCCAGGCACGGTCCGACCGGCTGCTTGTGGACCACGATGCGGCCGGTGCCGGTGGGCGCGGTCTGGTAGCGGCCGTGCACCCGGACCGCTTCCTCGCTGAACCAGCGGAAGAATTCGGCGCCGTAGCGCACCTCGTTGCGGCTCTCCGGCAGCGCCTTACCCATTTCCAGGGTCATCAGCAGTGCGAAGTCCTCGGTGCGCTCGACGATTCGCTCGTAGACCGCGCGCAGGATCTCACCGCGTTCGCGGGCCGGGGTCGCCGCCCAGCTGTCCTGAGCGGCGACGGCCGCGTCGAGGGCCCGCACGGCGTCCTCGGGCGTGGCGTCGGCGACGTGTGCGAGGGGCTCTCCGGTCGCCGGATTCTCGACCGCGAAGGTGGCGCCCCCGGTGGCATCCACCGGCCCGCCGATCCAGAGTTGAGTGGGGACGGATTCGAGTAACTCGGTTTGCGACACCATGTGCTCAGGGTAGGCCGCGATGGACGCGGGCGCGGGCAACTGCCGGGTGGGCGGTGACTGTCTGCGACGGCACCAGCAACATCACTCCCTGCACGTCCGGGAACCGGTCTGTAATCTCGCGGGAGTGAGCAGCGACATCACCGCGACGGCGGCCTGGCGGAAACTGCACGATCACTATTCGGCCGTGGCCGACCGGCATCTGCGCGAATTCTTCGCCGAGGATCCGGACCGGGGACGCGAGCTGACCGTCGAGGTCGGCGATCTCCACATCGACTACAGCAAGCACCGCATCACGCGCGAAACCCTGGATCTGCTGCTCGATCTGGCGGAGACGGCGGGTGTGGCGCGGCGCCGCGACGCGATGTTCGCGGGCGAGCACATCAACACCTCCGAGGACCGCGCGGTGGGGCATGTGGCACTGCGCCTGCCGGCCGGCGCGTCGATGATGATCGACGGCGCCGACGCGGGTGCGCAGGTGCACGAAGTCCTGCGCCGGATGGGCGATTTCACCGATGCGGTGCGGTCGGGACAGTGGCGCGGCGCCGGCGGTGAACGCATCTCCACGGTGGTGAACATCGGCATCGGCGGCTCGGATCTGGGTCCCGCCATGCTGTATCAAGCGTTGCGGCACTACGCGGATGCCGGGATCTCGGCACGCTTCGTCTCCAATATCGATCCGGCGGATCTGACCGCGAAACTCGACGGCCTCGATCCGGCGCGCACTCTGTTCGTCGTTGCCTCCAAGACGTTTTCGACGCTCGAGACGCTCACCAACGCCACCGCGGCGCGGCGCTGGCTGGTCGCGGCGCTCGGCGAGGACGCGGTCGCCAAACATTTCGTGGCGGTGTCCACCCACGCGCAGCGGGTGGCCGATTTCGGTATCGATACCGCGAATATGTTCGAGTTCTGGGATTGGGTCGGCGGCCGCTATTCGGTGGATTCCGCGATCGGGCTGTCGATGATGGCGGTGATCGGGAAGGAGCGGTTCGCCGAATTCCTGGCCGGAATGCACAGTGTGGACGAACATTTCGTCTCCGCGCCGCCGGAGCGCAATGCGCCGATCCTGCTCGGCCTGCTCGGGGTCTGGTACTCGAATTTCTTCGGTGCCCAGTCGCGCGCGGTGCTGCCGTACTCCAACGATCTGGCGCGCTTCCCGGCCTATCTGCAGCAGCTGACCATGGAGTCGAACGGCAAATCGGTACGGCTGGACGGCAGTCCGGTGACAACCTCGACCGGCGAGATCTTCTGGGGTGAGCCCGGAACGAACGGGCAGCACGCCTTCTACCAGCTGCTGCATCAGGGTACCCGGCTGGTGCCGGCGGATTTCATCGGATTCGCCCGTCCCACCGACGATCTCGCGACGCGCGACGGCTCCGGCAGCATGCACGACATTCTGATGAGCAATCTGTTCGCGCAGACGAAGGTGCTCGCCTTCGGGCGCACGGCGGCGGAGATCGAGGCCGAGGACGGCGGAACTCCGGGGTTCGATCCGGCCCTGGTGCCGCATCGCGTGATGCCCGGTAACCGGCCCTCCACCACGATCCTGGCCCCGCAGCTCACCCCGTCGGTGGTCGGGCAGTTGATCGCGCTCTACGAACATCAGGTCTTCGTCGAGGGCACCATCTGGGGAATCGACAGTTTCGACCAGTGGGGCGTGGAGCTGGGCAAACAGCAGGCGCTCGCCCTGGAGCCGCTGCTCACCTCCGCGGAAGATCCGGCACCGCAATCGGATTCGTCGACCGATGCGCTGATTCGGTGGTATCGCGGCCACCGCTGACCCGCCACCACGGAAAATACCCCGCCCGGATGCGTAATTGATCTCATGCCGGGAATGTGAGCAGGGCACTGCCATGGCCCGATGCCCCGCTGTAACGTCCGGAATATGACCTCGGTTGCACAACATCTGCTGTGGTTCCTGCCGATGCTGTGGCTCGGCATGGTGCTGGCCATCTCCTTCCTGGAAGCGCCGCTGAAGTTTCGCGCGCCGGGAGTGACGCTCGCCCTCGGGCTGGGTATCGGCCGGCTGGTGTTCAAGGCGCTCAACATCACCGAGGCCGTCTTGGCGGCGCTGTTGCTGATTTCGGCGGCCGTGGTAGGCCCGAGCGGGGCGACCTGGGGATGGCTGATCGGCGCGGCGGTCGTGCTGGCGATACAGGTGGTGGCGGTCCGGCCGCCGCTGACCCGGCGTTCGAACCGGGTCCTGGCCGGTGAGGACGGACCGCGCTCGACGGCGCACTACTGGTACATCGGGCTCGAGCTTCTGAAGGTGGTCGCGCTGATCGGCCTGGCCATCGCCGCCGCGCCCTGACATCGGCAACGACCACCGCCGCCGTATCTTCGCCTGCTCACCAGACCCGTTGACTTATGCAGGTAAATGCCTGCATAATTTTCCCGTGCAACCCGAACCGGATTTGGACGTGGTCTTCAAGGCATTGGCCGACCCGACGCGGCGGCTGGTGCTGGATCGGCTTCGCGAGCAGAACGGGCAGACTCTGCGCGAATTGTGCGAGCGGGTGGAGATGGCGCGCCAGTCACTGACGCAGCATCTCGACATCCTGGTGCGAGCGGGACTGGTCACCGTGCTGCGACGCGGGCGGGAACGGGTGCACTACATCAATCCGGCACCTATCCACGACATCGAACAACGATGGATCTCCGTCTTCGACAGGCCGCGACTGGATGCGATCCGGGCCATCAAAAACCAGGCTGAGGAGTACGCCATGAGCACCACCGTGCCCAACTACGTCTACGTCACCTATATCCATGCCAGCGCCGACCAGGTGTGGAAGGCACTGACCGACGCCGATCTCACCGCCCGATACTGGGGACATGCGAATGTGTCGGACTGGCAACCGGGTTCGAGCTGGGAGCACCGCCGCGTCGACGGCTCGGGGGCCGTCGACGTCGTCGGCGAGGTGATCGAATCGGATCCGCCGCACCGCCTCGTGGTGACCTTCGAGGATATGCCCGACGCCGACCGCTCGGCGTCGCTGGTCACCTTCCTCGTCGAACCGCACCGCGATATCGTCCGGCTCACCGTCACGCACGAGAATCTGCCGAATCAGGAGATGCTGCAAGGCATTTCGAGCGGCTGGCCGGCCGTGCTGGCCAACCTCAAGTCCCTGCTCGAGACCGGCGACGTACTGCCGCAGGCCCCGTGGGAGATGTCGAGCGAACCGGTCGGCTGAGCCGGATCGGGCGAATCCGGATCAGCCGAATTCGGATCAGACGAAGGCGCGCTGCAGGATCGCCTCGGTATCCACTCCCACCGGGAGGGTGCCGAAGGCGATTCCCCAGTCGCCACCGAATCGGCTGGCGCAGAAGGCATCCGCCACCGCGGCATGGCCGTGGCGCACCAGCTGCGCGCCCTGCAACACCAACGCCATCAGTTCGACCACCCGCCGGGCGCGGAACTCGATATCACTGAGGTCGGTGAGCTCCTTGCCGATCCGGTCGATCGCGTCGTCGAGGTGGTGGTTGGCGCCGCGGGCCAGCGAGACCTCGTTGAAGTAGGCCTCGACCGTCTCCGGCTGCCGGCCCATGGCGCGCAGGGCGTCCAACGCCGCCACATTGCCCGAGCCCTCCCAGATCGACATCAGCGGCGCCTCCCGATAGAGCCGCGGCATACCGGATTCCTCGACATAGCCGTTGCCGCCGAAGCATTCCAGCGCCTCGGCCGCGTGTGCGGGGGCACGCTTGCAGACCCAATACTTGGTCACCGCCAACGCGATTCGACGCAGCGCCGCCTCGGCGGGATCGGTCGCGGCGCGGTCGGTGGCACCGGCCAGCCGCATCATCACCGTCGTCGCGGCATCGGATTCGATGACCAGGTCGGCCAGCACATTGCGCATGGCGGGCTGGTCGACGAGCTTGGCGCCGAACGCTTCCCGATGCCGGGCGTGGTGAGCGGCGTAGACCACGCCGGTGCGCATGCCGGTCGCGGAACCGATCACACAGTCGAGACGGGTCATATTCACCATCTCGATGATGGTCTTCACACCCGCGCCCTCGGCGCCGACCAGCCAGCCCGTCGCGTTCTCGTACTCGATTTCCGAGGACGCGTTGGACTTGTTGCCCAGCTTGTCCTTCAGGCGCTGCAGCCGCAGCGCGTTACGGGTGCCGTCGGGCAGCACGCGCGGCAGCAGGATGCAGGACAGGCCGCCGGGCGCGTGCGCCAGCGTCAGGAACATATCCGACATGGGCGCGGAGGTGAACCACTTGTGCCCGACGATGCGATAGGTACCGTCGGATTGCGGTGTGGCCGTGGTGGTGTTGGCGCGCACGTCGGAGCCGCCCTGCTTCTCCGTCATCGACATCCCGGCGATCAGACCGGCCTTCGACGAGGGCTCACGCAGGCCGAAATCGTAGGTGCGCGAACCGAGTAGCGGCTCGAAGCGAGCGGCCAGTTCGGGATTGTGGCGCAGTGCCGGAACCGCGGCGTAGGTCATGGAGATGGGACACATGTGTCCGGCGTCGGCGACGCCCCAGGTGTAGAACTTCGCGGCGCGGGCGACGTGCGCGCCGGGCCGATCGTCGAGCCAGGGGCTGCCGTGCAGGCCGTGTTGTACGGCGACATCCATCAGGTTGTGCCAGTACGGGTGGAACTCCACCTCGTCCACCCGATTGCCGTAGCGGTCGTGGGTGTGCAGCACCGGCGGGTACTCGTTGGCCAGCCGGCCCCACTCCTGCGCCTCGAAACTTCCTGCCAGCGCGCCCAATTCGCGCACCTCGGCTTCGGCCCAGCCCGCACCCTCACGGTGCAGGCCCTCGATCAGGGCCGGGTTGCGGGAGAAGTCGAACGGGGTGATCGGCGGGACCTGGTTGAACACTTCGTGGGTGGCCATATGAGTTCTCCTATTTCTGCGCGCCGAGCGCGCGCAGCGCGAAGGCGACGAGTTCGGGCACCACGGATTCGCTCTGCAACTGCTCGGCCAGCGGTCCGACCAGCACCTCACCGATGGCGCCGACCAGGGCGGTGGCGGTGGTGCGCGGGTCCTGGGGCGGCAGTTGCCCGGCGCCGACACCGTCGGCGATCGCGGACTCGAAGGTTTCGGCGAAGGCCCTGCGGAAGCGCAGGCGTTCGGTATCGACGCTCGCGTCCACGGGTTCGGCGAGCAGGACGTAGGCGAGTTTGGGATTCTTCAGCGCGCGCCCGGCGAAGGTCTCCACCGCGGCGGTGACGCGCTCGACGACGCCGCCCTCCGCCCCGGCCTGTGCGACCGCGGCGACCTCGCGCGTGACGACGTCCCGGAACACAGCGGTGACCAACTCGGCCTTCCCGCTGAAACTCTTGTAGACGGTTCCCGTGGCGACTCCGGCCTCCGCCGCGACGGTGGCCATCGACAGCCCGCCGAAGCCCTGCTCCGAGAGCACCTTCATGGCCGCGTGCACGATCGCGCGCGACTGTGCGTCCAGTCGCGCCTGCACGGCGGGGGTTCTGCGGTACGCCACGCAAGAAGTGAATCACAAATTCATTTCTTGACGCAAGGGCCGGGGCGGGCCGTATGGTCGAATTCGTGAGCGTACGAATCGAGCGCAGCGGGCCGGTCTTCACGGTGATCCTGGATCGCCCCGAGGCACGCAATGCCGTCGACGGACCGACCGCACAGGCGCTGGCCGCCGCGTTCCGCGAATTCGATGCCGACGACACCGCGGCGGTCGCGGTGCTCTGGGGCGCGGGCGGCACCTTCTGCGCCGGGGCGGATCTGAAATCGCTGGGCACCGAGAAGTCCAACCGGGCGGCCGAGGACGGCGACGGACCCATGGGCCCCACCCGCATGACGCTGTCCAAGCCGGTGATCGCCGCCGTCTCCGGCTATGCCGTAGCCGGCGGACTGGAACTGGCGCTGTGGTGCGATATGCGGATCGCCGAGCAGGACAGCACATTCGGTGTGTTCTGCCGCCGCTGGGGCGTCCCGCTGATCGACGGTGGCACGGTGCGTTTACCGCGCATCGTCGGCGCGGGCCGGGCGATGGACATGATCCTCACCGGCCGAGCCGTCGCCGCACCCGAGGCCTTGCAGATCGGGCTGGTCAACCGGGTCGTCGGCCCCGGCGAATCCCGTTCCGCCGCAGAGCGACTCGCGGCCGAGCTGGCCGCCCTGCCGCAGACCTGCCTGCGTTCGGACCGGATGTCGGCGCTGGAGCAGTGGGGGCTGGACGAATCGGAGGCGATGGCCCGCGAGTTCCGCTACGGCTTCACCGCGCTGGCCGACGGTGCGCTCGAGGGCGCGCAGCGGTTCGCCGGCGGGGCGGGCCGCCACGGATCGTCGGCCTGAACGGCGATGGGCCGGCTCAGCGTAGTCGACGAGATCTTCCTGCGCGCCCATCGCGGTCTCGGCACTCCCAGTGCGCTGCAGGGATTGTGGCGCACCGCCGACCCGATCGACAGGCGGCTGTTGGAACAGATCCACGCCGCCCTGCGCGTCGGCCCCCTCGGCCGCCGCGTCGTCCGCCCCCGAGTTCCGGGTGCGCGGCCGTACTGGCGGCGCAACGACGGCGCCCATCCGTTGCGCATCGCCGGCGGCGGCATCGCCACCGCCGACCTGCTGAGCTGGGCCGACGAACAGGGCTACGATCTGGATCCGGAATTCGGGCCGGGGTGGCGGCTGTCCGCGGCGGCGCTGCGCGAGGGCGGTTCGGTGGTGGCACTGACGTGTTCGCATGCCCTAGCCGATGGACGCGGCCTGGCGCTGGCCGTCGACCACGCGCTGTCCGGCTCGCCGCTCACGGATTATGCGGCGCCGCAGTCGGATTGGGCCGATGCGGCCCGGCAATGGACCACCGTGTTGTCCGGCAGTGCGCGCGCCCTGCGACACGGGGTGCCACGGGAACCCGGTGACGGAGCGTGCCGCAGCGCCGAGACGGCGACGACAACCGACGCGGTCCTGCAATTTCCGGCGGCGGACTGGGAGCTGGCCGCGGCGGGGCGGAGCGGAACGGCGAACAGCCTGTTCCTCCACGTCGTCGCGAAGATGCTGTGGGACAGCGATTTTCCCGACCATTCGATAACCGCCGCCGTTCCCGTCGACACCCGCGACGATCGCCGCGTCAACAACGACATGGCCATGACCGAAGTGGTGGTCGAGCGCACCGATACTCCCGCGACCCTGCGCGAGAAGTGCCGTGCGGCATACGAATACCGGATGTCCGGCCCCCCGGGCATGCCCGCGGAGCTGCTGCAGGTACTGCCCGCGCGGGTCGCGCACCGGCTCTCCCGGGGTGCGGGCGAACGTGACATTCTGTGCTCGAACATCGGCACCCTCCCGGCCTCGCTGGCACAGCTGGGCCCGCATCGCTGCACCGGCGTCGCCGCCCGGGCCATCCATCCCGGACTGCAACCGACGGCGCTCCCCCGCACCCGCCTCGCGGCCTACCTGTGCCGGATCGGGCACACGTACACCCTCGCTCTGGTGGGCCTGGACCAGGAGCGGATCGAATCCTCCGATGCGCTGGTCGATTTCGCGCGGAAGGCTATCGAACGATTCGAGGTACCGGTCACCGCGTGGTGAGGATCCGCGCCGTCACGTGGTCCGGCACGGCGCCCGGGCGTACCAGGTCGGGCGCCGGGATCGGAGTGCCGAAGACCTGACGGACCGGGAGCAGGCCCGCCCAGGCGTCGCTGTTCAGGTCGGCGGGATCGTCGGAGGGATCGCCGGTGCGGGTCTTCACCGAGGCCTCGGTGAGGTCGAGGGCCAGGACCAGGGTGGCCGCCAGCTCCTTCTTGTCGGGCGCACGCACGGTGTCCCAGGCGCCGGGGGCGGAATGGTCGACGATGGCGCGCAACGCGCGTACCCGCTCCTCGGGGTCGGTGACTTCGACCGGGCGCCCGTGGATCACGGCGGAGCGGTAGTTCATCGAAAAGTGCATGGCCGCACGGGCGTACACGATCGCATCGACCAGACTCACCGCGACACAGATGTCACCGGTGAGGGCGGCGCGCAGGTTGCCGGCGCCGGTGGATCCGTGCAGATACAGCGTGTCCGCGTTGCGGCCGTAGACCGTCGGCAGCACGACGGGCGCGCCGTGCAGGGTCACCCCGATATGGCAGATCAGTCCGGCGTCGAGCACCTCGTCCAGGGCCGCGCGGTCGGTGGCGGCGCGGTCCCGGTAGCGGGTGACGGTGCTGCGCGGGGTCGGCGAGAGCTTCGGGCGCGTGGGTGTTCCTGGCATATGACCAGGGTCTACGATCGGGTGGCATTGTCATATGGCCAATCAGGAGCTATTCCGGAAGTCCACTTGTGCGGACGCCGCGCTGGCGTCGCGGTCGGGCATTCGAACCGAAGGGAGCATCGTGGAGGACCTCCCGCTGTCGATCGATCGCGATGCACCACGCCCGCTGTCGGTCCAGGTGGCCGACGAACTGCGCGCCGCGGCGACGGCCGGCCGGCTGCGAGGCGGCGAGCGACTCCCGTCGTCCCGCGCTCTGGCCGAACGCCTGGGCGTCAGCCGCACGGTGGTCACCGCCGCCTACGACCAATTACATGCCGAGGGCTGGATCTCGGGACGGCACGGCTCGGGCACCTACCTCACCGCCGCACCGGCATCGGTACCGGCACCCGTTGCGGCGAGCGCTCTTTCGGATTCCGTCGGCGAACTGCTCGACCTGGCCCCCGGCGCCCCCTGCGTGGCGGCGATAGACCGCGCGGCCTGGCGTCGCGCCTGGCGCGCCGCGAGTGACCGGCTGCCGTCGGCGCGCAAGGACCGCGGCGGCGAACCGGATTACCTCGCCATGATCACCGAACATCTGCTCCGCCATCGCGGCCTCGCTCCCGGCACCGACAGTGTCGTCCTCGCCACCTCCGGCACCAGTTCGGCGGTCGGCGAACTCGCCCACGCCGTGCTGCGCCGCGGCGACACCGTGGCCGTCGAGGACCCCGGGTACCTCCGCGCGGTCGGCGCCTTCCGCGCCGCGGGTATCGAGGTACTGCCGATACCGTTGGACGACAAGGGCATTCGAGTGGACCGGATTCCCGCCGATGTGCGCGCCGTCTACTGCACTCCGGCCCATCAGTTCCCGCTCGGCGCCCGAATGCCCGCCGCCCGCCGCGTCGAACTGATCGACTTCGCCCGGCGTACCGGCGCGCTGATCATCGAGGACGACTACGACGGCGAATTGCGTTACGACAGCGCCCCTTTGCCACTGCTGGCGAGCCTCGACCCGAGTCGGGTCATCCATCTCGGCACCACCTCGAAAATTCTGTCCACCACGCTCGGCGTCGGCTGGCTCGTCGCCTCCCGGGCTGTCGCGGACGCCGTGACGGCCCACCGGGAAAGCACCGGCACCTGTCCGGCTCCCGCCGGTCAGCTGGTGTTCGCCGAGCTCGCCCGGCACGGCGACCTGGCCCGTCATCTGCGCCGCCTGCGCCGTGAGATGCCGCCGCGCCGGGCACTCGTGGTTGCCGAACTTCGCGCCCGCGGGCTCGATGTCGTCGGCGACCATGCCGGATCACATGTGCTCGTCCCGCTCGAATCCGCCGCGGTCGAGGAAGCCGCGATCGCCCACGCCCGCGATCGCGGGGTACGGCTCGACGGCCTCGCCCGCCATCACGCCGATCGACCGCACACCTTCGGCGCCCCGATCGGCTACGCGGCCCTGCCCTCCGCCGAACTGCGCGCCGCGATCACCATCGCCGCCGAATGCCTCGCGGCCGCGTCATACGCCGGTCCGATGCGGCCCCTTTCCACGGGTGGCAATAGCGGCTCGGTTGCGTGCGGGCCTCGGGGTACGAAATTCTCGAACCGAGTGCGACCCTGACGAGCGATAGATCGAGGCGGTTGTGGGAATTGCTTCTGCTCCTCCCGAGGTCGAGGTGCGCAGCTGCGGGCGTGGTCGCGTATCGGCGGTTCGTGGATCGGGGAGTGTGTGGTGAGCGGTTCCGGGGGTGAGGATCTCGCGGACTTGGTGGACCGGATCACCGCCGGCTTGCGCGCGCTCGCGCCGCCGGGATGG